>JANNNC010000211.1:0-99126 GCA_031398335.1 Massilia sp.
CCATCGAGCGGTAGCCGGAATCGACGCGCTCGATTTCGCGCGCGATCAGGCCGTAGGCGACGTAGTTCAGGCCAGGGCCGCCGTATTCTTCGGGGATGGTGGGACCGAGCAGGCCCAGTTCGCCCATCTCGCGGAAAACACTCGTATCCATTTTCTCGTGGCGGAAGGCTTCGAGGATGCGTGGCTGCAGCTTGTCCTGGCAGTAGGAGTAAGCGGCGTCGCGGATCATGCGTTCGTCGTCGGTCAGCTGGCTGTTGAGTAATAGGGGATCGTCCCAGTGGAATGCCGTTTTGGTCATGATGGTCTCTTAATCGGTTAAATGGATGTGATCAGCGGGCGAAATACAGGTCGTGCAAATGCTCGAGGCTCACCTCGGAGGCGGCCTGCGACAGCACGACTTTGCCGCTTTGCATCAGGTAGACGTGGTCGGCGATGCCGACCGCGCGCTGGGTATTCTGTTCCACCAGCACGATGGTACGCCCGTCGCCCTTCAGGCGCGCGAGGATCTCGAACAATTCGTTCACCATCACCGGCGCCAGGCCCAGCGAGGGCTCGTCGATGATCAACAGTTTCGGGTCGCTCATCAGGCCGCGCGCCATCGCCAGCATCTGTGCTTCGCCGCCGGAAAGCGATCCCGCCAATTGCTTCCTCCGCTCGCGCAGGCGCGGGAACATCAGGTAGGATTTTTCGAGATTGGCGGCTGCCGAGGAACGGTGCTGCGGCGCAAAGGCACCCAGCATCAGGTTTTCCTCGACCGTCATGTCCCGAAACACCATGCGGCCCTCCGGGATCATGGCCATCGAGACGTCGTTCATCTCCCAGGTCGGCGTGCCGTTGAGCTGCTTGCCGTCCAGGGTAATGGAACCCTGCTTGACCGGCACCAGGCCCATGATCGCGCGCAGCAGCGTGGTCTTGCCGGCGCCATTCGGGCCGATGATGGTGGTCAGTTTGCCCGGGGTGACGCTGAGCGACAGGTCCCACAGCACGTTGATGGCGCCATAGCCGGCGCGCAGGTTGGTAATTTCAAGCATGGTCCGCTCCCGTATAGCTCTTCACCACCGCCGGATTGCTGAACACTTCGGTCGGCGTACCCTCGGCGATCAGCTCGCCGAAGTTCAGTACCGCCACGCGCGCGCACAGGTTGCTGATGGTCTCGATGTCGTGCTCGATGATGCAGATGCCGACCGCGAACTTCTCGTGCAAGCCCTTGAGCATGTTCATGAAGGCGCGCTTGCCGTTGGTCTCCAGGCCCGCCAGCACCTCGTCGAGCAGCAGAAGCTTGGGATCGGTGGCGAGCGCCTTGGCCACTTCCAGCGCTTTCAGTTCGGTCAGCGCCAGGCCGGTCGAGGCATCGCGGTCCGCCTTGGCGGCCAGGCCCGTGAAGTCGAGGACCTCGGCAATGCGGCGCTCGTCGATGCGCCCGGTGCCGAAGCGCTGCGCAACCTGCAGGTTCTGGCGCACGGTCAGTTCGTGCATCGGCTGCGGGATCTGGAAGGTGCGCCCGATGCCCATGCGGGCGCGCTGGTACATCGGCGCCCTCAGCACGTCGACGCCGTTGAAGACGATGCGGCCCGTGGTGGGGCGCACCAGCCCGGAAATGGCGTTGAACAGCGTGGTCTTGCCGGCGCCGTTGGCGCCGACCAGGCCGACCACGTCGCCGGTGCCGATGTTCAGGGACACGTCGTTCACCGCGGTCAGGCCGCCGAAGCGCACGGTCACGTTTTCAAGCTGTAGCATCTTTTTTCCTCATGAACTTGCGCACCAGGCCGAACAGGCCGTCCGGGCTGGCCAGAATCATCCCGACCAGCACCACGCCCAGCACCAGCTGGTGGCCGGTCGGCATCATGTTCTTCACGAACAGCTGGTCGACCAGGTAGACCACGACCGCGCCCACCAGCGGGCCGGTGATCGTGCGGTAGCCGCCGAAAATGGCCGCGACGATCGGGATCGTCACCCACAGGCCACTGAAGGCGTAGTCCGGCTCCAGGAAGTTGATGTAGTGGGCGTTGAACGCTCCCACCACGCCGCACATGAAGGCCGAGACAATCAGCATCAGGCCTTTGAGCAGCGTGTTGTTGACGCCGACGACGCGGGTGGCGTCCTCGCTGTCGTGCATCGCGCGCAGGGCCAGGCCGTGCGGGCTGCGCCGGATCATGTCGTAGACCAGCGCGAATACCAGCACGATGGTCAGGATCACCAGGTAGTTGCCGGTCTTGCCGCCGAAGTCGACTCCGAACAGCGTCGGCAGGCGCGGAATGCTGGCAATGCCGGCCGAGCCGTTCGTCACCGAGGTCCATTCGGTGGCCAGGATGCGGAAGATGTGGGCGTAAGCCAGGATCGCCAGCGCGAAATAGGGTCCGCGCAGGCGCAGCACCGGCAGCATCAGGAGGGCCGCGACCACCGCGCCCAGGCCGCCCATCAACAGGCCGATGAACACCGGCACGCCGAACTTCATCGACAGCACCGCCGAGGTGTAGGCACCGACCCCGAAGAAGGCTGCGTGGCCGAAGCTCACCATGCCGCCCAGGTTGCCGAGCAAGGCCCAGGACAGGGCGATGCCGCCGATGACGAGCGAGGCGATCACCAGGCTCATGACATAGTTGTTCGCGCCCAGCAGGAGCGGCACGCCGACATACGCGACCGCGAGCACCGCGATCAGGAGTTTATTGAGTTTCATCCGCGCCTCCCGGCTGCACCGAACAAGCCGTTCGGCATAAAGAAGAGAACCAGCAGGAACAGGCCCATGCCGGCCAGTTCTTGCAGGGCCGAGCTGGCGAGGGTCACCGTCAGCGATTCGGCAATGCCGAGCAATACCGCGCCGATCAGCACTCCGGGAATCGAGCCGATACCGGCCAGCACCGTGATGATGAAGGCTTTCACGGTGAGCACGCTGCCGGTCGCCGGGCTGACCACGCCATAGCTGAACAGGGCCACGCCGGCGAAGGCCGCCAGCAGGCCCGCCACCAGGAAGGAGACCAGTTCGGTGCGCCCGGGATTGATGCCCATAAGTTTGGCGGCGTCGCGGTTGCTGGAAACGGCGCGCACCGCGCGGCCATACCAGCTGCGCGACAGCCACCACC
The DNA here is from genome assembly GCA_031398335.1 of Massilia sp. GTDB lineage: Bacteria > Pseudomonadota > Gammaproteobacteria > Burkholderiales > Burkholderiaceae_D > Telluria. Next base: position 3,081 of record JANNNC010000211.1, read on the forward strand.
ACAGGCCCACGATCAGCACCAGCGACACGCAGAAGAACAGCACTTCGCTGCGCATGCTGTATAGCTCACCGACGACAAAGGCTTCCTGCATCCAGGTCGAGCTGGTGGTGCGCACGTCGGCGCTCCAGATCATGAGGACCAGGTTGGTGAGGATGATGCCCACGCCGTAGGTGAGGGTGAGGGAATTGATTTCACGGTTGGTCTTGATGCGGCCAACGACGAAGTAGAGGAGGGCCGAGGTGATCGTCACGACCAGCACCGCGACGGGAATCGCGGCGACCGGGTTCCAGCCGAGTTTCGATTCGACCGTATAGGCGATGTAGGCTGCGAGCAGCACCAGTTCGCCGTGCGCCAGGTTGATCACCTTCATGGCGCCGAACACCAGCGCCAGGCCCAGGGCGATCAGCGCATACGAGCCGCCCTGCAGCAGTCCGGAGTATACGGACTGCAAAATTAATTCGGTCATGTCGGCATTCCATTCCATTCCAGTTCATTACGCTCAAGGAGCCTCGAGAAACCGTAGCGAGCGGCAGGCCTGGTGGTCGAGAAGCGCAGCTGTACGATTCGTACAGCGCGCATCGCAGACCGCCAGGTCAACGCGCAGCAGGTTTATCGAGGTTCCATCACCAAGGCACGCCGGGGAAGGTCGGCTTGCCGTTTGCCGAGTCTTTCGGCCAGACGAGGACAACCTGCTTGCCCTGGTGCTGGCCCATGCGCTGCACAAAACCCGGGTTGTCGCCGTTGGCGTCGAACTTGACGCGACCGATCAGGGTCTGGCTGTCGGTCATGCGCATTTCCTCGATCACGCCGCCTTTCTTGATCGTGCCCTTGTCGGCAGCGCGCGCGATCGCTTCGAACAGCAGCATCGACTGCACGTAGCCGAACTGGCCCAGATAATCGGGTTCCTTGTTGTGTAGCTTCTTGTAACCGTCGCCGAAGGATTTGCCTTCGGGCGTGGTGAAGTTCACCGGGAAGGGCAGCACGGCGGTGCCGTAGACGTTCGGCATCAGGTCCGGGAAGTCGGCCGCCATTTTCGGCGTGGCCAGCGACCAGACGCCCGCAACCGCTTTCACCGATGGTTTCAGCACGCGCGCGGCGCGCAGGATGCCGACGTAGTCGTTCTCGTAGCCGACCATGGCGATGAATTCCGACCGGTCGCGCAGCTTGACCTTGTTGATGATCGGCTTGAAGTCGGTGATCGCCGGGTCGAAGGCGTGCATGGCGACCTTGATGCCCTTCTTTTTCAGCGTCTCTTCGACGTCGGTGGCCAGGCCCTGGGTCGCGTCCTTGGTCGAATAGATGATCGAGACCGATTTCACGCCCAGGTCCGAGACCAGGCCGACCAGCGCCTTCTGGTAGCCCGCCGTATTATTAATGCGGAAGAAGTTCTTGCGGCCCGCCTGCACCAGGCCATCGTCGACGCCGCCCGAGGTGATATAGGCCAGGCCCAGCTTGTTGGCCGCGTCCGAGGCCGGCGAGATGTTGTTCGAGCCGTAGCCGCCGGTCACCGCAACCACGCCTTCGCTGGCCAGCTTCTCGACCGCCGCGACGGCTTTCGCCGGGGCCGATTCGTCGTCGACGGTGACGAGCTTGATCGTGTGCTTGCCGTTGGTGCGGTTGAATACCTCGGCGGCGACGCGGATGCCTTCCTGGGTACCCATGCCGACCCGTGCCAGCGGGCCGGTCAGGGGAATCTGTACGCCGACCTTGAATTCTTCCGCATGGACGCTTGCTGCGCCCGTTGCCGCCACGAGTGCCAGGACGATGCTTGTTGCCTTTTTCATGTCTCCACCTTTTCAGTTATGTTCACGGTCTCGGTCCCGCTTCCGGGACCGGCTTTGCTGCGGCCAGCAGGCGCTGGCGAATCTGTCGAATCTCCGGGCAATCCGGTGCCACGGGCGCATCGAATACCCTGGCGAACTTCACTGGGGCCGCGGCGGCGCCGCGCGCTCAGCCCAGGTGGCGGCCCATGCTCATTTCCACACTGCGTACCAGCCGCACCAGGCGCGGACCGAGGTCCTCGACCAGTTTTTCGTGCGGCAGCAAGAAGGACGGGCCGCCGCAATTGAAGGCCATCGTCTTGGCCACGTCCGGGTCGACCAGCGGCACGCCGACGGCGCTGATGTTGGCGTCCCACAGGCCCGAGGACATGCAAAAGCCGCGGTCCTGGTAGTCGCGAAAACCCTGCTCGAGATCGGCCTTGATCTTCGGCCAGTTGGTCTCGGTCTGCAGGCGGATATGGTCCATCAGGAAGTCGCGGTCATTCTGCGGCAGGCCGCACAGATAGGCCTTGCCCATCGCGGTGGTGGCCAGCGGGATGCGCGAACCGGCCTCGCGCCGCAGCGTGACGGCCGCGCTGCCGCGGCAGGCTTCCACGTACACCATCGAGAGCCGGTCGCGGATGCCGATGGCCACGCTGCACTGCGCGTATTCGGCCAGTTCTTCCATTGCCGGACGCGCCAGTTTGCGCACATCGAGGTTGGCAAGCAGGGTGTAGCCAAGGGCCAGCACGGCCGCGCCAAGCTGGTAGCGGCCCTGGTCGGCCGACCAGGTGAGGTAGCCGAGCTTGGTGAGGGTATGGGTCAGGCGCGAGATCGTCGGTTTCGGCATCGCCGTACGCTTGGCCATTTCACTGTTGGACAGGTAGGTTTCGCCGGGGCGAAAGCAGCGTAAAATTTCCAGGCCGCGCGCCAGGGCCGTCACGAACTGGCGGTCCTTGGCTGCATCGTCTTCGAATGACTCGATCTCGTCTTGCATGGATTCTTTCATCTGTCTCGGTGCCTGGCGTCTGGGGCCGGGTCTGAGCGGATATTCACACAACCGAAAGAAATGTGTCAACTGTTTCGTGAAATACCCGTTCGCACAGCAAAACAAAATGAATGCTGTCCTATGAAGGAACAGTTGAGGTTAATGATGAGCTGGACGTTGCGCGGGGCGCAATGACGGAAAAAGCGCCGCAATCTTTGGCATTTACAGCATCGCCAAAAATGCGGTATCGTTGATTTCGCTGAGAACTGCAAAACATAATTTCGCACAGCGAAACACCTCACAAGGAGACAGGCTTGAATACTTCCCCCGCACCCGTCACGACGCAGCGCCACGACGACATCCTCCTGGTCACGATCGACAATCCGCCGGTGAACGCGCTCGGCGTCGACGTGCGGCGCGCCCTGGTCGAGGCGATCGATAGCGCCGAGCGCGACCCCGCGGTCAAGGCGGTCGTGCTGGCCGGCGCCGGCCGCAATTTCCTCGGTGGCGCCGACATCCGCGAATTCGGCAAGCCGCCGCAAGCCCCTGCGTTGCCGGACGTCTGCAACCGCATCGAAGCGTGCAGCAAGCCGGTCATCGCTGCGATCCACGGTGCGGCGCTGGGCGGGGGGCTCGAAGTCGCGCTGGGCTCCCATTACCGTGTCGCATTGGGCACTGCCAAACTCGGCCTGCCGGAAGTGCTGCTCGGCCTCCTGCCCGGTGCCGGCGGCACCCAGCGCACGCCGCGCCTGATCGGCGCGGCGGCGGCGCTCGAGCTGATGCTGAGCGGGCGCCACATCGGCGCGCCGGAGGCAGCGAAGCTCGGCCTGGTCGACCGCCTGGCCGAAGGCGAGGACGCGGCGGCGGCCGGCCTGGCCTATGCGCGCGAACTGATCGACGCCGGTACGGCGCCACGCCCCACTAGCGAAGCGGCTGCCCTCGCGGACCGCGCCACGGCGCAGGCAGCCATCGACGCCGCCCGTCTTGAAACCGGCAAGAAAGCGCGCGGCCTGTTCTCACCTTCGAAAATCGTCGACGCCGTGCAGGGCGCGCTCGACCTCGGTTTCGAGGACGGCCTCGGCCTCGAACGCAAGCTCTTCCTCGAATGCCTGGACAGCCCGCAGCGCGCCGGCCTGGTGCACGCATTCTTCGCCGAGCGCGAAGCGGCCAAGTCGCCGGAGACCCGTTCGGCGCAGCCGCGCGAGGTCAAGAGCGTCGGCATCGTCGGCGGCGGCACCATGGGCGCCGGTATTGCGGTCGCGGTGCTCGACGCCGGCCTGCCGGTGGTGATGATCGAACGCGACGAGGAAGCGTTGGCGCGCGGCCGCGCCAACGTCGAAAAAGTCTACACCGGCCTGATCGCCAAGGGCCGCATGAAGCCAGAGGCGAAAGAAGCGATCATGAAGCGCTGGAGCGGCAGTACCGCCTACGACGCCCTGGGCGGGGTCGACCTGGTGATCGAAGCCGTGTTCGAGGAAATGGCCGTTAAGCAGGCCGTGTTCGGGGAACTCGACCGCGTCTGCAAACCGGGCGCCGTGCTGGCCACGAATACTTCCTACCTCGACATCGACCAGATCGCCGCCTCGATCACCCGCCCGCAAGACGTCATCGGCCTGCACTTCTTCTCGCCGGCGAACATCATGAAGCTGCTGGAAATCGTCGTCCCTGGCAAAGTCGCACCGGACGTCGTCGCCACTGCCTTCGCGCTGGCGAAGAAGCTCAAAAAAACGGCGGTGCGCGCCGGCGTCTGCGATGGGTTCATCGGCAACCGCGTGCTGGCCGTCTACGGCGCCGCTGCCCAGGCCATGATGGAAGACGGCGCTTCGCCCTGGCAGATCGACAAGGCGGTGCGCGACTTCGGTTATCCGATGGGACCCTTCCAGGTATCCGATCTGGCGGGCGGCGACATCGGCTGGGCCACGCGCAAGCGCCGCGCCGCCACGCGCGACCCGCAAGCGCGCTACGTGCAGATTCCGGACCGCCTGTGCGAACGCGGCTGGTTCGGCCAGAAGACGGGCCGCGGCTATTACCTGTATCCGGAAGGCGCCCGCGTCGGCACGCCCGATCCGGAAGTGGAACGCATCATCGACGCCGAGCGCCAGCGCGCCGGCATCACGCCAAAGAGCTTCACCGATGAAGAGATCGTGCGCCGCTACCTCGCTGCCATGGTCAACGAAGGCGCGAACGTGGTACACCAGAAGATCGCCCTGCGCCCGCTCGACGTCGACGTGACGTTTGTCCACGGCTACGGCTTCCCGCGCTATCGCGGCGGCCCGATGCATTACGCCGATACGGTCGGCCTGCCGAAGATCCTGGCCGACATCCGGGAATTCGCGAAAGAAGATCCGATCTTCTGGCAGCCTTCGCCGCTGCTGGTCGACCTGGTCGAGCGCGGCGCGAACTTCGCCAGCCTGAACCAGACTAAATAAATAAAGAAAACCCACAGGAGACTCGCCATGCGCGAAGCCGTCATCGTTTCAACCGCCCGCACGCCTTTGACCAAGGCCCACCGCGGCGAATTCAACATCACCTCCGGCCCGGAACTGGCCGCCTTTGCCGTGCGTGCCGCCGTCGAGCGCGCCGGGATCGACCCAGGCCTGATCGAGGACGCAATCCTCGGCTGCGGCTACCCGGAAGGCACGACCGGCCGCAACGTCGCGCGCCAGGCCATCATCCGCGCCGGCCTGCCGATCAGCATTGCCGGCACCACCGTGAACCGCTTCTGCGCTTCCGGCTTGCAGGCGATCGCCATCGGCGCCGGGCGCATCGTGGTCGACGGCGCCCCGGCGATCATCGCCGGCGGCGTCGAGAGCATTTCGCAGATCCGCACCCGCGACAGCGGCGACTCCGGCATGGACCCGTGGATCCTCGACAACAAGCCGGAACTCTACATGCCGATGATCGACACCGCCGACATCGTCGCCGCGCGTTACGGCATCTCGCGCGAAGCGCAAGACCGCTTCTCGTTCGAGAGCCAGCGCAAGACCGAGGAGGCCCAGCTGGCCGGGCGCTACAAGGAAGAGATCGTACCCTGCACCACGACGATGGCGGTGACCGACAAGGAAACCAGGGCGGTCACGAAGCGTGAAGTGACGATAGCCGAAGACACCTGCAACCGCCGCGGCACGACCTATGAGGGCCTCGCAAAACTGGCGCCTGTCATGGGCGAAGGCAAATTCGTCACGGCGGGTAACGCCTCGCAACTGTCGGACGGCGCGTCGGCGTGCGTGATGATGGAAGCAAAAGAAGCCGCGCGCCTGGGCTTGACGCCGCTGGGCGTGTTCCGCGGCATGGCGGTTGCGGGCTGCGAGCCCGACGAGATGGGCATCGGCCCGGTGTTCGCGGTGCCGAAACTGCTGGCGCGCCATGGCTTGACGGTCGACGACATCGACCTGTGGGAGCTCAACGAAGCTTTCGCTTCGCAGGCCATCTACTGCCAGCAGCAGCTCGGCATTCCCGACGAGCGACTGAACGTCGACGGCGGCGCCATTTCGATCGGCCACCCGTTCGGCATGACCGGTGCGCGCCTGGCCGGCCACCTGCTGCTGGAAGGGCGCCGTCGCGGCGCCAGATATGCGGTCGTCACGATGTGCATCGCGGGCGGCATGGGCGCCGCCGGCCTGTTCGAGATTTACTAAGGAACGCCATGGACCTGAATTTCACCCCGCAAGAAGAATCCTTCCGCAGCGAAGTGCAGGCCTTCCTGGCCGAGAAGCTGCCCGCCCGTCTGTCCGACAAGGTCGCCGAAGGCAAGCACCTGTCGAAAGCCGACATGGAAGAGTGGCACGCCGTCCTCAACGAACGCGGCTGGCTGGCGAACCACTGGCCCGAGGAATACGGCGGGCCGGGCTGGACGGCGATTGAAAAATTCATCTTCGAGAACGAAAGCGCGATTGCCCACGCGCCGCGCATCGTTCCCTTCGGCGTTAACATGCTCGGGCCCGTGCTGATCAAGTACGGCAACGAAGCGCAAAAGGCCTACTGGCTGCCGCGCATCCTCAATGGCGACGACTGGTGGTGCCAGGGGTATTCGGAACCGGGCGCAGGTTCCGACCTGGCAGCGGTGAAGACCACCGCCGTGCGCGGGGTCGATGCCGAGGGCGAGCATTACATCGTCAATGGCCAGAAGACCTGGACCACGCTTGGGCAGTACGCCAACATGATCTTCTGCCTGGTGCGTACCGACCGCGAAGCGAAGAAGCAGTCCGGCATCAGTTTTCTCCTGATCGACATGAATTCGCCCGGCATCGACGTGCGTCCGATCATCACGCTCGACGGCGAGCATGAAGTCAACGAGGTATTCTTCACCGACGTTCGGGTGCCGATCCAGAACCTGGTGGGCGAGGAGAATGCCGGCTGGACCTGCGCCAAATACCTGCTGACCTACGAGCGCACGAACATCGCCGGCGTCGGCTTCTCGGTGGCGGCCCTCGCGCGCCTGAAGAAAGTCGCGGCGCGCCAGACCCGCAACGGCCGTCCGCTGCTGGAAGACCCGAGCTTCGCCGTGCGCCTGGCGCGGGTCGAGATCGACCTCGAGAACATGAAGACGACGAATATGCGCGTGATCGCGGCCGTGGCCGGCGGCGGCGTGCCGGGTGCGGAGAGCTCGATGCTCAAGATCCGCGGCACCGAAATTCGCCAGGAGATCACGTCGCTGGTGCGCCGCGCGATGGGCGTGCATGCGCGTCCGTTCACGCAGGACATGCTGGAGGCCGACTACGCAGGACCGGCATTCGGTCCGGAATATTCGGCCGCGGCCTCGGCGCAGTACTTCAACAACCGCAAGCTGTCGATCTTCGGCGGCTCCAACGAGATCCAGAAGAACATCATCTCCAAGATGATTCTCGGACTGTAAGGAGTAGCAGACCATGAATTTCGAACATACCGAAGAACGGCGCATGCTGGCCGATAGCCTGAACCGCTTCATCGCCGAGCGTTACGGTTTCGAGACGCGCAACAAGATCGCCGCGACAGGCGAGGGCTATTCGCCCGACATGTGGAACCACTTTGCCGAACTGGGCGCGATCGGCGTCCTGATGCGCGAGGAAGACGGCGGCTTCGGCGGCGCCGGCTTCGATATCGCCATCGTCTTCGAAGCGCTGGGACGCGGCCTGGTGCTGGAACCCCTGCTGGGCAGCGCCGTGCTGGCCGGCGAAGCGATTGCGGCTGCCGGCAACGAAGCGCAGCGCGGCCTGCTGGAGAGTATTGCCGACGGCAGCACCATCGCCAGCTTCGCGCACGACGAGCCGGACACGCATTACGAACTGGCGCGCGTGGGCCTCGCTGCCCAGCGCGAGGGCGAAGGCTGGGTACTGAATGGCGTCAAGTCGGTGGTGCCGCAAGGTGCGCAGGCGAAGGTATTTGTCGTCTCGGCCCGCACGGCCGGCGCAGTCGACGACGAAGCGGGGATCTCGCTGTTCCTGGTGCAGGCCGACACGGCAGGCCTGCGCATCGTTGGCACACCGACCATCGACGGCGGCCACGTCGCCGAGCTGACGTTCGAAAACGTGCGTCTCGGCGCCGACGCATTGCTGGGCGAAGAAGGCCAGGGCTACGCCACGCTCGAACGGGCAACCGGGCGCGGCATCCTGGCCCTGTGCGCCGAAGCGCTGGGCGCAATGGAAGCGGCCAAGGCGGCCACGCTCGACTACCTGCGTACCCGCAAGCAGTTCGGCGTCCCGATCGGCAGCTTCCAGGCGCTGCAGCATCGCATGGCCGACCTGCTGCTGGAAATCGAACAGGCGCGGTCAGCGGTCATCAACGCGGCCGCCGCGCTCGACGCCGACCGCATTACGCGCGAACGTGCCCTGTCCGCCGCCAAAATGTCGATCGGCCGCATCGGCACCAAAGTGGCCGAGGAATGCATCCAGCTCCACGGCGGCATCGGCATGACCTGGGAACTGCCGCTGGCGCATTACGCCAAGCGCCTGGTGATGATCGACCACCAGCTGGGCGACGAAGACCATCACCTCGAGCGCTATATCGCGCTCGGCCGGCAGCAAGCAGCATGAGCACTGGCCTGCTGGTGCGCACCGAGGGATCGGTGCGCATTCTCGTGAACAGCAATCCGGCAGCGAGGAACGCGATTACCCCTGCGCTGTACGACGCTTTGCCCGCAGCCTTGAACGCGGCTGCGGCCGATCCTGCCATCGGCGCGATCGTCTTCACGGGAGAAGGCGACTTCTTCTGCGCCGGCGGCGACCTGCGCCAGCTGGCCACGCGGCGCGACCTGGCGCCCCATGAAAGGCGCGAGAAGATCGAACGCCTGCATGCGCTGGTGCGGGCGATTCGCGCCTGCCCGAAGCCGGTGATCGCGGCGGTGGAGGGGGCTGCGGCCGGCGCCGGCATGTCGCTGGCACTGGCCTGCGACCTGCTGGTCGCGTCGAACAAGGCTTTCTTCACGATGGCCTATGTGAAGGTGGGCCTGAGTCCGGATGGCGGCGCGGCGTCCTTTCTGTCGCAGTTCCTGTCGCGCCAGCAGATGATGGAACTCTGCCTGCTGGGCGAGCGGATTCCCGCCGAGCGCCTGCATGCGCTGGGCGCGGTGAACCGCCTGAGCGAACCCGGCGCGGCGCTGGCCGAGGCAATCGCGCTGGCAGAACGCATCGCCGCCGGCCCGGCGAATGCGGCCAGCCGTATCAAGCAGTTGTGCGAGCATGCTGGCCACGCCAGCCTGGATGATCAGCTCGACCTCGAAGCGCAGTTGATGGCCGAGTCGCAGGGCGACGACGAGGCGCAGGAGGGCATCAAGGCCTTCTTCGAAAAACGCGCGCCCGATTTCGCGTCCCTGCGTGGGCGTACTGGAGACACACAGTGACAAACAAATCCTCCCTGCCGCTGGCCGGCGTGCGCGTCCTCGATCTGTCGCGGGTGCTGGCCGGACCCTGGTGCGCCATGGTGCTGGGCGACCTCGGCGCCGAGGTCATCAAGGTCGAGCACCCGGTGCGCGGCGACGACACGCGCGACTGGGGCATGCGCGTGGGCGCCACCGAAACGGCGTACTTCAACAGTGTCAACCGCAACAAGCGTTCCGTCTGCCTCGACCTCAAAACGCCGGAAGGCCAGCAGATCGCGCGCGACCTGATCCGCAAAAGCGACGTCGTCATCCAGAACTTCAAGTTCGGCGACATCGAGCGCCTCGGTCTCGGCTACGAAGCCATGAAACATGAGCAGCCGGGCCTGATTTACTGTTCGATCACGGGCTACGACCGCACCGGGCCGGAAGCGGCGCGTCCCGGCTACGACCTGGTGATCCAGGGCGAAGCCGGCTTGATGGCCCTGAATGGCGAGCCGACCCAGCCGCCGCTGAAATTCGGCGTCGCCGCGGTCGACATGATGACGGGAATGTACGCGGCCCAGGGCGTGCTCGCCGCGCTCTACGACCGCGAACGTACCGGGCTGGGACGCCATATCGGCATGGCCCTGTTCGACTGCGGGCTGATGATCACAGCTTATTACGGTCTCGAAGCCCTGCTGCTCGGGAACGATCCTCCGCGCTACGGCAATGCGCACCCGTCAATCATGCCGTATGGCGTGTACGAGGCCGAAGACGGTCCGCTGGTGATCGCGGTCGGCAACAACAGCCAGTTCCTGCGCTTTTGTACCGAAGTCATCGAGCGGCCGGACATTTCCAATGACGAACGCTTCAAGACCAACCTCGAGCGCACCAGACACCGCGAGGAACTGGCGCCGCAACTGCGCGCGGAGGTGTCGAAGCGCAAGCGCAAGGAGCTGCTGGAACGGATGGCGGCGGTCGGCATTCCCTGCGGCGAAGTGGCCGGGCTGCATGAGGCGATGACCTCGTCGCGCGCTGTGGAGTCCGGTTTGGTGACCAGCATGCCGCATCCGGTGGCCGGAAATGTGGATGTGATGGCCTCGCCGTACCGGTTCGATGGGGAACGCCTGCCGGTGCGCATGGCGCCGCCGACGCTGGGGGAGGGGACGCGGGAGGTGCTGGCGGACTTGCTCGGGCTGTCGGAAGAGACCTTGCAAGGCCTGAAGGAACGCGGCGTGGTGTAAATGGTTTGGGCGCGTCGGTGCCGGCTTTGTACCGCGTGGGCTGTCGAGCCCACGCGTTCGTGTCGTTGCACACCGCACCGCGCGATGCGGACATTCCGGCCGCGCACGTCATTCCTCCCGCCAATACCCGAAATTATTTCCTGCTGTCGCGCTTCAATTCCGGCCATCCGCGGACTACAGTGAATTGACGTTTGTCCGTCTAATGGAGCACATCATGTCATCACGTCCCCTTGTCCCTGCCGTCATCGTCACGCTGTTGACGGCCTGCATATCGGCCACCGCGGTCACGCCGCGCGCCGACCTGCTCGGCACCCCGGTTCCCCTGGGCGCCGCTACCCGTATCGTCAACCTGTCGTCGGACACGCAATACGTGAACGTCGTCGCCGGCGATACCATTCGCTTTATCAATGGCTCTGGGGAATTTGCCTGGAGTTTCAACACCAGCCCGATCGTGCAGGTGTTCGACCTGAACCAGGTGGCGCCGGCGGGAGCGCTGGGCCACGAGGTGCGGGTGTACGTCGCGCCCGATCCGCGTTACTCGGAGCGGGCCGACTTCAACGACCATGACCGCCACGATACGCGGGCCGGGGCGGTCATTCGCTAAGGCTTATTGCCCGGCTTATTTGCCAGCATTCAGGGCGCGCAGGAACTGACCCTTGATCTTGCCGCCCTCGACCGTGCCCAGGATGGTATTGGCGATCGTGCCGCCTTTGCTGTCCAGGCCGTCGATGTCGTTCGGGTTGTAGGCCGCGGGCAGGGTAGTGAACGCCTTTTCCATCTGGGTGCGGATCGCGGTGGCGTCGGTGGTGCTGTTGGCCAGTTTCATGGCGGCCACCGTTGCGTGCACGGTCGAGTAGTTCAGGCTGATCTCGGTGCTTGGATCCTTGCCCGGGTTCAGCTTGCGATAACGCGCGGTGAAGGCGACGGCTTCCGGACGGTCGTCGTTTGCCAGCGGCATCACGCCGATCGATCCTTCGAGTGGCGCCAGGCCGCCGACTACCTTGGCCATTTCGTCGATCTTGGCCTGGTCGAGGATGATGAAGCCGCCCTTGAAGCCCAGCTCGCGCGCCTGCTTGGCTACCAGTGCGGTCGGCTCGGAGGCGCCGCCGATGAACATGACGTCCGGCTTCGATTGCATGGCACGGCTGACGCCGCTGTAGAAGTCGGTGGCCTTGTTGTAGGACATCGGATTTTCCGCGACGACCTTGCCGCCGGCAGCTTCCCAGGCCGGCTTGAAGGCGGCCGACCAGGCTTTCGCGTAGTCGTGGTCGGCTTGCACCATGGCGACGTTCTTGCCGTGCTTGCCCATCATGGCCTTGGTGAACGGGCCGATGTAGCCGGTGAAATCAGGCGGGATGCGGATGGTCAGCTTGTTGCCGCGTTCGGTGACTTGCGGCAGGCTGGTATAGGCCAGCAGCAGCATGTTCGCTTTTTCGTTGAAGGCCTGGACCGCGAAGATGCCGCCCGAATGCGGCACCAGCACGGCGGCGGTCTTGTGCTGCTGCACCAGGCGCTGGACGTTGATCGCGGTCTCGGCCGGGTTGTACTTGTCGTCCAGGGCGACGATCTCGACCTTGTAGTTCTTGCCGCCGATGGTCAGTGGCTTGGCATTGATTTCGCCTGCGGCCATTTCCATGCCGCTCAATACGTTCTTGCCGTACAGGGCCGCGCCGCCGGATAGCGGACCCGAGTAGCCGATCTTGATGATTTCCTGCGCTTGCACGCCGCCGGCGGCAAAGGCGAGGGTGGCTGCGGCCGCGGCCAGCAGGGTACGACGGGACAACTTGGCGTGCACTTTCATCTTGCAGTCTCCTAAAATTTACTTGTTGTGGGTGCTACGGTCGCTTCTTGCTACATCCGGCGTCTATGCGCCGATATACGCTTTGCGCACTTGCGCATTGTTCAGTAATTCCTCGCGGCCCCCTTCCATCACGATGTGACCCTGCTCGATCACATACGCGCGGCTGGCGATGTTCAGGGCCGCATACGCGTTCTGCTCGGCCAGCAGGATCGTGGTGCCGGCCTTGTTGATGCGCGCGATCACCTCGAACATCTGCTTGACGACCAGGGGCGCCAGGCCGAGCGACGGTTCGTCCAGCAGCAGCGCTTTCGGCCGGCCCATCAGCGCGCGGCCGATTGCCACCATCTGCTGCTGGCCGCCGGACAGCGAGCCGGCCGGCATGTCCTTCTTCTCGTTCAGGATCGGGAACAGCTCGAACACTTCGTCGAGCGAGCGCTGCGTGCCTTTCGTATCGCGCCGGTGCACGTAAGCGCCCAGCGTCAGGTTCTTCAGCACCGACATGCCGGGGAAGAGCTTGCGCCCTTCCGGGCAGTGCACCAGGCCATCGGCCACGATCTGCGACGGCTTGCGGCCCACCAGTTCGTGCTTGCCGAAGCGGATGCTGCCCGCGGCGGCGCGCTGCAGGCCGCTCATGGTCAGGAAGATCGAGCTTTTGCCGGCGCCATTGGAACCGAGCAGGACCACCAGTTCGCCTTCGTCGGCGTGGATCGAGACATCGTGCAGGGCGCGGAAGCTGCCGTAGGAGAGCGATACCTTGTCAAGCCGCAGCATGTTCGCTCCCCAGGTAGGCTTCGATCACGACCGGGTTGGCGCGAATCTCGCTCGGCGTGCCTTCCGCGATCTTTTCGCCGTAATTGAGTACCAAAATCTTGTCGGCCAAATTCATGATCATGTCCATCTTGTGTTCGATCAGGCAGATCGTCAGGCCGCTGGCGGCCATCTTGCGAATCAGGGCCGCCAGGCCCACGGTCTCTTCGGGATTGACGCCGCCGGCCGGTTCGTCCAGCAGCAACAGGGTGGGGTCGGTGGACAGGGCCAGCGCAAAGGCGACGCGCTTTCTTTCCTCCTGCGAGATGTCGCCGGCGATGCGGTTTTCGATGTGCGACAGGCCGACGAAGTCGAGCGCTTCGCGCGCTTTTTCGCGGCAGATGCGTTCCTCGTCCTTCAGGCGCTTCGTTCCCAGCACGACGTCGAGCAGGCCTGACTTGGTGCGCAGGCGGTGGCCGACGATCAGGTTGTCGAGCACGGTGGCGGTATTGAACAGGGTCGTGCTCTGGAAGGTGCGTCCCATGCCCAGGCGCGCCACCTGGTCGGCGCGCAGGCCGGTCACGTCGCGGCCGTCGAACATGACCCGCCCCGAGGTCGGCGCGATGGCGCCGCTGACCAGGTTGAAGAACGTGGTTTTACCGGCGCCATTCGGCCCGATGATGGCGTTGATCGTGCCGCGTGCAAATTTGACGCTGACGTCGTTCACGGCCGCCAGGCCCCCGAAGCGTTTGGTGAGCGAATCGATTTCAAGCATGGGTCGCTCCTTTCGCGCCGCTGATGGGAGAGGCGTCGCGTGGCGCCGCAGCCGCGTTCGCGGCCTGGGCGGCGAGGGCTTGCTTCCTGCGCTTGCGGTTCATCCAGGTGCCGACGATCCCGTGCGGCAGGAAGATCACGAGCAAGACCAGCAGCGGGCCGAACACCACGAAGCGGTAATCCTGCAGCAACTGCAGGTACTGGGTCAGCCAGGGCATGCCGATCGCACCCAGCAAGGGGCCGAGCAGGGTGCCGATGCCGCCGACCAGCATGTACATCGTCATGTCGAAGGTGTGCTCGACACTGGCCACGCCGGGGCCGATGAAGCGTACGAACCCCGCGTACAGGCCGCCGGCCAGGCCCGAGAAGAAGACCGACAGCATGAATGCGAGCAGCTTGTTGCGCATCAGGTTGATGCCGAGCGCCTGCGCCAGGTCGTCGCCGTTGCGGATCGCCATGAAGGTGCGGCCCAGCAAAGAGCGCACGATGCGGTGCATGATCCAGAGGCTGGCAACCAGGAAGAACAGCACCAGGTAGTACTGCGGACGCGGATCGGTGAAGTCGATGCTGCCGATCGGCGGTGGCGCCGGGATGCCGATGATGCCCACCGTGCCATGGGTCAGGCTTTCCCATTTCTCGATCAGGAGGTACATGATGTAGCCGACGCAGAGCGTGAAGATCGAGAAGAAGTGGGTTTTGAGGCGCAGCGACACCAGGCCGACGAAGAAGCCGAGGAAGGCCGCGAACACGCCGGAGAGGGCGAACGCCACCCAGAAGGGCACGTTGTGGTCGACCGTCAGGATACCGACCGTGTAGGCGCCAACGGCCATGAAGCCGCTGTGGGCCAGGTTGAACTGGCCCGTATAACCCGTGATCAGGTTCAGGCCGATCGTGGCGATGGCGTAGATATAGGCGGTCGACATCACGGTCAGGTGGTAGTCGTTACCGGCCAGGAAAGGGAAGGCAAGGGCGAGCGCCAGCAGGAAGCTCCAGCCGACGGTGGGGTTCAGGAATTTCATCAGGTGGCTCCCTTGGCGAACAGGCCCTGCGGCCGCACCGACAGGATCAGCACCAGCAAGGCAAAAGCGATGATGTCCTTGTAGTCGGTCGAGATGTAGAAGGCGCCGAAGGATTCGGCAAAGCCGATGATCAGCCCGCCGGCGATCGCGCCCGGCACGCTGCCCATCCCGCCCAGCACGATGATCACGAAGGCCTTGGTGATGACCAGGTTGCCCATCGAGGTGTAGACCAGGTTGATCGGCGCGTACAGCACCGCGGCCACGCCGGCCAGGGCGCCGGCGATGGCGAAGGTGAGCATCGCCACGCGGGTGGCGTCGATGCCGACCAGGGCCGCGCCTTCGCGGTTCTGCGCCATGGCCACGATGGTGGCGCCGGTGATCGTCTTTTTCAGGAACAGCTGGAGCAAGGCGACCAACAGGAAGGCCGCGGCGATGATCAGCAGGCGCTGGGCCGGCAGGGTCAGGCCGCCAAATTCAAGCAGCTGGTTGTAGGGCGTGTCCATGCGGTGGAAGTCCGCGCCCCAGATCGCCTGGGCCCCGGCTTCGAGGAACAGCAGGATACCGATCGAGGCGATCATGTGGTGCAGGTAGGGCGCGTTACGCAGCGGATGGAAGACCAGGCGCTCGGACAGGACCGAGATCAGGGCGACCACGACGGCGGCGCCAAGCATGCCCCACCAGTAGTTCAGGCCGAGCTTCGTCATGATAAAGAACGCGGCATAGGCGCCGGCCATGTAGAAGGCGCCATGGGCGAAGTTCGGCACGTGCAGGATGCCGTAGACCAGGGTCAGCCCCAGTGCGACCAGGCTGTAGACCCCTCCAAGGGTCAGCCCGTTCAATACTTGTTGCAGGAAAAGCTCCAAAATCGTGTCTCCATTATTGGTGTGATCGTTTTATGTTTTGGATGCTGCGGGCAAGGCGCGGTCTTACTGCATGAGCGCACCTCGTGGCGTGTGGCCGCCGCGGGAATGCGCGCTCGGCGCCAAGGGTCTGGACGAGGAGGGGACGGCGCCGCGGGTAGCCGCGCCGGCAAGGCTGCCCGCCTTTGTATTCGCCAACACATGGTGTGTGAACATGCGACTCCTCGAAATGGGCGCGCCGTTGGCGTACCCGGTAGATTCAGCGATTTGGTTTTGCTACGTGAAACTGCGAGGTATAAAATGGAACAAAAAAAGGATACGATACTTTCAGACGAGTAGCAACGTTTTGTTAGCGAAGCGCAAACGGCGCCAGGAGGCGGGACGATGCAGCTCAGAACGTCGTGCCGGTGCTACTCATCCGTCAGTACAGCGAGTCCAGTGTGCCATGCCTTGCGCTTCCCGGCAAAGCCTCTTTTCAGAAGGCGAACCGGCTCGTATTCTTCACGTCCAGACTGGGGTAAATCCATGCAATCGAGCGATACCAACACGACCGGCGAGGAGCTTGAGGGCGGCGAGCTCCTCGATGCATCGCGCAAGAACGAGCAGCGCTATTTCATCACGGCGCTGGCGCGCGGGCTCGAGGTGCTGTCCTGCTTTCGCTCGGCCGACAAGGGCCTGACCAACCACCAGATCGCCGAGCGTTGCGACCTGCCGAAATCCACCGTCACCCGCTTCACCTACACCCTCACGCGCCTGGGCTACCTGGTACAGGAAAGCGGCGGGCGCTACGTGCTGGGCACGGCCACGCTGGGCCTGGGCAGCGCCATGCTCGCGCGCCTCGACATCCGCCAGCTGGCGCGCCCGATGATGCAGGAGCTGGCCGAGTTTTCCGGCACCACGGTCTCGATCGCGGTGCGCGACCGGCTCTCGATGATCTACATCGAAGTGTGCCGCAGTACCGCGGCCCTGGCCCTCGCGCTGCAGGTGGGTTCGCGCATGCCGCTGGCGGTGTCGGCCATCGGGCGCGCCTACCTGGTCAAGGCAAGCGAGCAGGAGCGCAAGGAAATCCTGGCGCGCTACCAGGAACTCGACGAGATGGCCTACGAAGCCGTGCTCGCCGCGATCGAACGCGGCACCCGCGACTACGCCCAGTACGGCTGCACCACCTCGTTCGGCGAGTGGCAGAAGGACGTCAACGGCATCGCGGTCGGCTTTTATCCGATCGGCGGCAGCCAGCTGATGTCGATCAACTGCGGCGGTCCGTCGTCGAGCGTGTCGGAAAAATTCCTGCTCGACGATGTGCGCCCGCGCCTGATCGACATCGCCGCGCGCCTGGAGTCCTGAACGCAAGGGCTGAGCTCAGTGCTGGCGCTGACAGCCGTGTCCGGCGCCGCGTTTGCCCAGAGTGCGGAGTATCGCCGTGGTGACGACGCCGGCTATGCGAGGCCGAGTACTGCGCGTGCGGTGGCGCCTGTGACGCACGCCAGGCGGTGCGTGATGCCGTCGAGCGCAAGGGCGGCGTCATACGCGTCAACAACCAGCTGTGCGGCGGCCCTGCCGTCGGCGCGCCGAAGCGCCTGAGCGTCGTTTACCGCTGCGGCCGCGACGAGCCGGTGCGGGTGAGCGCACGCGAGAACGACACGCTGCGCCTGGAGTGCCGCCGCTGAGCACCGGCGGAAGCAGGTCGTCAGTAGCCGGCGTCGAGCTGCGCCGCAGTGAGCGCCTTCATCACCGCAAACACCCCGCTGGCGCGCAGCACGCGCTTGTCTCCGACCATCAATTCGCAATCGGCGAACGCGACGCGCGAGCCGATGCGGCCGATGTGAACGTGCGCCTCGGCCCAGTCGCCGGGACGGGCGGCGTCGATGAAATCGGTGCTGAGGTTCACCGTCACGAAGGAATTGCGTCCCTCGCAGGACAGCGTCAAGCCGAGGCCGAGGGCCGAGTCTGCAAGGCTCGCCAGCATGCCGCCGTGGGCGATGCCGCGCATGTTGGCGTGGCGCTTGTCGATGCGCATCGCGATCACGATTTTGTCGGCGTCGCGCCTGCAATACAGGAAGCCCAGGCTGGCCATGAACGGGCCGCCGCGTTTCAGGCGCTCGAATCCTGCCGGGACCTTGCCGGCGTCGTCATCTTCTCGTGTCATCTCTCAACCACCTGTCGCTAAAAAAAACGGCGACCCAAGGGCCGCCGCGGTGTTCAACCAGCTTTCTTCAAGCCGGCCGACGCATTAGAACATGTGCATCACGCCGACCGTGAAGCGGTTGGCCTGGTCGCTGCCGACGGCGACGACGCCCTGCGCCAGGTTGATCCCGGTAGCGGTGACGACGGTGTCGGTGTTGGCGCGGCTGTAAGCAGCATACGCCACGCTGCGCTTGCTCAGCGCATACTTGCCGATCAGGTGGTACTGCTGCGAGTCGTCGCGCAGGTCGCCCGAACGCTTGGTGTTGTAGAAGGCGGCGGTAACCGTCATTGCAGGCGCGACAGGAACGTCGACACCGACGCCGAACACGGCGATCTTGCGGTTGGTGCTGTCGACCTTGTTGGCAATGTAGGTGCCCTTGACGACGGCCTGCGACAGGGTGTACTTCATGCCGAAACCATACGAGGTCAGCAGGTCGGTGTCGAGGTTGTTCTTCATGCGCGCATAGGCGCCGGCCACGCCCAGTGGGCCCAGGTTGTAGAACAGCGACGCGCCCTGGTAGGAGCCCTTCTGGATGCCGCTGCCTTGCTCGCCGAACGCGCGCATCACGGCGAAGCCGAGACCGCTGAAGGTCGGCGAGACATACTTGACCGAATTGCTCTGGCGCAGGGCGCTGTTGCCGGCGCCGTTGGCGCCAAAGGCACCGTAGACGGCGCCGAAGTTCATGGCGCCGAAGAGGACGTTCGGGCTGTTGGCCGCGAATGCCAGGCCCATTGGATCGGCCAGGCCGACCGAGCCGATACCGAGGATGTTCTGGCGGCCGAGGTCGATCGAACCGAAGGCGCCGCTGACGCCGACCGTCGCTTCACGGTCGAACAGGGAATTCGTGGCTGGCGCGCCGGTATTAACGCCTGCGGCGCCGGTGTCGTTCAGCAAGGTACCCTCGAGGCCGAAACGTGCCTTCAGGCCGCCGCCCAGGTCTTCGGTGCCCTTGAAGCCCCAACGCGAGGTTTGCATCTGGCCTGCTTCGACCGTGGTGCGGTCGCCGACCGGACCGTCATTGGTGATGTGGGCAACGCCGGCATCGACGATGCCGTAGATGGTGACGCTGGTTTGCGCCGAAGCGGTCGACATGCATGCAGCGAGCACGGCCATTGCAAGGATGGTCTTCTTCATATTCGTGAGGTCTCCTGGGTTTCGGATTGCTCCGGCTTCGACGAGGCCGGACGGCAGTACTGCGGGTATAGCGGCGGCGTTTCTCTTGGTGGAACTGTGCCATCTATAATGAAACTGTATTTTCTTGAGTCAATATTGTCAACGACTTCATGTCACTTGCGAGGTCTTTGTGCAATTTCGCACAGGAAGTGTGTTCAATATGAGATAGACCTGGAAGGAAATGTCCGGAACGGAGCATTGGTTTGCTTGCGACTGGCCCGCTCCTGGATGCGTACGTGCACAAAAAACAACGGGCGGCTGCGCGCAACGCAAGCGCCCGTCATCCCTGTCCGCAGCGCTTTGCGCCTGCGGACAAACGACGGATTCAATCGTCTTCGTGGAACGCCTCTTCGCGCTTCTTGCGCAGCGAAGGCGAGAGCACCACGGCCATTGCCAGTGCCGCCAGGCCGAGCATGACGGCGCTGATCGGACGCTGCACGAACACCAGTGGATCGCTGTGCGAGAGCAGCAGCGCGCGGCGCAGGTATTCCTCCATCATCGGGCCGATGATGAAGCCCAACAGCATCGGTGCCGGCTCGGCGCCCAATTTTGCGCAGATATAGCCGAACAGGCCGAACAAGGCCATCAGCCAGACGTCGAACTCGTTGTTGTTCAGGCTGAACACACCGATCGAGCAGAACATCAGGATCGCCGGGTACAGGCGGTGGTAAGGCACGGTGATCATCTTGACCCAGAGGCCGATCATCGGCAGGTTCAGCACGACCAGGAACAGGTTACCGAACCACATCGACACGATCAGTCCCCAGAACAGGGCCGGCTGCTCGGTCATCACGGCCGGACCCGGCTGGATACCCTGGATGATCATCGCGCCGATCATCAGCGCCATCACCGGGTTCGATGGAATGCCGAGGGTCAGCATCGGAATGAACGAGGTCTGGGCGCCGGCATTGTTGGCCGCTTCGGGAGCGGCAACGCCCTCGATCGCGCCCTTGCCGAACATGGCCGAGTTCCTGGAGATCTTCTTCTCGATCGAGTAGGACGCGAACGAGGCGAGCATCGCACCGCCGCCCGGCAGGATGCCGAGGGCCGAACCGATCACGGTGCCGCGCAGGACCGGCGCAACGATGCGTTTGATGTCGTCCTTGGTCAGCATCAGGCCCTTGACCTTCTTCATCATCACCGTGCGCGACTCGTCGTGCTCGAGGTTGCGGATGATTTCGCCGATGCCGAACATGCCCATCGCGACAATCACGAAGTTGACGCCGTCAGCCAGTTCCGGCAGGTCGAAGGTATAGCGCGCCAGGCCCGAGTTGACGTCGGTGCCGATCAGTCCGAACAGCAGGCCGAGGATGACCATGCCGATCGCGTTAAGCAGCGAACCGCTGGCCAGCACGACCGACGCGACCAGGCCCAGCACCATCAGGGAGAAATATTCGGCCGGGCCGAATTTCAGGGCCAGTTCGGCCAGCGGCGGCGCGAACAGGGCCAGCAGGACGGTGGCAACCGAACCGGCAAAGAAGGAACCGAGCGCGGCGGTGGCGAGCGCCTTGCCGGCATGCCCCTGGCGCGCCATCTGGTAGCCATCGATGGCGGTCACAACCGACGATGATTCTCCCGGCAGGTTGACCAGGATGGCCGTGGTCGAGCCCCCATACTGTGCGCCGTAGTAAATCCCCGAGAGCATGATGAGTGCCGAGACCGGTGGCAGGCCGAAGGTGGCCGGCAGCAGCATCGCGATGGTGGCGACCGGGCCCAGGCCCGGCAGCACGCCGACGGCGGTGCCGACGAAGACGCCGAGCAGGCAGTAAGCGAGGTTGGTGAGGGTGAAGGCCGTTTCCAGACCCAGTCCGAGATTAGTCAGGATATCCATGTTTTCTTCTTAAAAGCCGAACCAGGGGCCGAGGATGGGCATCGGCAAGCCAAGCAGCTTGACGAACACGATGACGGCGAACGCGGCCAGGCCGACGGCCAGCAACAGGTTTGCCTTCCAGGTGAACTTGGGACTGGCATAGGCGGCCATCAGTACCAGTACCAGCACGGCCGGTACCAGACCGGCTTTTCTCATCAGGAAGCCGAACAGGATGACCGCGAGCAGGACCAGGAACAGTTCCTTGAGGTGGAACTTGCCGATCGCTTCTCCGGGACGCAGGAAGGAGCGGATCACGCCCACCAGTCCAACCAGGCTCAGCATGCCGCCGAGGATTGCCGGGAAATACGCCGGACCCATGCGGCCAGCGGTGCCCATCGGGTAATCGAGGCCGATAATGATCGCGGCCAGGCCGAAGAACAGAAAGATGATGCCGGTCCAAAAGTCTTTTGGGTGGCGGATGAATGATGGCACTGCGCGCTCCTTATTGCTTGTTGAATGCGGTCGAGCTTGGCGGTGCGTGCGCGCGGATGTCTCCTTCGTCGCGCACGTACGCATAGCGGTCCGGCGGCGGGAGCGTTTTCCCGCGGCTGGACCGCCCTGTGCTGCTGCCTGGCTTAGTCGGCGTAGACGCCGGCCTTGGTGATGATCGGCTGCCAGCGCTCGATCTCGGACTTGACGTGCGCGCGCAGTGCTTCCGGCGTGGCGCGTTTTTCGGCGACCGGCTCGGTGCCGAGGTCGGCGAAGCGCTGTACGACGGACGGATCCTTGAGGGCCGTCTGGAGCGCGCTGGCCAGGGTGTCGATGACCGGCTTCGGCGTGCCTTTCGGTGCGTACATGCCGTGCCAGACCGCCACTTCGAAGCCAGGCAGACCCGATTCGGCCAGCGTCGGCAGTTCTTTCATGAACGGCAGGCGCGCCTTGGTGGTGACGCCGTAGGCTTTGATCTTGCCGCCCTTGACCTGGCTGGTGGTATTGGTGGTCTGGTCGCACATAAAGTCCACCTGGCCGCCCAGCAGGTCATTCATGGCCGGACCGGTCCCCTTGTACGGCACGGTGGTGAGGTCGGTGCCGATCGCGGTCATGAACAGCATGCCGCACAGGTGCGAGGCCGAACCCACGCCGGCGTTGGCGTAGGTGACCTTGTCCTTGTTGGCCTTGACGTAGGCGAGGAATTCCTTGAAGTCCTTGGCCGGGAAGTCCTTGCGAGCCACGATCATCATCGGCACGTCGGTCACGAGACCGACGGTCTCGAAACTGTCCATCGCGTTGTAGCTCAGCTTGCGATACAGCGACGGCGCCGTGGAGTGGCCGATGTGGTGCAGGAACAGGGTGTAGCCGTCCGGTGCGGCCTTGGCGACGCGCGCGGCGCCGATCGTGCCGCCGGCGCCGCCGACGTTCTCGATAATGATTTGCTGCTTGAGCTTGGTGCCCATCGACTGTGCCACCAGGCGCGCGACCGTGTCGGTCGGGCCGCCGGCGGCGAAGGGAACGATCATGGTGATCGTCTTGGTCGGGTAGGTCTGGGCGTTGGCGGCAAATGCGGTGCCGAACAATGCCAGGCATGCGGCGGCGCGCATCAGGGTGATTTTCATGGTGTGTTCCTCGGTCTCTGTTTATAAGTTTTGCCCAACCGTCCACCTGACGCACGCGATCCGGGCTTCTTTTTTCGCACGAACCGCGTTGGTGCACGGTCGTCAGTCATCAGGTATGTACGCAGGCTTGGTTGTACCAGCAAATAGTCTGTTATGCAACTAAGGGAAAACCGCAATTGCATGCTACGCAACGCTCATCCTTATTGGGTAGGCAAGCTGAAAAAGAGAGCGCGCCGCCGCTCATCCATATTATTCCGATGGCATAGCGGACGGCGCGCGGACCGCGCAATCGTGCGCCACGGCCCGCGCCAGCCCGGCGCCGGCGGTGCTAGGCTGGTGCCGCGGAGGTCATCATGGTGCGCCTGCTGCTGTTTGCGGTTGTCGTTGGCGTGGCGGTATGCCCTGCCAAAACGACGCGCGCCGGTCCCCTGCCGGTGTGGGAAAAACCGCGCGAAATCGCCAGCGGACGCGGCGACCAGGGCCCCTGGCGCCAGAACGATTCGCGCTACGATTACGTAGACGACGGGGCGGTCGCCTTTGGCCGCGACGGCGGCGTGCACCTTGCCTGGGTCGACCAGAAGAGCAAGGATGTCTGGTTGCGCAGCCTCGCCGCCAACGGCGCGCCCGGCGCGGCGGTGAACGTGTCGCGCAGCCCGGCAAGCTTTTCCTGGCTGCCGCGCATCGCCGTCGATCCGGCGCGCCCCGGACGCCTCTGCCTGCTGTGGCAGGAAATCATTTTCTCCGGGGGCTCGCACGGCGGCGACATCCTGTTCGCGTGTTCCGGCGACCAGGGCAGGACGTTTTCCGCGCCGCTCAACCTGTCGGTATCGAAAGGGGGCGATGGCAAGGGCCGGCTCGACCGGCGCACCTGGTCGAACGGCAGCCTGGACCTTGCCATCGGCGCCGACGGCGCCGTGTTCGCGGCCTGGACCGAATACCACGGCGCGCTGTGGCTGGCGCGTTCGCTCGACGGCGGCGCCCGTTTTTCCGCGCCGCGCCGGATCGCCGGCGACGACGCGCGTCCGGCGCGCGCACCTTCGCTTGCCATCGGCCCGGGAGGCACGGTCCACCTCGCCTGGAGCGTGGGCGAGAACCCGCAAGCAGCCATCCGCGTCGCCTGTTCGGTCGACAAGGGCGCCAGCTTCGCTGCGCCGCAACTGGCCGGCGGCGGGGACGGCGCGGCCGATGCGCCGCGCCTTGCGCTCGACGGCGGCGGCAGGCTGCACCTGGTCTACGCCCAGAGGGGCGCCGTGCATTACACCAGCGCGCCAGCCGGCGCCGGCTTCGGGCCGGCGCGTACGCTTTCGGGCGCGCCGAAGGCCGGGGACGCGGCCTACCCGGTGCTGGCCGGCGACGGCAGACATGGCCTTGTCGTGGCCTGGGAAAACATGGGGTCCACAGGAGGAGCACAATCGCTGGGCCTGGCCGTCTCGCGCGATGGCGGACGCAGTTTTTCCGCGCCCGCCACGGTGCCCGGCAGCGAGGCGCCCGCTGGCGGCAGCAACGGCAGCCAGCAGGGTTTGCTGGGATCGAAGCTGGCCGTCGACGGCCAGGGCCGCATCGCCATCGTCAACAGCAGCCTGGTACCCGGCCAGCGCAGCCGGGTGTGGCTGCTGCGCACGCGCTGAGGGCCTCGGAAATACCTGACCCACG
The DNA here is from genome assembly GCA_031398335.1 of Massilia sp. Taxonomy (GTDB): domain Bacteria; phylum Pseudomonadota; class Gammaproteobacteria; order Burkholderiales; family Burkholderiaceae_D; genus Telluria. The sequence goes on from JANNNC010000211.1 coordinate 27,483, forward strand.
GTGAGCTCGAGCGCGACGAGGAGCGCGCCGCGCCTGGCCAGGAAGCCAGGTGCCAGCTGCCTGGCGCGGCCGACAGGATGGGGGGCGGCGGCGTCGCGAGCGGCGGCCCAGCAATGCGCAGGCCACGCACTGCCGGGCCGCCGCGCCCGATTCGTGCTCGTGCCGGGTGGCCGCGAAGAGCTGGGCCAGGAAGACGAGCGTGACCAGCCACAGCGCGAACCAGCCGCGCGCGACCGCGAGTCGGTGTGGACGGGGTGAAGGTGCGCGCATCGTCGGCCGGGTGGATCGGAAAGGGCCGTTGTACAACACCGGCTGGCATCAACTCTGTCGGCAGCTGTTCCATACGGTAGTTCTACGTATTTCAAATACATCAACGATCGCGAATAATCATGCGCCCCGCGTGACCCGACGCCGCGGCATGCCGCCGTGCGTCGCAGTAAAAGTAAAACCGCCGCTCCGCACCACGCGGCCGGCACATAAAGAAAAGAGGAGCACCCGTGTCATTTCTGATTGTTCTCGCCGCTTTGGCGTTCCTGATGTTTGCCGCCTACCGCGGCTACAGCGTCATCCTGTTCGCACCGATCGCCGCCCTCGGGGCGGTCTTGCTGACCGATCCGGCGGCCGTCGCGCCCGTCTTTTCCGGCATCTTCATGGAAAAGATGGTCGGCTTCGTGAAACTCTATTTCCCGGTCTTCATGCTCGGCGCCGTCTTCGGCAAACTGATCGAACTGTCCGGCTTCTCGGAGTCGATCGTGGCCGCCGCCATGAAATACATCGGCCGCTCGCGCGCGAACGCCGTGATCGTCGCCGTCTGCGCGCTGCTGACCTATGGCGGCGTGTCGCTGTTCGTGGTCGTGTTCGCGGTCTATCCGTTCGCCGCCGAACTTTACCGCCAGAGTCATATTCCGAAGCGCCTGATGCCAGGCGCGCTGGCCCTGGGCGCCTTTTCGTTCACCATGGACTCGCTGCCGGGTACGCCGCAGATCCAGAACATCATCCCGACCACCTTCTTCCAGACCACTTCCTGGGCCGCGCCGATCCTCGGCACGATCGGTTCGATCTTCATGATCGTGGTCGGCCTGAGCTACCTGGAGTGGCGCCGCCGCGCCGCGATGGCCGCGGGCGAAGGCTATGGCACCGCCCTCGTCAACGAGCCGGACCGCGCGCAAGCGACCGTGCTGCCGAATCCCCTGCTGGCGCTGCTGCCTTTGATCGTCGTCGGCGTGGCCAACTTCGTGCTGACCAAGATGATCCCGGAGTGGTACGGCACCTCGTTCACGGTGGCGCCAGAGATCCTGCCGGGCCTGAAAGCCCCGATCACGACCCCGATCAAGACCGTGGTCGCCATCTGGGCGGTGCAGGGCGCGCTGCTCCTGGGCATCCTGTTCGTCGTCGCCACCGCGTTCAAGCGCGTCAGCGAACGCTTCGCGGCCGGCTCGAAAGCGGCCGTCGGCGGCGCGCTGCTCGCTGCCATGAACACCGCCTCGGAATACGGTTTCGGCGGCGTGATCGCCGCGCTGCCGGGCTTCGTCGTCGTCGGCAATGCCCTGAAAAGCATCCCCGACCCGCTGCTCAACGCGGCCGTCTCGGTCAGTTCGCTGGCCGGCATCACCGGCTCCGCCTCGGGCGGCATGAGCATTGCGCTGGCCGCCATGTCCGACCTCTTCATCGCCGGCGCGAACGCGGCGCAGATACCGCTGGAAGTGCTGCACCGCGTGGTCGCCATGGCCAGCGGCGGCATGGACACGCTGCCGCACAACGGCGCGGTCATTACGCTGCTGGCGGTCACGGGACTGACCCACAAGCAGTCGTACAAGGAGATCTTCGCCGTCACCATCATCAAGACGCTGGCGGTGTTCTTCGTGATCGCGGTGTATTACCTGACCGGGCTGGTGTAAGGCGGCAGGCACGGGGGGATTCCGGCGCCGCTCGCAATCGCCCCTGTCACGGTACTGTTTGAACGGCAAAAAAAAACCCGGCAACTGGCCGGGTTAAAACACCTAGGGAACAACATACAACTCCGAATTCATCGAAACCGGCAATGCCGTAGCAAGGATTGCCTGATCAGGGGAACGGCTTCAATCGTTGATCGATCGGCACCGGGAATGGGAAGCCGAGCACCACCGATCGGCCGCGCACCCGGTTGCGTCCCTGGCATTTCTTGACACAGAGCGTGGCCGGCGGCGCAACCTCGACGGCGTCTTCGCCCATTACCTGGCCCATCCGGCCCCCGCTGGCGACCATCCACCGGGATACCCTGCCGCAATGGAGGACCGTCTCGAGCGCGCCGGTGCGCGTCTTGATGAGATTGTTGCACTTGGGCTCGTCGAGCCGCTCGGCGACCTGGGGGCTGTCGCGCCCGACGAATTTGCGCGAGGTCCCGTTCCCGAAGTTGATACGCGATGGAACGGCAATCATCGTATCCTTGTAGGGAACCATGTCGCCCTGCCGTTGCCGGAAGTTTCCATTGTCAAAGTAAAAAGCCTCCGGGGCCAGGGTATGCGTGAACTTGGTCCGGGTCTGGTCGGCACGCTCGGGCTCCATCTGAAATAATCCGCCGGTCGCGCAATCCTTCGCTTGCACCTTCATCGTCAGTCCCGGCCCCTCGCGCAGGATCACCAGTTCTTCTGCGTCCAACTCGAGTTCCACGCCGCCTGTCAGGACCAGGCCACGGTGATCCGGAAGTTTGCTCTCGAACACCGGCGTGCGCATGCCGCCGGTAATGTCGAGCCGGTTTGGCGCGCCGGTGAGGGTGTAATTAAGGATGCCGAACGTCTTTTTGTCGATATCGAACTGGACATATTTCCCGCGCACGGCAATCACATCGCCGGCGCCGAGCGCCGCGGCGGCGATGCTGCGCTCTTGGGGCGCACGCAGGCCGAGAACGGTGAATCCGCCTCCTTCGCAGCCTTCGGACGGGGCCGCGCTGGCCTGGCCGGCGAAGCCCGACAACACAAGCGTTGCGAGCAGGGCGAGGCCGGCGCCGCGCATCAGTGGTCGTCGCTTCGACGATATCGGGGCAGTGAGGGAAGGGCCGGCGGGAAGGCGATATTGGGTCATCTGGGTCTCCTGTCGTGTTGTTGGTGGTTGCGCGACCGGGTGCCAGGCGATTGCGCAATGTGACAGTGATAAACCTCAGCAAGCTCCGTGCCATGCTCGGCTGCGCACCCATACGGGGCTGCAGGCCCGCGCCACCGGCGATCCCGCGCCCGGACAAGGCGCGGCCGGGTGATTTCCCCCACCCACTGGGCCTTATCGCCCACCCATTCCACGCAAGGCCACGTTGCCGACGCGGGTGTTTATTACCAACGAGCCCATGCTTCTGCTGAGTTGCGTGGCTGCAAAGAACAGAATTAAGGCTGGGTTGGCAAAGGGGTCAGGAGTAATATGCCTCTATGCATGACGGATAGGCAGGCCGGGCGCATACCGGCGCTGCCACTTGTGGCGCAATTCGCTGGTTTACTCTCGCGGGAATTGATCATCGTGTATCACACCGACCCTGCCGCCGACACCCAGTTCGACCTCATGCGTCGATTTCTGCTGGTCAGCCTGATCGCCATCTGCCTTGCTTCAGCGGTTTCCGCAGTCCTGATGTCGCGCTTCCTGACACAACGATTGCTCCAGCGCGATGCCGAGCTGACCCGGGACTTCGTGCAAAATGTGGTCGAAATCGAACTCGGCAAGGGTTTTACGCTCGGTCATCCGCAAGCGCACCGGGGGCTGGTCGACTTTCTCAAGCACGTCGCCAGCCTGCCCGATGTGGCACGGGCCAACGTGTATGGCAAGGACGCGACCCTGCTCTGGTCCAGCGAGAATCGCCTGGTCCAGGGAAAAAAATATGGCGACAATCCTGAATTGAGCCAGGCTTTGAGGGGGCACCTCGAGATCGAGAGCGGGGAAGTCGGCGTCAAGGGTGTGGCCAAGGCAGAGCACTTCTACCTCGGCAAGTCGCGCATGCGCTTCGTCGAGCTGTACATCCCGATGCGCGATGCCGGAACCAAGGCGGTGATCGGGGTTATCGAGGTTTACCGCATCCCCAACGCCCTGTCCCAGGCGATCAATGCGGGCACGGCATTGACCTGGATGGTATCGACCGGTATCGGCATCTTCTTGTACGTGGTCCTGTTCTGGATTGTCCGGCGCGCGGACCAGCTGATCCGCTCACAGCAGGAGCGGCTGATCGAGTCCGAGACCATGGGTGCCCTGGGCGAAATGGCGTCCGCGGTCGCCCATGGGGTACGCAATCCGTTGTCGTCGATCAGGTCATCCGCCGAGCTCTGGCACGATACGCCCGGCGCGCTTGGCGCCGAATCGGCCAACGACATCATTTCGGAAGTTCACCGGATCGAACAATGGATCCGCGAACTCCTGACGTATTCGCACTCCCCGGACTACCAGAAGGAAGCGGTCGACCCAAGCCCGCTTGTCCAAACCTGTATTGCAGGTTTCGCGCGGGAAGTGAAGCGACGTCACGTCACGATCGAACAGGACCTGCCGTACGGACTGCCGCAGATCCAGGCGAATGCGCCCCTGTTCACGCAGGTATTGAACAACCTGGTCTGCAATGCGCTGGAGGCGATGCCGGCGCAGGGCGGCTCCATCCTGATCTCCGGGAAGGTCACGGCGGGCAGGCGGGAAGTCGCGATCAAGATCAGCGACACGGGTTCCGGCATCGATCCGGAAGACGTCGCGAAAATCTTCGAGCCGTTTTTCACGACAAAAGCCAAAGGCCTGGGCGTTGGGCTGACACTGGTGCGCCGCATCGTGAAACGGCTCGGCGGGCGCGTACACATCGCGAGTGTCCCGGGCAAGGGAACGGCCATTACCCTTTTTTTTCTGACGGCCTGAACAATGACGAGCGCCATCCTGATCATCGAAGACGAACTGGTGCTGGCCAAGAACATGAAGGCTTATCTCGAGCGTCATCAGTATGAGGCCGTCGCGGTTCATTCGGGCGAAGAGGGGATCGAGCGGCTCGAGTCCTTCCTGCCGGATGTCGTCGTGCTCGATTATCACCTGCCCAGGATGAATGGGCTGGAGGTGCTCGCGCAAATACGCCGCAGGATCCCGCTCATTAAAGTGATCATGATTACCGGCAATGCCACCGTCGAGGTGGCGGTGCAGGCGATGAAGCTCGGTGCCTTCGATTACCTGTCCAAGCCAATCGTGCTCTGCGAGCTCAAGCTTGTTGTTGCCCGCGCCCTGGGACAAGAGCGCGTCGAAAAAACACTCAGTTACATGCAGGCCCAGCAAGCGAGCAAAAGCGAATTGATCAACCTGCTGGGCGATTCGCCGCCGATGCTGGCGCTCAAGGAAAAAATCCGGCGTCTTGCCGAGGCAGAGCGCATGCTGGTCGATAACGATTTGCCGACAGTATTGATCACCGGCGAAACCGGGACGGGCAAGGAGCTGGTCGCGCGGGCGGTGCATTTCGAGGGGGCGCGTAAAGCCCAGCCGTTTATCGAACTTAACTGCGCTTCCATTCCGCCCCAGATGCTCGAAGCCGAGCTCTTCGGGTACGAACGCGGGGCGTTCACCGACGCGCGCGAACGGAAATATGGATTGATCGAGGCGGCCGATGGCGGGACCTTGTTTCTCGATGAGATCGGCGAGCTCGAACTCGCGGTCCAGACCAAGCTCCTGAAAGTACTGGAAGAAAAAAAGGTGCGGCGCCTTGGCGGCCTGCGCGAGCAGCGCATCGATTTCCGGGTAATCGCTGCCACGAATCAGGATTTGCAGCGGCGCGTGCTGGAAGGAAAATTCCGCTCGGATTTATATTATCGCCTGAAGATGGTGCAGCTCTCCGTGCCACCCTTGCGCGAGCGCGACGGGGATATCCTGCTGCTTGCGCGCGCATTCCTCGCCATGCATGGCGCCCGCTACCGCAAGCCGCACCTGTTTCTCACGCAAGCGTCGCAGCAGGTGCTGTGCGACTGGCATTGGCCCGGCAACGTACGCGAGCTTCGGAATATGCTTGAACAGATTGCCCTGATGGCCCAGCAGGACGCAATTACGCCGGCAGAGCTCTTGTTGCCGCCGGCATCCACGTTCCGTGACCGGAACATGCCTTGCGCAAGCGAGGATGGACCGGGCCCGGACGCGGTCTTGAATCTCGAAAGTATGGAACGCCAGTATCTGCTTGCGGCGCTCGGCACATCCAGATGGAATGTAACGCGGGCAGCAAAAATGCTTGGGCTGTCGCGCGATGCCCTGCGCTACCGGATCGAAAAATACAGCATCAAGAGCGGGATGGACTAACAACCTATCCCAGTAGGGAATGAGTCGCTGCTGACGCGCCTGGCAAGCGGATGCCGCGGAGCGCGTCGCGCATTTGGCAAGTTCGTGGCTCGCCATGCGGCCTCCTCGCGCCTTGCCTCCGCTTGCCATGCATCGCAGACGCGCATGTCGTCATCCACTTCCTCCTCCCTACTGGGATAGGTTGTAAGAATAACCGGCCGATCTTGTACCGTGCGATTTTCCGCCTAAGATGAAAAGGCAAGTCCTGGCGGCGCTGACCTGCGTCCCGCATCGGTACGCTCCGCCGGCAACTCAATCACCGGGAGAAAATGATGAAACATCGCCTCATCCTCAGGCTCGCCGCGTTTGTCGGGTTTGTGTTCGGTATTTCCTTGATGTTCGGACCGGACGCCCTGCTGAACATGTACGGGGCCGATAGCCTCAACACTCCGGGGCGCGGCATGGCCATGCTGTACGGTTCCGTGCTGACCGGTTTCGCCATCATGAACTTTGCCGCCAGCCGCGCACCCGACGTCGCCGAAATCCACTACGTCCTGATCGGCAACCTGGTCGCGTTCACGCTCGGCTTCGTGATCACGCTGTATCGCCAGCTCATGGTCGAGACCGTGCCCGATACCGCCTGGTTCAACGTGATCCTCAACTTCGGGTTCGCCGGCTTGTTCGGCTACCTGTACATGGCCAGTCCCGCCGGCTACCGGCTGCATTCGACGACGCACCACGCGTGATCGCCCAAGCCTGGCCTGTATGGCCAGGTGACGGTCGATGAGCGGGGCCACCGGCGGCGCAAGGCGGTCGCGCGCGCTGGTGAACCCGTCCGGCAGGCCGGCCCTGGAAGGCGCCTCAGCGCACCCCCGCCACCGCCAGCGCCGTCATGTTCACGATCCTGCGCACCGTCGCGCTGGGACTGAGGATGTGCACCGGCTTGGCCGCCCCGAGCAGGATCGGGCCGACCGTCACACCCTTGCCCGAGGAGACCTTCAGGATATTGAAGGTGATGTTGGCGGCGTCCAGCGAAGGCATCACCAGCAAGTTGGCGCTGCCGCCGAAACCGCCTTCCGGCTGGTACAGGCGCCGGATGTCTTCCGACAGGGCCGCGTCGCCATGCACTTCGCCGATCACGGCCAGTTCCGGGCTTGACGCTGCCAGCAGCGCGCGCGCCTCGCGCATCCTGCGCGCCGAAGGACGTTCGGACGAGCCCGCATTCGAATGCGACAGCAGCGCCACCTTGGGTTCGAGCCCGAACTGGCGCAATTCGGCCGCCGCCAGGCGCGTGATGGCCGCCAGTTCTTCAGCCGACGGACTGTCGTTGACATAGGTGTCGGTGATGAACAGGGTCAGCTTGTCGAGCACGAGCGCGTTCATCGCGGCCAGCACGGTGGCGCCGGGCGCCATGCCGATCACGTCTTTCACATGCGCCAGGTGGCTGTCATAGGTGCCGCGCATGCCGCAAATCAGGGCGTCGACCTCGCCGGCGGCGAGCAATTGCGTGCCTTGCAGCGTGGTGTCGGCGGCGGCCTCGATCAGCGTGTAATCGACGCCCGCGCGCAGGCGCAGGCCGTTGTGCGCGATGGCCGCTTTGACCGCTGCGGCGTGGCCGATCAGCACCGGCTGCGCCAGGGCGCTGTCGGCCACGGTCTGCACGGCGCGCAGCACGCGCGCATCGTCGGCCTCGGCAAAGGCGACGCGGCGCGGATTGGCCTTGGCCTGGGCAAACACCGGCTTCATGAAGAAACCCGTGTGATAGATCATTTCGGCCAGGCGCTCGCGGTAGGCCGCCATGTCGGTGATCGGGCGCGCCGCGACCCCGGATTCTTCGGCGGCCCTGGCGACGGCCGGTGCGATGGCGGCCATCAGGCGCGGGTCGAACGGTTTCGGGATGATGTACTCGGGGCCGAAGCGCAGGTCTTCGCCGGCGTAGGCGGCGGCCACGGCATCGTTGGCTTCCGCCTCGGCCAGGTCGGCGATCGCCGAGACGCAGGCCAGCTTCATCTCGTTGGTGATGCGGGTCGCGCCGCAATCGAGCGCGCCGCGGAAGATGTAGGGGAAGCAGAGCACGTTGTTGACCTGGTTCGGGTAGTCCGAACGGCCGGTGGCGATGATGCAGTCGGGCCGCGCGGCTTTCGCCAATTCCGGCCGGATTTCCGGTTCCGGATTGGCCAGCGCCAGGATCACCGGGGAAGCGGCCATGGTCTTGACCATCTCGGCCGAGAGCACGCCCGCGGTCGAGCAGCCGAGGAAGACGTCGGCATCGCGCACGATGTCGGCCAGGGTGCGCGCACCTGTCTCTTGCGCGTAGCGCGCCTTGTTCGCTTCCATGTTGGCCTCGCGGCCCTGGTAGATGACGCCTTTCGAGTCGGCCACGCGGATGTTTGCGCGACGTACGCCCAGGCTCACCATCATGTCGAGGCAGGCGATCGCCGCCGCGCCGGCGCCGCTGGCCGCCAGCTTCACGCTGCCGATGTCCTTGCCGACTACCTTCAGGGCGTTCATCAGGGCGGCGCTGGAAATGATGGCCGTGCCGTGCTGGTCGTCGTGGAAGACCGGGATGTTCATCCGTTCGCGCAGCTTCTTCTCGATGTAGAAGCACTCGGGCGCCTTGATGTCCTCGAGGTTGATGCCGCCGACGGTGGGCTCGAGCATGGCGATCGCATCGACCAGTTTGTCGGGATCGAGTTCGTCGAGTTCGAGGTCGAACACGTCGACCCCGGCGAATTTCTTGAACAGGCAGCCTTTGCCTTCCATGACGGGTTTGGACGCCAGCGGCCCAATATTGCCGAGGCCGAGGACGGCGGTGCCGTTGGTGATGACGGCGACCAGGTTGCCGCGCGAGGTGTACTCGGCGGCTTTGGCCGGGTCGGCCGCGATCTCTTCGCAGGCATAGGCGACGCCCGGAGAATACGCCAGCGACAGGTCGCGCTGGTTCGACAGCGGCTTGGTGGCCACGACCTCGATCTTGCCGCGGGACGGGCTGCGGTGGTATTCGAGCGCGTCTGCGCGCAGCTGGGTATCGCGCGACTCGTCCTGGTTGCTTTCGATGCTCATGTCGTCTCCTTTGCAGGGCCGTCGTGGCGCGCGCACCATCGCTTTCATGCAGCGCCCATGCGGCCCCTGGTCGGTGGGTGTGTGCTCATCATACGTGATCGAAAAAATCCGGGCGCCTGACAAAGTCGGCAGTGCCGGGCTACCTCGACCGTGAAGACTGTGCCGTGCGCGACGGCGATCTGCTGTGCTGCTCAAGGCGGGCGACGCGGCGTTCGCCCGTTCCACCTTCTGGTTCGGTTTCTGGCAAAGCAATCTGGCGCTCTGGCGCTATTTCATGCTGCCGCTGTCTATTGCACTGGTCACAACCCTGCTCAACGGCAACGAACACCGCAACGCGGCATGGCGCCTGCTGTTCACGCTGCCCATCACGCCACGCCAGGGATTCCTGAGCAAGGCGGCGCTGGCCTGGGGCTGCGTGCTCGGTGCCAATCTCGTGCCCGGCCTGCTGGCAACAGCTGCGGCGGGCCTGGTCGCGGCCATGCGGCCGACGCCGCCAGACATGTTCGGTTTCCCGATCGCCCTGGCGCTGGCGAAAGTCTCGCTTACCTGCCTGCCGGTCGTGCTGATCCAGCATGCCATCAGCTGGCGCTTCGCCAACTTCGTGCTGCCGCTGGCTGTGGGCATCGGCGCCACCATGGGCATCATCCAGCTCGGCAGTTCCGAGTATTGGGTGTATTTCCCTTGGAGTTACAGCCTGATGGCCTCGAACGGCACGCCGCCCGAGGCCCGGCAACTGGCGGTGGGGCTGGCGGGCGCGGTCACCCTGGCCTTGCTGGCATGGACGACCTGGCGCGCCGGCAAGGGCGAGATCGCGGTCTGAAGCGCCTGGCAGCACCGCCTCGGCTGCGCGCGCTCAGGCGGCAGGTCTTTGCACAGGCTCAGCGCTTGACCGCCCGCTTGTGCGCCGCCTTGATGGTCCAGTAGTAGATCGTGCGGCCCTCGACGCTCTCGGTTTTCTCGGGCGGCCATTCCGGACCCATGTCGAACGCGTGGGACACCACGCGCGCGCCGACTTTCAGCTGTTTCCATAATCGGGGCCGCAACCTGGTATTGACGTTGGGCAGCAGGTAGAGCGTCACGACCGAGGCGGCCGAGACGTCGGTCTCGAACAGGTCGGCCACCCTGAAATTGACCTGCTCCCCCACGCCGGCCTGCTCGGCGTTCTTGCGCGCCTCGCGGATGCGCTCGGGGTCGAGGTCGATGCCGGTGCCGCGCGCGCCGTGGGTTTTCGCCGCCGTCACGACGATGCGCCCGTCGCCGCAGCCGAGGTCGAACAGCACGTCCTTCTTGCCCACTTTTGCTATTTGCATCGCCTTGAAGCCGCTGCCGAAGGCCGCGCCCAGCCCCACCAGCAGCAGGGCCGCCAGCCCCTGCACCAGCATGGCGACCGCCGGCGTGCCGCGCTCGCCGTCCCAGTGCCCGAGCCAGCGCAGGCGCTGCCAGTCGCAGCCCATGGCGTAGCCAGAGCGCGCGCCGACGATCATGGTGGCGTTGATCGAGGTGAGCGCCGAGAGGGCCACCAGCAGCGACATGACTTTCTCGCCGCCGCTGCCCAGCGTCTTGCGCATGACGTCGGCGGCCAGGGTGTTCGAGGCGGCCATGCCCTGCATGCCCAGCGTCTTCCAGCAGGCCCAGGTAACGAGCAGGTAGAGCACCGTGATGATCAGGACCGACAGGGTGAGCGCGCGCACGATGCCGTGCGGGCCGCCGCGTACCTCGGCGCTGATATAGGCCGCTTCGTTCCAGCCGCCGTAGGTGGGCAGCACGAAGACCATGGCCATGCCGAACGAGACCGGGCCGGCCACCACGGGCGCCGGCTGCGCCGGTCCGGGCGCCGCGAACAGGGCGGCCGCGGCGGCGAGCAGGAGCAGCCCGCCGACTTCGGCCAGGGTCAGCCAGCTTTGCGTGGCGGCGCCGCTGCGCAGGCCGCGCACCGGCCAGGCCTGCTGCATGTAGTCGCCGAACACGAAGGCGAGCAGGGCGATGGAACCGGTGGTGATGACGGAGAAGCGCGCCCAGCCGAACAGGAAGGCGACCGGACGGCCGTAGGCGCGGCGCAGGAAGTGGTAGCCGCCGCCGGGATGGGCGCAGGAGGTGGCCAGTTCGGCGTAGCACAGCGCCCCGGCCAGCGACACCAGCCCGCCCAGGATCCACATGCCGAACATGCCTTCGGCGCTGCCGGACAGGCCGTCGACGATGGCGGGCGCCTTGAAGATGCCGGCGCCGATGCCCGATGCGGCGATGCGTCGGGTGGCCGCATCCCTTGCCCTGACGTTTTTTTCACACGCCCGTCGCGTGACGTCCCCAGGACGAGCATGCGAAACGGGCGCGCGCCCGACCTGCCGTGGATTGCCGCGTGAGCGTTTGGTGATCCGCCCCGGCGGCCGGGTCATCCACGTTCAGGTTCGACGCTGCCGGGCCGTGTTTGGTTCCCCCTGAGCCGTATGATTTGCGTGTTGATCCAGCGACCTTGCCTGCGTTCAGGACTGGCCGCCGCCCTCCGCCCGTAGCGCGCCCATGACGAGCTCAGCCATCGCATCGGCCTTGGGACGCAACAGGCCGCGCAAGCCTTCCACGGTACCGATCCGGTCGCGCACCGCCTCGTCCTGGCTCGCTTTCAGCTTGCCCTCGAGCCGCTCGATGGGAATCTCGATGCCGACGATCGCGCGCAGCAGTTTGTCGATATACGCGGCCGGCGCATCCTGGATGCGCCAGGGCCTTGGCTGCGCTGCTTCATGCACGCTTGTAAGGCGTTCGAGCATGTCGATCACCCAGGCCGGATCGTCGACCGGACGCGCGACGCCGTGGGCGTGGACGACCGCGTAGTCCCAGGTCGGCACGACCATCCCGTGTTCGGCCTTGCCGGGATACCAGTTCGGCGTGATATAGATTTGCGGCCCCTGGAACATCACCAGCGATGGCGTGGCCGGGTCGAGCGCGCGCCACACCGGATTGGCGCGGGCCACGTGGCCGATCAGCGTGCCGTGCGGGCCGCGCGCGCGGTCGAGCAGGAAGGGGACGTGGTTCGCCACCAGACCTGCGCCGCCGCCGATGACCCAGCCGCCGAGCGCGTGCTCCTCGATGAGCGCGAACATCGCAGCGCGCTCGTCCATAAGGTGATCCTGCCTGACATACATGAATGTGAACTCCTCAAAATCTGAACTGACCCCCAAAAGTTGGACACCACCTGGGGGGCGGCTCAATAATACCTCCCCGCCAACCTCCCATGCAGCAGCTCGCGCTCGACACCCGGGTCGACCAGGTAAGCGATCTTCCCCGCCACCACCGTTGCCACAGGCACCCCGTCCCGGAACAGGATCCGGTTCGCCCCCAGCGCCGGCACCTTGTCGCCGGGCAGCAGGGTGCCGCACAGATTCAGCGGATCGACCCCGGAGATGCACACCAGCGACCCGTCGGGCGGGCGGCGCCGTACTTCGCGCAGCAGGGGAATCGCTTCCGGCAGCGCGAACTGTTCGCCCGAGAAGCCAGCCACGAAACGCCCGCCGCGGATCTCGCCGCGCGCTTCCAGCCGGTGGTAGACCGGCAGCAGTTCGCGCCAGGACGGCATCCAGGCCGCCTCGCGTTCCAGCAAACGCCAGAACATGACGCCATACCGCCGCAGCAGCGTCATCGCCACATGGTCGAGCGTCCCGGGGTCGAGCTTGCGGCGGCGCAGCGGCGCGGCGGGCGTCTCCACGATCGGTTCGGCGCGCCGCACCAGGGCCCAGCGGCCTGCTTCCTCCATCGTCGGCCCGGCGCCACGGCGGCGTTTCTTGTCGTTGCTGGCGCGCTTGGCGGCCGGGAGCAGCATCGCGCGCAGGCCGGCGAAGCTGTCGGCGTTGACGTGGCCGGTGGCCACCAGCTCGCCCAGCGCCGCCTCCAGTTCGACCGGCATCATGCGCGCATCGAACAGGAGTTCGTCGAAGAACATGGCGCCGTCGCGCCGCAGCGCCTCTAACACCTTGGCCGCGCGCGGCGAGATCCCGGGCGGGCCGGCGGGCAGCGGCAGCGCGTGCCAGAGCCCCGCCTGGCGCCGCGGCAGCAGCACGATCGGCGTCGTGCGCACCGGCCCGCCGGAAGCGGCGCGCGGCGCGTCGATCCGGGTCCAGACCAGTTTTCCGGCGCGGCAGAGTTCATCGAGCCAGAGCATCGAATAGTCGCGCATGCGCATGCCGAGCAGGTCCGCTTCCCAGGCGCCGGCGGCGGCCTCGTAGCCTTCGAGCTGGTTCAGCAGCAGCGGCAGCGCCTCCTGGCCCTGCCATTGCGTATCCGGGCTCAGGCGCTGCCAGTCGAACAGGAAGCGCAGGAAGTCGCGGATTTCGACCGGCTCGATCTCGCGCCGCAGGCGCTTGATGGTATAGCGGTGGATGCGCGCCAGCAGGTGGCGTTCGCACCATTCCTCTTCGTCAAAGCCGGGCGTGAAGCGGCCGCGCATGACATAGCCTTGCGCTTCGAGCGCGCCGAGGGCGATCGCCGCCGTACTGTCGGGCAGGGCCAGGGCGGCGGCGATGCCCGACAAGGGCTGCGGTCCGAAGCCGCTCAGGCGGGCGCGCACCAGCTCGACGAGCGCATCGTCGCGTATCCACGGTTCGCCATCGTTGCCGCGGTGGCTGTCGGGGACTGTCAAGGGCGGCGTGGCGACGGCGCCAGGATACGCCGCCAGCACCAGGTCGAGCCGTTCGAGCGCGACCCAGGCTTGCAGGCCTTCGCTGCGCACGCGCGTCGCGCGGCCCGCTTCGGCCAGTTCCTCCAGCCAGAGCGGCCAGCCTTCGCGTGCGCGCGCTTCCTGCTGCGTTATCAGCGCCAGCGCCACCAGCGCTTCCTGCACCTCGTCGCCGTTGCGCGCGGCGGGCCAGGCTTCCTCGGCCACGCCGGCAGTCGCATCGAGGTCCAATGCGCCCATATCGTCGGTGGTGGCCGGATCGCTCCAGCGCCGGTTGATCACGGCCTGGGTGCGCCGTTCTTCCAGCGGCGCGTCGTCGAGGAAGGCGTAGGGACGGGCGTTCAGGATTTCTGCCGCCAGCGGCGAGGGCGCCGGCAAATCGCGTGCGACCAGCCTGATCTCGTTGTTTTCGATGCGGCGCAGGAGCGCCAGCCAGCCTTCGCTGTCCATCGCCTCGTGCAGGCAGTCGTCGAGGGTCTGTTCGATCAGCGGGTGATCCGGCAGCTCGCGCTCGCCGACGATGTTTTCCAGGCAGGCCGCACCATCCGGGAAGATCGAGGCCAACAGGTCGTCGCTCTTCATGCGTTGCAGCTGGGGCGCGACCTTGCGCCCGCCGGCAAAGCGCGGCAGGGCCAGCGCCGTGGTCGCGTTCCAGCGCCAGCGCACGTTGAACAGCGGCGCGTCCAGCAGCGCCTGGACCAGGATCGGTTCGGCCGTCGCGGACTTCAGGTAGCGCCAGACCTCGTCCAACGGAAAACTGTGGCTGGTCGAGAGCGAGAGGATGATCGCGTCTTCGGTGGCCGCGGCCTGCAGCTCGAAATTGAAGGTGCGGCAGAAGCGTTTGCGCAAGGCGAGGCCCCAGGCGCGGTTGATGCGGCTGCCGAAGGGCGTATGCAGCACCAGCTGCATGCCGCCGGATTCGTCGAAAAAGCGCTCCATCACCAGCGTGTCATGGGTCGGCAGGGCGCCCAGTGCCGCACGCGAGCGTGCCAGGTAGTCGACGATCTGGCGCGCCGCATCGTCGTTCAGGCCAAGGTGTTCGAGCAGCCAGTCGACAGCCAGGTCGAGCGCAGGCTCACCTGCACTCCGGGCCAGTTGGGCCTCGATCTCGGCGCGCAGGCGCGCCACGCCCATGGAGAGCTCGTCGCTGCGCCCCGGCGCCTCGCCATGCCAGAACGGGATGTTCGGCGCGGCGCCGCCGGCGTCTTCCACCCGCACCTTGCCCGCTTCGACCTTCATGATGCGGTACGAGGTATTTCCGAGCTGGAAGACGTCGCCGGCCAGGCTCTCCACCGCGAAATCCTCGTTCACGGTGCCGACCGCCAGGCCTGCCGGTTCCAGCAGCACCGTGTAGTCGGCGTTTTCCGGAATCGTGCCGCCCGAGGTGACGGCGGCAAGCTTGCCGCCGCGCCGTCCGCGCAGCGATTGGGTCGCTGCATCGCGGTGGATATAGGCGCCCCGCACGCCATTGCGGGTGGCGTAGCCCTCGGCCAGCATGCGCAGGAGCGCGTCAAACTTTGCGCGTTCCAGCTCCGCATACGGCGCCGCGCCGCGCACCAGCGCGAACAGGGCGTCCTCGCTCCACTCCTGGCAAGCCACTTCGGCCACGATCTGCTGGGCCAGCACGTCGAGCGGCGCACGCGGGATACGCAGCAAGTCGAGTTCGCCGCGCCGCACGCAGTCGAGCAGCGCCGTGCATTCGACCAGGTCGTCGCGCGAGGTGGGGAACAAGCGGCCCTTGGGCGTGCCGCCGACCTGGTGGCCGGAGCGTCCCACGCGCTGCAGGAAGGCCGCGATATTGCGGGGCGAGCCGACCTGGCATACCAGGTCGACGTCGCCGATGTCGATGCCCAGTTCGAGCGAGGCGGTGGCGACCAGCACCCGCAGCGCGCCGCCCTTCAGGCGCTGCTCTGCCGCCAGCCGGTATTCCTTGGCCAGGCTGCCGTGGTGCGCGGCCACGTGTTCGTTGCCGAGGCGGTCGCCCAGGTGGCGCGCCACGCGCTCGGCCATGCGCCGGGTGTTGACAAAAATGAGCGTGGTCCGGTGCAGCACCACCAGTTCCATCATGCGGTCGTAGACGCGCTCCCAGACTTCGTTCGCCATGACGGCGTCGAGCGGCACCGGCGGCAGTTCGAGTCCAAGATCGCGCGCGCGGATGTGGCCGACGTCGACAACGGCGCAATCGCCGCCGGCGCGCCCGACCAGGAAATCGGCCACCAGCGAGAGCGGCTTTTGGGTGGCCGACAGGCCGATGCGCACCGTACGGCGTCCGCACAGCGCGTCGAGCCGTTCCAGGCTCAGCGCCAGGTGGCTGCCGCGCTTGCTGCCGGCCACCGCGTGGATCTCGTCGACGATCACGGTGCGCACGTTTGCCAGCATCGCGCGCCCGCTGGCCGAGCCGAGCAGCACGTACAGCGACTCTGGGGTGGAGACCAGGATATGCGGCGCGCGCCGCTTCATCGCGTTGCGCTCGGCGACCGTGGTGTCGCCGGTGCGCACGGCGGTGCGGATGCCGTGCGGTGGCAAGCCCATGGCGTCGAGCTGCTTGCCGATGCCCTCGAGTGGTCCCTGCAGGTTGACGCGGATGTCGTTCGACAGCGCCTTCAAGGGCGAGACGTACAGCACCTGTGTTTCGTCCGGCAGGGGGCCGTCTTCGCTTTCGCGCACCAGCGCATCGATCGCGGCCAGGAAAGCCGTGAGCGTCTTGCCGGAACCGGTCGGGGCGGCCACCAGGGTCGGGCGGCCGGCCTGGATCAGGGGCCAGGCGCGCAGCTGGGCTTCGGTCGCGCTGGGGAAGCTGGCGGCGAACCAGGCGGCGACGGCCGGGTGGAAGTCATGCTGGAGCTGCTGGGCGGGGGCGCGGTCGTTCATCGACCGCAGATGGGGGCGTTCGCGGTATCAGCAAGACAAGGAGAAGGAAGAAGAATGCCTGCATCGCGGTTGGATTGACTAGGCCAGTCGTTCCTCTGCAACGGAATCCGGAGACGCTGGCAATTCGCCGAATTGGCTATACTGCGGCCTTTATCTGCTCGAGAATAAAGATGCTTGATGCGCTCGAACTGCGGACAAAGGCTTTACATTGGCTGCTCGAATCCAACCCGTACGTCAAGGCTGCGGGCGTCGCCGCCATGGCGCAGGCCTTCGCCACCGGCGAGATCGCGCTCGACAGCGCGGCCATGATCGAGGAAACCGGCGCCATTCCCGGCCGCCCGGTGCGTCCCGAGCTGGTCCCGCCACGCCAGGTCGGGCGCCGCTCGATGGCCACGCCGGAAGGCCGCGCGATGCTGGTGCATGCCCTGGCCCATATCGAATTCAATGCTGTCAACCTGGCGCTGGACGCGCTGTGGCGCTTCCCCTGCATGCCCGACGCGTATTACGCCGACTGGCTGCAGGTGTCGAAAGAAGAGGCCTACCACTTCACGCTGCTGGCCGACCATTTGACAAAGCTGGGTCATGCCTACGGCGATTTCAGCGCCCACGACAGCCTGTGGGAGATGGTCGAGAACACGAAGGGCGACGTGCTGGCGCGCATGGCGCTGGTTCCCCGCACGCTGGAGGCGCGCGGCCTGGATGCGATTCCGCCGCTGCGCGCGAAAATCGCCCAGGCCGGCGACCTCGAAGCCGCCGCCATCCTCGACATCATCCTGCGCGACGAAGTCGGGCACGTCGAGATCGGCAACCGCTGGTACGGCTTCCTGTGCGCGGCGCGCAGGCTTGACTTGCACGCTACCTACGATGCACTGGTGGTCCGGTACCGGGCACCGGTGCTGAAGGGCCCGTTCAACCTGGAAGCGCGCCGGCGCGCGGGGTTCAGCGAAGAAGAACTGGCGCGCTTTGCCTGAACGGACACGCGCGTGTTTCGCGACGATGCGCGCGCGCGAGCGGCCCGATGCCGGCGCTTGAAAGCACATTCGAAAATTTCGACGACAGGGCCGCAAACTACTCGCTTTTTTTCCCGGGCCGGCCGCGCATAATTCAACCCATGCACAAGACGCCCTCGAATCCTTCGAATGGCCGATAACAAAAGGAGCGCATCATGTTGAAAGTTCGTAAAAGCGAAGACCGCGGCGTGGCCAACTTTGGCTGGCTCGATTCGAAGCACACTTTTTCGTTCGGCCACTACCAGGACCCGGCCCACATGGGCGTCGGCCCGCTGCGCGTGATCAACGAGGACCGCGTGTCCGCGGGCCGCGGCTTCGATTCCCACGGCCACCGCGACATGGAGATCATCTCGTATGTGCTCGACGGCGCGCTGGAACACAAGGACAGCATGGGCAACGGCTCGGTGCTGCGCCATGGCGACGTCCAGCGCATGAGTGCCGGCAAAGGCGTGGTGCACAGCGAGTTCAACCATTCGCGCACCGAGCCGGTGCACTTCCTGCAGATCTGGATCCAGCCGAATCAAGTGGGCGCGCCGGCCGGGTATGAAGAGAAGCATTTCGACGTGGCCTCGAAGAGCGGGCGCCTGCGCGTGGTGGCCTCGCCTGACGGGGTGGATGGCTCGGTGTCGATTCGCCAGGATGCGTCGATCTATGCGGCGATGTTGAATGGCGGCGATGAGGTCAGCTTCCCGCTGCGCTCCGGGCGGATCGGATACGTGCATGTGGCGCTTGGCGCGTTGACCGTGAACGGTGTGGTCTTGAAGGCGGGCGATGCGGTGCGCATCGACGATGAGGCGCAGGTCACGCTGAACGGCGCGGATCAGGCGGAAGTGCTGTTGTTCGATTTGCCGCGCTGAATAGCCGGCCTTGAGTTTGCCGGATTGCTGCGGTACAAAACCCGCATCCCGAAACGCATCATCCCCACTAACGCGCGAGCATCATCCGCTGCAAGGCCACACCATCGCGCAAACGCTCGCGCCACCAGCGTAGCGCCGCGCCTTCCTCCCCGGTGCGCCAGGCGAGATACAGTGTCTCATCCGGCTTCGGCTCCTCGACCTCCTTCGCCACCAGCCGTCCCTGCGCGATATCGTCAAGCACCCAGGCTGCGGGCAGGAAGCCAAAGCCCAGTCCGGCGCGCTGGAAATCGTACTTGGTCTGCATGTCCGGCACCGACAGCGTATCCTGGCCGAACAGCAGACCGACGGTGCGCGCCTGCAGCTGGCGCGCCGAATCGGCCACGGACACCGCGCGCTGCGCGGTGAGGTCCGCTTTCGAGAGCGGATGCGCCACCTCCGCCAGCCGATGCGCGGGCGCGACCACGAACACGAAGGACATCGTCCCGATCGGCTCCATCGTGTAGCCCCCGCCCGGCGGGCCGCTGCCGGCCGCGCCCACCAGCAGGTCGGCGCGGCGCTCGAGCAGCGCTTCCCAGGTCCCGGACAATTCTTCCTTCAGCAGCCGTAGCCGTGTCTGGTCCGCCACGTCATAAAATGCCGCGATGTCGTCCATCAGCGCGCAGGGCGAGAGCATCGAATCGATGGCGAGCGTGAATTCGGTCTCCCAGCCCGAGGCCACGCGCCGCACGCGGCGTACTAGGTCGGCCGCCGCCTTGAGCAGGTAACGTCCTTCCTTGAGCAGTTCGGCGCCGGCGCTGGTGAGTTCGACGCGCGGGCCGAAGCGCTCGAACAGCTGCACGCCCAGGTCTTCCTCGAGTTTCGCGACGGTGTAGGAAATGGTCGAGGGCACCCGGAACAGCTCCTTGGCGGCGGCGGCGAAGGAGCCGCGGCGGGCGATGGTATCGACGGTGAGCAGGGCGTCCAGGCTGAGTTTGAGCATGCGGATCGGTGTGAAAGAGATAAGATGGATTCTACTATCGCTGCCGGCGGGCCTGCTGGAAATGCTCAACAATTGATCCTAAACAATTTCTTGAGGCGGGAAGCAAGCCAAACCTTGATATATAACAAAGCAACAACACCCTGCGTAAGCCCGGCGTAAGAAATCCGTAAGGAAACAGGAACATCCTGCGTAGTGATGTGCCGGCTTTTAGCTGGGGAATGCGCTTGAAGCCAGAACGTGTGTATCGATTCGGTCCGTTTATAAAACTAGACAGGAGACATAGCATGAAGAAGGACGAGAAGGAATTGCAGCAATCCATTTCAAACCGCCGCAAGTTCCTGGGAACGGCGGCAGCCGGCACCACACTGGCGCTGCCGATGATCGCCACCGCGCAGACGCCGAAGCAGATGCGCTTCCAGAGCACCTGGCCGAGCAAGGACATCTTCCACGAATACGCGCTCGATTTTGCCAGGAAAGTCAACGACATGACCGGCGGCGAGCTGCGCATCGAGGTGCTGCCCGCGGGAGCGGTCGTTCCCGCCTTCGGCCTGCTCGACGCCGTCTCCAAGGGCACCCTCGACGGCGGCCATGGCGTCATGGGCTACAACTACGGCAAGCAAAGCGCGATCGCGCTCTGGACCTCGGGCCCGGCCTACGGCATGGACGCCAACATGGTGCTGGCCTGGCACAAATACGGCGGCGGCAAGGAGCTGCTGGCCGAACTGTACAACGGCATCGGCGCCAACGTGGTGTCCTTCCTGACCGGTCCGATGCCGACCCAGCCGCTGGGCTGGTTCAAGAAACCGATCAGCAAGAAGGAAGACCTGAAGGGCATGAAGTTTCGCACCAACGGTCTCGCCATCGACCTGTTCACGGCCATGGGCGCGGCGGTCAATGCGCTGCCCGGCGGCGAGATCGTGCCGGCCATGGACCGCGGCCTGCTCGACGGCGCCGAATTCAACAACGCCAGCTCCGACCGCCTGCTGGGCTTTCCCGACGTGTCCAAGGTCTGCATGCTGCAAAGTTTCAACCAGAGCTCCGAAACCTTCGAGATCACCTTCAACAAGACCAAGTACAACGCGCTGCCGCCCAAGCTGAAGTCGATCATCGAGAACGCGGTCGAGGCGGCGTCGTCCGACATGGCCTGGAAGGCGGTCGACCGCTACTCGAAGGACTACCGCGACATGCAGGCCAAGGACGGCGTCAAGTTCTACAAGACGCCGGACGCGCTGCTGCAGGAGCAGCTGGCGGTCTGGGACCAGGTGGTGGCTGCGAAAGGCGCCAACAACCCGCTGTTCAAGAAGGTCGAGGCCTCGATGCGCGCCTTCGCCGAGCGCGCGATGAAGTGGGACATGGACACCAACAACCCGCGCCGCATGGCCTACAACCACTACTTCGGGCGCAAGGCGACGCCGCCGAAGAAAGCGTAAGCGCGCAATCGCAGCAGTTATCTACGCCGCACCTTGCTTCGAGGGGTGGCGGTTTCTTGCGACCGGGAGCCGTTTCATGCAGAACGTATTATTTTTTGTCGACCGGGTCAGCAGCCTCGTCGGCCATGCCTTTTCCTGGCTGATCTTGGCACTCACCTTCCTCATCACCTGGGAAGTGTTCTCACGCTACGCCTTGAACACCCCGAATCCCTGGGCTTTCGACCTGATGATCATGATGTACGGCGCCGCCTTCATGATGGCCGGCGCCTATACGCTGGCCAAGAACGGCCACGTACGGGGCGACGTGCTCTACAGCTTCTTCCCGCCGCGCCTGCAGGCCGGGCTCGACCTGCTGCTCTACATCGTCTTCTTCATCCCCGGCGTGGTCGCCCTGGCCTGGGCCGGGACCACCTACGCCGCCGAATCGTTCGCCATCCGCGAGCATTCCACGCTCACCGCCAACGGCCCGCCCCTGTATCCCTTCAAGATGGTCATCCCGTTCGCCGGGATACTGCTCCTGCTGCAGGGCCTGGTCGAGATCGTGCGCTGCGTGATGTGCCTGCGCCTGGGCGACTGGCCCGCGCGCGAGGCCGACGTCGAGGAAGTCGACGTCGACAAGCTCAAGGCCATGGTCCACGTGGGCGAGCGGGAGGCAAAATGAGAAAGGAAATCTGGTTCGGCCTGTCGATCCTGATCGCGATCGTCGTGGCCCTGTTCGCATTGATGCCGGCGCCCGCCGACATGACCAACGGCCACCTCGGCCTGTTGATGCTGGCGCTGGTGGTGGTCGCCATCATGCTCGGCTTTCCGACCGCGTTCACCCTGATGGGCATGGGCATGATGTTCGCCTGGTTCGCTTTCCACAGCAGCGACCCGAGCCAGGCAATCCAGCTCACCCTCGACCTGATGGTGCAGCGTGCCTATTCGGTCATGGCCAACGACGTGCTGATCTCGATCCCGTTGTTCGTCTTCATGGGTTACCTGGTCGAGCGCGCCAACCTGATCGAACGGCTGTTCAAAAGCCTGCACCTGGCCATGGCGCGCGTGCCCGGGTCGCTCGCCGTGGCCACCATCGTCACCTGCGCCATCTTTGCCACCGCCACCGGCATCGTCGGCGCAGTCGTCACCCTCATGGGCCTGCTGGCGCTGCCGGCCATGCTCAAGGCGGGCTACAGCACGCAGCTGTCGGCCGGCTGCATCACGGCAGGCGGGTGCCTGGGCATCCTGATCCCGCCCTCGGTGCTCCTGATCGTGTATGGCGCGACGGCTGGCGTCTCGGTGGTCAAGCTGTATGCCGGCGCCTTGTTCCCCGGGATCATGCTCGCCGCCCTGTATGTGGGCTATGTGCTGATCATCGCCAAGCTCAAGCCGTC
This sequence comes from Massilia sp., assembly GCA_031398335.1. Classification (GTDB taxonomy): domain Bacteria; phylum Pseudomonadota; class Gammaproteobacteria; order Burkholderiales; family Burkholderiaceae_D; genus Telluria. The sequence goes on from JANNNC010000211.1 coordinate 49,966, forward strand.
CATGGCGCCGCCGCTGCCCGCCGCCGAGCGCATCGTCGCGCTGCCCGCGTTCACGCAGGCCATTCCCGACGCCTACCATCGCGGCGCGGTGGCCGGCCTGGTGGGTGCGTTCAAGGGACCGCGTGGCGCCAGGGTACCGAGCCGCACGCTGGCGTCGAACCTGTTCGTGGCCCTGCTGCCGGCGCTTGCGTTCGCCGCCGTCATGGGGGTGAGCTACCGCCTGCTGACGGCGCCGGAAGCGGCGCCGACGGAGCTGGTCGAAATCGGCGCGCAGCAGGACACCGATGCGTTCGCGAGCGGCAGCGATACCGGCGGCCTGCAGGAGCCGCCCTCCGAAGGCGCGCTGGCCGAACCGCCGGTGCAGGGTAGCCTGAGCGAGCCGCCGGTGGAAGGGGGCGCCGCCGCGCCTGCAGCACCGGCGGGTCCGCAAGCCATGGCCGAGGCAGCGAGCATTCCGGCCATGGAACCCGTCGGCAGGCCGGCCTCCAGTACCTATTGGACCATCCTGGCGGTGGGCGCCGCCGCGCTGCTGATCTTCTACGCATTCTTCAGTTTTGCGCGCCTCGAGATATTCAAGATGCTGCTCGGGTCGCTGTTTCCGCTGGCGTTCATGATCCTGGCCGTCCTCGGCAGCATCGTGTTCGGCCTGGCGACGCCGACCGAGGCGGCGGCGATGGGCGCCTTCGGTGGCATGCTACTGGCAATTGCCTACCGCAGGTTCAACCTCGACCTGGTGCGCGAGTCGGCCCACCTCACCGCCAAGACGACGGCCATGGTGTGCTGGCTGTTCGTCGGCTCGAGTATCTTCTCGGCCGCGTTCGCGCTGCTGGGCGGGCAGGAAATCATCAATGCGTGGGTGCTCGGGATGGACCTGACCCCGGTACAGTTCATGCTGCTGGCGCAGGTGGTGATCTTCCTGCTCGGCTGGCCGCTCGAGTGGACCGAGATCATCGTCATCTTCATGCCGATCTTCGTGCCGCTGCTGGCCCACTTCAACATCGACCCGCTGTTTTTTGGGCTGCTGGTGGCCATGAACCTGCAGACGGCTTTCCTGTCGCCGCCGGTGGCGATGTCCGCCTTTTACCTGAAGGGCGTCTCGCCGCCGCACGTGACCCTGAACCAGATCTTCATGGGCATGCTGCCCTTCATGGGCATCCAGGTGCTGGGAATCATCCTGCTGTACACCTTCCCGGCGATCGGGCTGTGGCTGCCGGGCGTGCTGTACAAGTAAAAAAAAAGACCACGATCGCTCGTGGTCTTTTTACGCCGCAGCCTGCGATCAGAACACGCGATGAATCCAGCCGTGCTTGTCTTCGGCGCGGCCGTTCTGGATGTCGAGCAGCGCGGTTTTCAAGCGCGTGGTCACGGGACCGGCTTCGCCGGTGCCGATGCGCGTCTCGAAGCCCTTGCCCTTGACCGTGCCGATCGGGGTGACCACCGCAGCGGTGCCGCAGGCGAAGGCTTCCTGCAGGCGGCCACTGGCGGCGTCCGCCTTCCACTGGTCGATCGAGTACGGCTCTTCGCGCACGGTGATCCCGGCATCGCGCGCCAGCACGATCAGCGAATCGCGCGTGATGCCCGGCAGGATGGTGCCGGTCAGCGGCGGGGTCTGGATCGAGCCGTCTTCGAACACGAAGAAAATGTTCATGCCGCCCAGTTCCTCGACCCAGCGCTTTTCCACGGCATCGAGGAACACGACCTGGTCGCAGCCTTCGCGCGAGGCTTCGGCTTGCGCGGCCAAGCTGGCGGCGTAGTTGCCGCCGCACTTGGCTTCGCCCGTGCCGCCGGGTGCGGCGCGGATGTAGTTCTCGGATACCCACAAGGTGATGCCGGCGGCGCCGCCCTTGAAGTAGTTACCGGCCGGCGAAGCGAAAATGCAGAACAGGTATTCGTTCGACGGGCGCACGCCGAGCGCGGCTTCGGTGGCGATCATGAAGGGGCGCAGGTACAGCGCCGAGCCTTCCGCCTGCGGGATCCAGTCGCGGTCCTGGCTGACGATCGCGTGCACGGCTTCCAGGAACAGTGCGTCCGGCAGCGGCGCCATCGCCAGGCGGGTCGCGGAATTGCGGAAGCGGCGCGCGTTGGCGTCCGGGCGGAACAGGGCGGCGCCGCCGTCCGGCTGCGGGTAGGCCTTCAGGCCTTCGAAGATTTCCTGGGCATAGTGCAGCACCATCGTCGATGGGTCGAGCGGCAGCATGCCGCGCGCTTCGACTTTACCGTCGTGCCAGCCGCGGCCCTCGGTATAGCGGATCGTGACCATGTGGTCGCTGAACGCGCGGCCGAAGCCGGGGCTGTCGAGCACGGCCATGCGATCGGCGGTGGGAAGGGGCATCAGGCTTTGCTGGATCGACAGGGTCGATGGACCAATTTTGTTCATACAGTCTCCGAGAATCTACAATTCGCGACAGTGCGGTAGTGCGTCGTCAGGCAGTATTATCGATTAATCACAGCATTTTGGCTGCTGGAACTTTGACAGGCGGGGACGGAAATAGCGTCCCATGCCAATTTTAGGGAGAAAAAGTGCTTCGATCGATCGATGAAGGCGCGGCGCCCACCCTGCCGCGCATGGGCCCGGGGCTGGTGCTGCGTGTCTTATCCAAGCGCGCCCGGCGAGTGCCAGCGGGCGTTCCCGCGCCGCTGACCTCTGCATTCACGCTGCAGGGGCTCGACCAGGAACACGTCGAGCGCTACCGCCAGGCGCTCGGCTTCGCTCCCGGCGCGGTGCCGCTCACCTACTGGTACCTGCCGGTACAGCGCGCGCACATGGCGACCCTCTTGTCCGATGCGTTTCCCTACCGGCTGGCGGGCATCGTCCACTTCGAGAACGAACTCGTGGCGCACGCGCCGCTGCCTGCCGCTGCGCCGATCCGCATCCCACCCGCATCGACATCCTGCCGCCAGGCGCATCCGGCGCCGTCTACTGCGCGCTCGAAACCGTGGGCACCTGCGCCGGCGAGCGCATCTTCACCTGCACCAGCAAGTACCTGGCCGTGCGCGGCCAGCGTTCGGGCAAGCCGCGCAGCGCGCGGGCGGCCGTCCAGCAGGGCGCCGTGATCGACAGCTGGACCCTGTCGCCTGCGAGCGGACGCGCCTATGCGCGCATCTCGGGCGACTGGAACCCGATCCACCTGACACGCTGGAGCGCGCGCCTGATGGGGCTGCCCGCGCCGATCATCCACGGCATGCACTCGCTGGCCCGGACTTGCGCGGCCCTCGAGAAGCAGGCGGGGCGGCCTGTGAGGTCGATCTCGGTGCGCTTCACGGCGCCCGTGCCGCTGGGCGAGGCGGCCGTGCTGACGCAAGGCTCCCAGCCGGATCGCTACGTCCTGTTCTGTGCCGGCGTGGCGGCCGCCGAGGGCGCGTTCACCCTCGCTTGATGGGAGCGGCGGCAAAATTGCTGGGCTGACAGTAAAGACGCGGGAATCGCCATACAATCTTTGGTACGCCGACCGCCTTCGACCAGAGAGACCGACATGAACGACAAGCACGGAAGACCCATCCACGAACTGACGATGACGGTCCTGATGACCCCCGACATGGCCAATTTTTCCGGCAACGTCCACGGCGGCACCATCCTGAAATTCCTCGACAGCGTGGCCTATGCCTGCGCCACCCGCTATTCCGGTTCGTATGTCGTCACGCTGTCGGTCGACCAGGTGATGTTCCTGCAGCCGATCCACGTCGGCGAGCTGGTGACCTTCCTGGCGTCGGTCAACTACACCGGCACCAGCTCGATGGAAATCGGGATTCGCGTCATGACGGAGAACATCCAACAGCGTACCCAGCGCCACGCGAACAGCTGCTATTTCACGATGGTGGCGGTGGATGCCGACCGCAAGCCGCAAGCGGTGCCGGCGCTCGTTCCCGAGACCGGGGAGCAGAAGCGGCGTTGCGAAAAGGCGGAAGAACGCAAGCGCTCGCGCCAGGCATTGCATGGCAAGAAGCGTTAGGGCGTGACCGTTGCCGTCAGTCGTCCGTTTGCGCCGCCGCGCCCGTTTGCGAACCGATAACGGTCCGCCAGCCCGCGGCCGTGGTCTAACGTAGGGTGGGCACTTTTTGTGCCCACGCGTTATGTCCGCACCTCCGCAGCGTTCCCGCAAACGCCCCGCATTGCCCCAAGAAAACACCAATCTCCTGCCGAGTCTGTTTTCGTTCACATGACAGCCGAGCTGCTTGCGGGCGTCCGAGTTTTCGCCCTACACTGAACCGGCCACATGTATTCCAATGTGGTCCGAGAAAACAAGCCCATCGCCACATGCCCGGGGGCTTCATCATTGGTATTTCAACGGAGAAAGAGACTCATGGCAAGCAAGCACAATCGCGCATTGAAGCCCCTCAGCATCTGCCTCACCGCCCTGGTCGCCGCCGGCATCGCCGGCAGCGTCCATGCCGCGCCACCGGACACCACGCGCATCATCGTCGCCTTCAAACCGGGCGCGTCGGCCCACGTGAAATCCGCCGTGAGCGCCGCCAAAGGGTCCGTCAAGCACGAGATCTTCGGTATGAACGCGATGGCGATCGAAGTGCCGGCCGTGGCATTGAAGGGTCTCGAGAACAATCCGAACGTACAATACATCGAAGAAGACGTGGTGCGCCTTCCCTTCGCGCTGACCACGCCATCGACCGGCACGCCGTATGCGCTGGGGCAGCAGGTCCCCTACGGTATCAAGCTGGTGCAGGCCGACCAGGTCTCCGACGCGCTTGCGGCCAACCGCAAGGTCTGCATCATCGACTCCGGCTACGACCGCGCCCATGAAGACCTCGGCGCCAACAACGTGACCGGCGAATACGACGCTGGCACCGGCTGGTGGTACACGGACGAAAACCACCACGGTACCCACGTCGCCGGCACCATCGCCGCCGTCAACAACAGCGGCACGGGTGTGGTCGGCGTGAACGCCAACCGCCAGCTCAAGCTGCACATCGTGAAGGTCTTCGGCAAGGACGGCTGGGCCTATTCCTCGAGCCTGGCCTCGGCCGCCAACAAGTGCGGCGCCGCCGGCGCCAACGTGATCTCGATGTCGCTCGGCGGCGCCCGCCGCAGCCAGACCGAGCAGGTTGCCTTCGACAAGCTGTACGCCAAGGGCGTGCTGAACATCGCGGCGGCCGGCAACGACGGCAACCGCGCCGTGTCCTATCCGGCCAATTACCACAGCGTGATGTCGATCGGCGCCCTGGATGAGAACAAGCAGTGGGCCAGCTTCTCGCAGTACAACAACAAGGTCGAACTCTCGGCGCCGGGCGTGAGCGTGCTGTCGACCATCCCGATGGGCGGCGGCGTCGAAGCGGCCCTGAGCGTCGGCGGCGTGGCCTACGCCGCCGGTGCGATGGATGGCTCGCCCGTGAAGACGGCGACCGCGCCGCTGGCCGATTTCGGCATCGGCGACGCCGTCAACAGTGCGGCGTCGGGCAAGGTCTGCCTGATCGCGCGCGGCAGCATCGACTTCGCGGTCAAGGTGGCCAATTGCGAGAAGAGCGGCGGCGTCGGCGCCATCGTCTACAACAACGTGGCTGGCGCCTTCGGCGGCACGCTGGGCACGACCGTGACCGGCATCCCGTCGGTTACGGCCAGCCAGGCCGATGGCGCAACGCTCAAGACCATGCTGGGCCAGAGCGCCACCGTGGCCGTGACGGCAGCCAGCTACGCCTACTACGACGGCACCTCGATGGCGACCCCGCACGTGTCGGCCGTGGCCGCCCTGGTGTGGAGCCACTTCCCGAGCTGCAGCGCCGCCCAGCTGCGCACCTCGCTCAACAACAGCGCGCTCGACCTGGGTCCGGCTGGGCGCGACACCCAGTACGGCTATGGCCTGGTGCAGGCGAAGGCCGCCTACGACCGCATCAAGGCGCTCGGCTGCGGCAAGTAATTGTGGTACCCGGTCGCTGCGTTAATGCGCGCAGCGGCAGGCGCTGGCGAAACAAGGACACTCCGGTGTCCTTGTTTTGTATGAATGATGAGGTGGTGCACGGCTGCGCCGATCAGCGTCCCACCCCAATGCCGATCCCGACGCCGGAACCGCGCCCCCAACTGCCGAAGCTGCCAAAAATGGAGGTCGACACGCCGCCACCGTATCCGCCGTCCCTGGTCGCTGACTGAAGAACACAATTGCGCCATGGATCGGAGTTCATCGCATAGCCCAGCTGCGTGCATGCCGGCCCGTATTGCGCCATCATGCGCTCCATGTCAGCTTGCTGCTTCATTGCTTTTTCTTGCGGGGTCGTACATCCGAGCAAGCAAACGACGCTCGCTGCCATCAATGTCGAGGGGCGCATGGCGGTCTCCTTAGGCGGCCGATCAAACCAGCTTGAGGCTGGCATCTTGCGAGCCGATCATACATCGCAATCGGGACAGATGACGCACGCGGACCGGTCCGTAAGGCACAGTTATGCATGGCGTTGTAGCGCTGGCATCGGGACCTTGTCTTTCGGGCGAGCTGAATGCCATCCCCACCTCGCTCCACCTCCTGCGCGAGCGCAACGAATCACACTTTGATTGCGGTATGGGGGTATGACCCCTCTTCGCGTAAACACTGCGCGGCACCCCAGCATATGAAAGTGCGACATGTTGGGATGAACCTGTCTCACCTGGGTAATCAGCTCCAGCAAGGCAGCTCCAGCAAGGTAATGCTGCTCGAACTCAGGAGCCGATTTCGTACCGTGACAACATTTGGCGCCCATGAGCGCGCATTTTGCACGCGATCCGGAAAGGTAGTCATGCGCGTCGGATTGTCCCGTTCACGGCACAATGTTTCCCAACCCGCCCATCTAGTGCAAAACGGCACCTGCCCTTACAGTAGGAGGATGGCTGACGCAATCGCATCGGCCGATGGATTTCACGCTCAGGAGGCAACATGCATTCATCCAGATTCCCCGTGTATTTCCTGTCCCATGGCGGCGGCCCATGGCCCTGGATCGCGCAGATGCAGGACATCTACGCCGCCACCGCCCGCGAATTCGCCGCACTCCCAGGCCGGCTGCCGGCCAAGCCGAAGGCCATCCTGGTCGTTTCCGGCCACTGGGAAGAGGATGCGTTTACCGTCTCGACCGCCGTGCAGCCGCCGATGGAATACGATTACCACGGCTTCCCCGAGCATACCTACCGCATCAGCTACCCGGCTCCGGGTTCGCCGGCGCTGGCCGCGCGGGTCCGTGAACTGCTCTCCGGCGCAGGCATCGCAACGAACGCGGATGCGCGGCGCGGCTTCGACCACGGCGTCTTCGTGCCCCTTCACCTGATGTATCCGGAAGCGGACATCCCGGTCGTGATGCTGTCGATGAAGTCGAACTACGACCCGGCCGAACACCTGCGGCTCGGCCAGGCGCTGGCGCCGCTGCGCGACGAGGGCGTGCTGATCGTCGGCAGCGGCCTGACTTACCACAACATGCGCGGTTTCGGGCGCGACGAGTCGACGCCGGTCGCCGAAGCTTTCGAGAGCTGGCTGAACGGCGCCATCAGCGAGGCGGATGCGCGCGTGCGCGACGCCATGCTGCTCGAGTGGGAGAAGGGTCCAGGCGCGCGCCAGGCGCATCCGCGCGAAGACCACCTGGTGCCGCTGATGGTGGTGGCCGGCGCCGCTGGATCGGACACGGGACGGGCGCTGTTCATCGACCATGTGATGAAGGTGCCGATGGCGTCCTACGAGTTCGGCGCCGTGGACGTTCAGCGCGGCGCGCCTGGCGCGATGCCGCGCAGGTAAGCCAGCAGGTCGCCGACCTGCTTCTGGTTGCGCATGCCCCAGAAGCGCATCCTGGTGCCGGGGATGAGAGCGTCCGGGGAGTCGATGAAGGCGGTCAGCGTCTTGTCGTTCCAGACGATGCCGGAGTTGGCCATCGCCGGCGAATAGCGGAAGTCGGGCGTGCCGCCGGCGCGCCGGCCATAGAGCGCGTTCAGCTGCGGCCCGAATCCGGCGCGCGCGGACGGGCCGACGGCATGGCAGGAGCCGCAACGCGAGGCGAACAGGCGCTGGCCGTTGGCCAGGTCGGCCGCGCCCGCGGCCAGCGGCGCGCATGCCAGCAGCACCAGCGCAAAGGCGGGCGCGCGTTTGTTCACGCAGCCAGTGCCGGCACGCTGGCCGCCTGCGCCGCCGCATCCCGGTTCACCGCCGACAGCACCGCCTTGAACGAAGCGGTGAGGATATTGCTGTCGATGCCGGCGCCGAACAGGGTCGGCCCGTTCCCCATGCGCAGTTCGACATAGCAGGCCGCGCGCGCATTCGCGCCCGAGCCGATCGCATGTTCGTGGTAATCCATCAAGCGGATGTCGATCCCAAGCGCGTTCACGAAGGCGTCGATTGGACCGTTGCCGCTGCCCTGCAAAGCGCGCTGCACCTGGTTTTCGAAGGCCGTCACTTCCATCTGTACCGGTGTGCCGGCGCCCGTGTCCTCGGTCATCCGGTGCGATACATAGCGATAAGGCTTGTCCTGCTCCAGGTATTCGCGCTCGAACAGGGCGTGGATGTCGCTGGCCGCGATTTCGCGCCCGCTGCTGTCGGCCAGCTGCTGCACCACGCGCGAGAATTCGATCTGCAGCCGGCGCGGGAGTTCGAGGCCGTATTCCTGTTCGAGCAGGTAAGCCATGCCGCCCTTGCCGGACTGGCTGTTCACGCGGATCACGGCGTCGTAGCTGCGTCCCAGGTCGGCCGGGTCGATCGGCAGATACGGCACTTCCCAGATGGCGTCGGCCTGCTGGCGTGCGAAACCCTTCTTGATCGCGTCCTGGTGCGAACCGGAGAAGGCGGTAAACACCAGGTCGCCCGCATACGGGTGACGCGGGTGGACCGGCAGCGCATTGCACTCCTCGACCAGCTGGCGCACGCTGTCGATGTCGGACAAATCCAGGCCCGGATGCACGCCCTGCGTGTAGAGGTTCAGGGCCAGCGTCACCAGGTCGACGTTGCCGGTGCGCTCGCCATTGCCGAACAGGCAGCCCTCGACGCGGTCGGCGCCGGCCAGCACCGCCAGTTCGGCCGCCGCCACGGCGGTGCCGCGGTCGTTGTGCGGATGCACGCTGATGACGAGCGACTCGCGCCGTTCGAGGTGGCGGCACATCCATTCGATCTGGTCGGCATACACGTTCGGCGTGGCCGCTTCTACCGTCGAGGGCAGGTTGACGATCATCGGGTTGGCTGGTGTCGGCTGCCATTCGGCGCTGACGGCGTCGACGATGCGCTTGGAAAAGTCCAGTTCCGTCGTCGAGAAGGATTCCGGCGAATACTCCAGGCCCCACTGCGTCTGCGGATGCTGCGCCACGAGTTCCTTGATCAGGCGCGTGCCGTCCACCGCAATCTTCACGATCTCGTCCTCGGTCATACCGAAGACGACGCGGCGAAACACGGGAGCCACCGAATTGTAGATGTGGACGATGGCGCGCCTGGCGCCGGCGGCGGATTCGACCGTGCGGCGGATCAGCTCCTCGCGCGCCTGGGTCAGGACGATGATGGTGACGTCGTCGGGAATGCGGTTTTCCTCGACCAGCATGCGCACGAAATCGAAGTCGGTCTGCGAAGCCGAGGGGAAACCGACTTCGATTTCCTTGATGCCGATTTTGACCAGCATCTCGAAGAAGCGCAGCTTTTTCTCGGGGCTCATCGGCTCGATCAGCGCCTGGTTACCGTCGCGCAGGTCGGTGCTCATCCAGATCGGCGGCTGGGTGATGGTCTTGCCCGGCCATTGGCGGTCGTTGATGTCGACGGCGGGGAATGGGCGGTATTTAGCGGATGGATTGGTCAACATGCTCATGCTCCTGCTAGGTGTGCTCGGGTGCCGGGATCGGCGCGGTGAGTGGCGAGGGGCTGCCGGACGGGCCACGAAACGCTAGGCCCGACAACCGATCGGTAGTGTTAGCAGTAGGCGAACGCAGGCAACCGTGCTGACGGTGAGGGTGGCGAACTTGGCGTTGGCGGGAGAGACGGACATCGGTGCGAATTCCTGTAGCTACTTTTTAAAACCGGCGGGGCCGGAACGCGGTTGGATCAGGCGCGTAGCAGTAGCAGCGCTGGCGACAGGGCGCTGGCGTTCGGCAGGACAATCGACAGTTGCAGGTTGGCGTTCATTGACTTGACTCTAAGCGGGAAGCTGCGAGGGTGTCAAGCGACAATTTGTGCAATGCAGTATAGACAAGCCGTCACGGCTGCTGCGGCTGGGTCAGGAAGATCCACGCCACCGTGATGACCACCATGCCGGTGGCCGTGATGCAGGTCCAGGTAAAGAACCAGGCCGACAGCAAGGTGGCCTGCAGGGCGCGTTCGACCAGGCAGCCGAGGGCAAAGCCGAGCACGGTGAGGAAGGACCAGCGGCGCAGGTAGACCGGCAGGTATTTGCTCATACGCCGGTTGTGCTGGGTGGCGGCATGGCGCTCGATCGGCGTGCGCGCGCCGCCGGCATCGAGGAACAGCCAATCGAAAAAGATGAAGCGGTAGAGCAGGGTGCGAAAGCGCAGTGTGGCTTCGCCGCCTTGGTGTTCGCTGGTCATGCCGACTCCCTCGTGGACGGGGTAGGGTGTGCTGCGCGGTTCCAGCCAGTATGCCGCAAGCTGGGCCGGCGCTGGCGCGCGGTTCCGCCACAGCGGGCCGAAGGTCCGGGCCAGGCGAACGCGGCCGATCAGGCTGGTGCTTTTGCGCGACACGGTGCGCCAAGGAGGCCAAGGCGCCGGCGCACCCGGCCGCGCACGCGCCGATCTCATCCTTGTTATCATGCTTCCTTTCGACGCCCCCTGTGGCGGCGTCTCCGCCATCAAGAGGAATGCATGAAGAAGACCCTAGTTGCCCTTGCCGCACTGGCAGCGGCCGGCATCGCGCCGGCCCAGGAAGTGGTAAAAATCGGCCACTCGGCCGCCGTGACCGGACCGGTCGCGTATTTTGGCAAGGACACCGAGAACGGCGCCCGCATGGCGATCGAAGCCCTGAATGCGCGCGGTGTCGTCGTGGCCGGCAAGAAGCTGCGCTTCGAGCTGCTGGCCGAGGACGACGGCGGCGACCCGAAGCAGGCGACCAACGTGGCCCAGAAACTGGTCGACGCGCGCGTGAATGGCGTGGTCGGCCACGAGACCTCGGGCACCACGATTCCGGCCTCGAAAATTTATCACCAGGCCGGCATCCCGCAGATTTCGCCGTCGAGCACGAGCCCGAAATACACGCAGCAAGGCTTTAATACGGCCTTCCGCGTAGTCGCCAACGACGTCCAGCTGGGCCAGGCGCTGGGCCGCTCCGCCGTCAAGGACATGCGCGCGATGCGCGTGGCCGTGATCGACGACCGTACCGCCTACGGCCAGGGCCTGGCGGTGGAATTTGCCAAGGGCCTCAAGCAACAGGGCGCGCAGGTGGTGTCGCGCGAATTCACGCACGACAAGGCGACCGATTTCAACGCCATCCTGACCAAGATCCGCGCCCGGAAACCGGACCTGGTTTTCTACGGCGGCATGAGCGCCGTGGCCGGTCCGATGCTGCGCCAGATGAAGCAGCTGGGTTTCAACGCGAAGATGATGGGCGGCGACGGCATCTGCTCGGACGAGATCCACAAGCTCTCCGGCGGCGCCATGGCCGACGGGCAGGTCTTCTGCGCCGAAGCGGGCGGGGTCGATGCGGCCGGCCGTGCAGGGCTGGACAAGTTCCGCGCGGATTACAAGAAACGCTTCGGCATCGACGTCCAGATCAATGCGCCGTACGCCTTCGACGCCGTGATGACGATGGCCGACGCCATGGTGAAGGCCGGTTCGACCGCGCCGGCCAACTACTTGCCGGTGCTGGCGAAAACCCGGTACAAGGGCGTGACCGGCCCGATCGCCTTCGATGCGCGCGGCGACATCCGCGACGGCACCATCACGCTCTATACCTTCAAGGGCGGCAAGCGGACGGTGCTGGCGGTTACCAAGTAATCATTTGGCGAGCGCGCCGAGCAGGGCCAGGGCAATCCTGGCCTGTTCGGACTGCGCCATGTCGGTATTGTTGAGTAACACCACGGCGCGGCCGTCGGCGGGCGCATAGGCCAGCAAGGTCTTGTAGCCGCCGCTCACGCCCGTTTCCCAGGCCAGCGTGCGCGCGGCTGCGCCGCTGCCGAGCTGCTTCACGCGTCCGCCGAGTGCATAGTCTTCCGGCGCATGCTGGATCGTCATCAGTTCGCGGCGCGAGGCCGGCGTCAGCAAACCGTTCCCATACACCGCATCGGCGATCTTCACCAGGTCGGCGGCCGTGCTGTAGATGGTGCCGCTGGCGGCGACCATCGGCGGCGAGGGCGATACTTTGCGCGCCGTTTTCGCCGCGCCATAGGCGATTGCCATGTGCGGCGCGCTGCTGTCGGCGCCGACAAAGCCGGTATCGCGCACGCCCGCCGGCGCGAAGACAAGGCGCTCGATCGTCTTCATGAACGGTTCGCCCGTCGCCCGCTCGACCACGCCGCCGATCACCAGCCAGTTGGTGACCGAATAATCGAACTTCTCGCCCGGCGCAAAGGTCAAAGGGCCGCTGCCGAAACGCAGCGCGGCTTGCGCCGGCGTGATGCTCATGCGGGCCGGGCCCTGGTCGCGCTTCATCGCCAGGGCGAGGCCATTCTCGATGCCGCTCGTGTTCGACAGCAGGTGGCGCAGGGTCACCGCGCCGCTGGCGGCGGGCAGTTCCGGCAGCCAGGTCGTGACCGGTTTGTCGAGCTCCAGCTTGCCCTGTTCGACCAGGCGAAGTACGGCAACCGTCGTGATCCATTTCGAGACCGAGCCGACCATGAAGCGTGATTGCGCCGTCAGCGCTGCCGGTACTTCGAACTCCGCGTTGCCGTAGGCTTTGACCACCGCCGCGCCGGCGCGGTTCGGGCGCACCAGCACGACGCCGTTGTAGCCGGGATCGAGGTGCGCGGCCAGCAGGCGTGCATCGGGCGCGACCGGCGGCGTGCCCGCGCAGGCGGACAGGAGGGCCAGCAGGGCCAGCGACAGGCAGCGCCTGCGAATCGGTGCAAAGGGCATGGAGGGTCCGCATGGATTTTGAACAGCGGACAGATTAGCGCAATTGGCGCGACAGGACGACCCCCGTCTTGCTACTGTGGCATTTTTTACATCTTTTTCGCGGTGATCGCGATGGATGCGCCGAAACCTCCGACAAGGGCGCTACACTGGCAGCGCCGCATGCAGACCCCATCATGCCGGCATGCCTTGATCCAGGACCGCCATGCCGTACACACCAGGGAGGACCGGCAGCATGAATTCACCGCAGGATGCAGGCGCCGTCGATCCCGTCCAGCTGCAAAGCCTGTGGACGCTGGTCGACAACCTCGACGCGTGCTTCTACGTGAAGGATCTCGACGGCCGCTACCTGTTCGTCAACCAGGCGCTGGCGGCGGTGTTCGGCACCGTGCCCGCGCAGGTGATCGGCCGCACCGACGAGGGCTTCGTCGACCTCGCCGCCTCGGGCATCGGCGCCACCGACCGCCAGGCGTTCGCGACCGGCGAAAAGGTCGACAGGGACGAACTGGTCTGCCTGCTCAACGGCGACTGCCGCACGTTTCGCACCGTCAAGCTGCCACTGTTCGACGAAGAGCGCCGCGTGGTCGGCCTGTGCGGCATCTCGACCGACATCACCGAGCAGCGCCGCGCGGTCGAGGAGCTGGTCCAGCGCAACGAGCTGCTCGATACGATCCTGGCCAATGTCGACGCCGCCATCTACCTGAAGGACCAGCAGGGCCGCTACCTGTATGCCAACGGGCCGGTGCTGGCCCTGTATGCACGCCCGCTGCAGGACCTGATCGGGCGCACCGACCGCGAGCTGATGCCGCCTGAAATCGCGGCGCGCGTGGCCGAATACGATGCCGAGGTGCTGGCCGGCGAGGGCGAGCAGGTGCGCGAGGAAACCGTCATCGGCGCCGACGGCTGCAAGCATCATTTCCGCTCGCGCAAGGTCAAGCTGCAGCTGCCGGGCCAGCCAACCTGCCTGATCGGCTTTTCGACCGAGATCACCGAGCTGCGCGGCCTGCGCAGGCGCCTCGAGCAGGAGCGCATCACCGATTCGCTTACAGGCCTGGCGAACCGCGTCATGTTCGAGTCGGCGCTCGAGGAGCAGCTCGTCATGGCCAGGCTGGGCGGCACCCGGCTGGCGGTCGTGATCATCGACCTCGACCAGTTCAAGTTCATCAACAACAATTTCGGCCAGAACGTGGGCGACCAGCTGATCCAGCTCGTCGGCCAGCGCCTGCAGCAGTGCAATGTCACGCTCGGCAGCCTGGCGCGCCTGTCGGGCGACGAATTCGCGTTCACCCTGCCGCAGGCCGAGTCCACCGAGGAGGTGGCGCGCCAGGTCGAGCAGATCCGCGCTTTTCTCGCGCAACCGTATCCGGTGCTGCGCCAGTCGCTGCACCTGGCCTTCAGCGCGGGCATCAGCCTGTCTCGGGACAGCCTGTACGGCGCCGCCGAACTGCTCGGGCGCGCCGAGGCGGCCATGTATTCGGCCAAGGACAACGGGCGCGACCAGTACCGCTTCTATTCGCCCGAACTCGGCTCGACCGTCACCCAGCGCGTCGAACTCGAACGCGACCTGCGCGCAGCCATGGGCTCGGCCGAGTTCGCGCTGCACTACCAGCCCAAGATGCGGCGCGACGGCAGCATCGCCGGCTTCGAGGCGCTGATCCGCTGGGACCGACCGGGCGTGGGCATGGTCGCGCCCGACAACTTCATCCCGCTCGCCGAGCAGCTCGGCCTCTTGCTGCACCTGGGGCGTTGGGTGATCGAGCAGGCCTGCCGCCAGATCGCCGCCTGGCGCGACGCCGGCCTGGGCCTGGTCCCGGTGGCGGTCAACCTGTCGACCAGCCAGCTCACCAGCGCCGCGCTGCCCGACTACGTGTTCGACCTGATGCGCGAGCACCGCATCGAGGCGGGCTGCCTGGAAATGGAGTTGACCGAATCGATGATGATGTCCGACCCCGACCTGGCGATCGCCATCCTGCACCGCCTGCGCGGCGGCGGCGTGGCGCTTTCCATCGACGACTTCGGCACCGGCTTCTCGTCGATGTCCTACCTGCGCCAGCTGCCAGTGAATTACCTCAAGCTGGACCGCTCTTTCGTGCGGAACATCGCCGACGATCCGAAAGACGCCGACCTGTGCGCCGGCATCATGGCCCTGGCCCACAAGCTCGACATCCACGTGGTGGCCGAGGGCGTCGAAACGGCCGAGCAGCACCGCGCGCTGACCGCCTGCGATTGCGACCAGTTCCAGGGCTTCCTGTTCAGCCGCCCGATGTCGGCCGGTGCCGCCACCGAGTTTTTGCGCAGCGGGCGGTGATGGGTGTTTCGATATGCACCGGCCGCATCCGCGTGGGCACAAGTGAAGTGCCCACCCTGCGTTAGGCCACTGTCCCGAGCGAGAATAGCCGACGCTGGTGCAGCGCAGGGTGGGTTCTCGAGCCCCCGCGTTCGTACCTATCCAATGGCACACCGTTTCGGCGAGCCCGTAACCCAACACAAGGCTACTGCCGCTTCGCCAATGCCTGCGCTTCGAATTGTGCCCGCAACAACGGATACGGATTGATCGCGCCGCCCGCCTCATAAATCCCGTAATGCAAATGCGGCGGCGTCCCCGCGGCATTGCCGGAGGTCCCGACGTAGCCGAGCACGGTCCCCGGGCGCACGCGCTGGCCGTTCTCTATGTCAGCATAGCGCTCCAGGTGTGCATAATAATGGCGCTGGCCGCCGGGCCCGAGCACCCACACGACCTGGCCGCCGAGCCGGTTAATGGAAACGCGCAGCACGACGCCTTCGGTCGCGGCGGTCACCGCGGTGCCGCGCCTGGCGAAAATGTCGATGCCCTCGTGCTTGCGGCCTTCGCTGCGCGCACCATGCCAGGTGTCGCGCAGTCCGCGCGGCTCGACTCCGCGCACCGGCACGGGCAGCGCGCTTGGCGCGGGCAGGGAGGCCAGGCGCATCGCGTACATCATGTTCTTGATATACGGGCCGAACAGGGCGTAGCCGCCCAGCAGCAGGAGCGCGAGCACGGCGCTGCGCAACAGGATTCGCATCGGGTCTCCAATCGGGATTCGCCTGATTCTAGTGCGAACAGGCCGGGCGCGGCGGCGCGAACGCCGGGCATGCAGCGGGGCGTTCGCAGGTCTGGGGCGCGCTGCGTGGCGCGCCAGGGGAAATGCCGGCAATGCCTGCTTATTGCTCCTTGCCCATCACGTCCTGGTCCAGACTATGGCCGTGCTCGCCTTGCTTGCTCTGGCCGCCTTGCCCGCGCTGCTGGCTGCCGCCGCCCTGGTTGTCCCGGCTACTCTGGCTGCCCTGGCCACTTTGCGACTGTTGGCCGCGCCTGGCGCGTGTGCCGCGCCCGAGCGCCGGCGTCGTGTCGCCGACGTCCGCGTCGGCCGATTGGCGGTTGCCCGCGCGGTAACCGCTGTCGTCGCTCGACGGCATGCCGATGCCCCCATCGCGCATGCCGGTATTCAGGTTCCCCGTGGTACCGGTAATGCCTGCGCTGCTGGTGCCGACGCCCGTCAGTTCGTCGTAATAGCGGCCCTTCGTGCCCTTGCCCTTGTTCTCTGCCATTGCTGCCTCCTGCTGTGGGTGATCGTTTCCCTCATGGTAAGCATCGGGCAAGCGCGAACAATAGGCGCATGGGAGAGAGGCTTGTAGGAGATGTCGGACGCGGTGTCGGCATCAATGAGTGCAAGCGCGCACGATTTAGGCGAACGGGCTGGCGCCGCGAATCCGGGGTGCTTTACTCGTCCGGCGTCCCGCTGCATACTGCTTGCTGCTGTGCCACTTTGATTGAGGGGACAGCCGATGTCATACATGTTGCTCATCCATGAAGCCGTCGGCCGGCGGGCCACGCGCAGCGACGACGAAGGGCGCGCACTCTAGGCGCGCAATCGCTGGCGCCGCAAAGCCGCGCCACCCGCGTGCGGATCGAGGGCGGCAAGACGCAGGCGCTCGACGGACCCTTTGCCGAATCAAAGGAAATGGGCCTGCATCCGTCCAGCCTCGGCTGGCGCATCCGCTACC
The DNA here is from genome assembly GCA_031398335.1 of Massilia sp. Taxonomy (GTDB): domain Bacteria; phylum Pseudomonadota; class Gammaproteobacteria; order Burkholderiales; family Burkholderiaceae_D; genus Telluria. The sequence continues at coordinate 66,935 of JANNNC010000211.1, forward strand.
AGAGCAAGCAACGCAGCATCGTCGACGGCCCGTTCGCGGAATCGAAAGAAATGATCGCGGGCTACACCATGATCAGCGTGCGCACGCGCGAGGATGCGCTGGAACGCTTCCGCGCACTCGACGCGGCGCAATCCTGACCGCGCCGCCACGCCCTCGACACACAAGGAGACAGCATGCACAAGCAAATTTTCGTGAACCTGCCGGTAAAAGACCTGGCGCGCAGCCGCGCGTTCTTTTCCAGCCTCGGTTTCGACTTCAACCCGCATTTCAGCAACGGCGACGGGGCCTGCACTCCGCGACGCCCGCCATGAACGTACCGGCTGACTGGACGCTTCTGGATGCACCGTCATCTGTCATCGTCGCCTCAATATCGATGGCAAACACGGTGGATCCTTTCGCGTGGGCGCAGGGCGCCCACCCTGCAAAACCGCACTGCGGCAAACCACGCGACAAATCAAATGTGCGTTGAACGCGGGAGAGGGGGACTGCGGGGCCGTCGTGGCCCACCCTACGGGTCTCGGACAAACGACGCTACTGATATCCGTAGCGCGCACCTTCGCTTAACGTTTCCACCCCCGTTCCCGCGCCCTGCGTTCGGCGGCGGCGTCGAAGGCCGGGCCGGCGATGCGCTCGTCGATCGCTTCAAGCACGGCGCCGGGCGTTGCGCTGGCGGCCTGGCGGTAGTCGCCGCTGGAAGCAGGCGCTTCCTTGAGGACGGAAATGCGCCAGGCCTCGCCGTCGCGGCAGGCCAGGCCGGCGCTGGCGCCAACCTGGAAGCTGCGGCAATAGCCGCCATCGCGTGTGGCGAAGCTGACGCCAATACGCACCGGGCTTCCTGCGGCAGGCTCGCCCGCCAGCTGGCGCGACAGCGCGCTGTCGAGCTGCGCGCGCGCGACCAGGCGCCCGCCGGCGTCGGCGCTGACGAAGCCGGCGTCGCCGCTATCGAACCAGAGACTGCCGGCGAGCACGCCGACCACCAGGGTCGCGGCCAGCGCGCCCCATTGCGGCCAGGCGCGCGGCAGCGCCGGGGACGGCGTCGGCAGCGGGGCCTGGGCGCGCAGTTTGGCATTGCGGGCGGCATCGAGGGACAGCACCTTGCCGGGACCCTGGCCGGGCGGCTGCAGGCGCGCCGGGACCGGTTCGTCGATGACGCCGGCAAAGGCGGCAAACACGTCGCGGCGCAGGGCGCGGTGGCCCTCGACGATCGCGGCCAGCGCCGGGTCGGCGCGCACGGCGCGTTCCACTTCGCCCCGCAAGGACTCGTCGAGCTCGCCGTCGGCATAGGCCATCAGGATGTCGTCTGGATAATTCATGGCGCGGTTCTTTCGTCGGACAACAGTTTTTGCAAGGCGTCGCGGGCGCGTGCCAGGCGGCTGGTCAGGGTGCCCATCGGGATTTCGAGCACCCCGGCCGCTTCCTTGTAGGGCAGGCCGTCGACCAGCACCAGCGCGACCACGATCCTGTGTTCCTCGGACAGCAGGCTCATCGCTTTTTGCACGGCCATCCGCTGCTGCTGGGCCTCGGCCGCATTGTCGCCGACGTGCTCGCCTTCTTCCTCGGGTGCGAAGACGGCGTCGCGCCGGATCCGGCTGCGCACCTCGTCGATCCAGGCATTGCGGATGATGCGAAACAGCCAGCTGTCGAGCCGCGTGCCCTCGGCGTACTGGTCGCTGCGTCCAAGCGCGCGTTCCATCGCGACCTGGACCAGGTCGTCGGCATCTTCCCGGTGGAAGGTGATGGAGCGCGCAAAGCGGCGCATGCGGGGAATCAGGGCGGCAAGGTCGGTGGCGAGCATGGGGTAGGTTGGGTTCACATGAATATAACGTCGGCACGATGGATTTTATTCCATCCGCCAATCGTTTTTCTTTCATACCGTCCACAATCCTTTATGATCGCGGCCATGAGACCGATGCCATCAACGTCGAACACCGCCCGCGCCCTGGCCTTGGCCCTGCTGCTGTGCAGCGCCGGCAGCGCCCAGGCCCAGCTGCGCCTGCCGTCGCTGAACCTGCCGCAGGCGCTCGGCGCGCCCGGCTTCGAGAGCCTGGTGCGCCCGGCCGAACGCCTGCTCGACCGCACGGTGCCGGGCGACCTGCGCGCGCTGCGCCTGGACGCGGTCGCGTCGCTGCTGCAGCGCCACCGGGGCGTGCTGGAAGCCGATCCGCGCGGCGAGCCGGTCGTGCGGCGCGAGCTGCTCGCCAATTCCCCGAGCGCAGCCGGCCTGCGCGCGTTTCAAGCGCTCGGCATCGAGGTCGTGCGCGAGGAGCGCTTCGAGGAACTCGGCGAGTCGCTGGTGGTTTTGCGCGTGCCGCCGCAGCTGGGCACGCAGGAAGCGCTCGCGCGCCTGCGCGCACTCGACCCGGCCGGCTCCTACGATTTCAATCACCTCTATACAGGTAGTTCCGCGCTGGCGCTGGAAAGCGGCGCCGCCGCCGATGCCGACCGCGCCGCGCCGGCCGCGCCGGGCGCCGTCGGCCTGATCGACAGCGGCGTCGACGCCGCGCACCCGGTCTTCGAGGACGCCGTCATCGACAGCTTCGGCTGCGGGGGCAAGCGCCATCCTGCGCCGCACGGCACGGCGGTGGCGGCCCTGATGGTCGGGCGCGCCGAGCGTTTCAGGGGCGCCGCGCCCGGCACCCGCCTGTACGCGGCCGACATCTATTGCGACAGCCCGACCGGCGGCTCGGCCGACAAGATCGCCGCCGCCCTCGGCTGGATGGCGCGCTCGCGCGTGGGCGTCGTCAACATCAGCCTGGTAGGGCCGCAGAATGCGACGCTCGAACGCGTGGTGGCTGCAATGGTCGGGCGCGGGCACTTGCTGGTGGCGGCGGTCGGCAACGACGGTCCGGCGGCGCCGCCGCTGTATCCTGCCAGCTATCCGGGCGTGGTGGGCGTGACCGGCGTCGATCGCCACGGCCGTGCGCTGCCGGAGGCGGGGCGCGGTCCGCAGGTGATGTTTGCCGCGCCGGGCAGCCAGATGGTCAGCGCCGCACTCGGGGCGCCGCCTTACCGCCAGGTGCGCGGCACTTCGTTCGCCGCGCCGATCGTGGCCGCCTTGCTGGCGAAAGCGCTGCCGCAGCCGGAGCGTGCGGCGGCCTCGCGTGCGCTTGCCGCACTGGCCGCGCAGGCGGTGCGCGATCCGGAAAGCGTCGGCAATGCGACCGGCCATGGTGTCGTCGGGGCTGCCTTGCGCATCGATCCGTTCCGCCTGCGCTAAAAAAATAAAAATATTTTCGGATGGATGGATTAAACGGCCGAGTCCGGTCGTTTTCCTGATAACGGCGCGCAACCGAGCGCCTCACTCAGGAGAAACCATCATGAAAACCAAAAACATCGTTCGCCAGATCGCCATCGTCCTCGCCCTGTCCGCCGCCGCATCGGCGCAGGCCCAGTTGCTCGGAGGAGGCGGCCTGGGCGGCTCCGTCGGCGGCATGATCGGCGGCGGCGGCAAGCTCGGCGGCGGCATGGGCAACATGTCCCAGATGGGCGGGCGCGGCATGCCCGACATCCAGCGGGTCGAGCGCAACGTCACGGGCCGCGCCTCGGGCAGCGGAAATGGCAGCCTGACCGGCAGCCTGCCGCTGGGCGCACGCGCCGTACAAGCGGGCGGCAGCGCTACAGGCGACGCCGGGTCGGGCATCCCGGCAGCGTCCTCGAACTTGGGCGGATCGGGGCAGGGCAATGCCAGCGCATCGGCCGGCTTCGACCCTGGCGCGGCGGTGGGGGAGGGGCGCGAGATGGCCGGCAGCGCCGTCGGCGGCGCCCGTGCGGCGGCGGCGCCAGTCGGGGACGCGGCGCGCAGCCAGGTCGCCAACACCCGCGATTATGCGGCCGCCACTGCCGCCACCGCACGCGGCGCAGGACAGGCCGCAGTGCCGGGCGCGGCCGGATCGGCAGCGGGCAGCGCGCGCGGCCTGGCGCAGGGCGCCGGGGCAGTCCGGCTGCCGGTGTCGGCATCGGCCTCGGTGGGCGGCTCGGCCTCGGGCAGCGGCAAGGCCTCGGGCAATGCCCGCACCGGCAACTAAGCAAGCGGCAAGCGGTTGAACAGGCGCACCTCCCACAGGGCGAGGTGCGCCTTTATGCCTTATCCACATGTTCTTATGGGAATTCGATCCTTCGCGCGGTCATTCACATGGCGTATACTCTTCGGTCCCTTAATCACGCCGTCGGAGATCTCATGGCCACCCGCCGCACCCTGCTTGCCTGCGCAATCGCGCTGTCCGCCCAGTTCGCCGTGGCCGCCACGGCACATGCCGACCAGCTGGCCGACATCAGGAAGAAGGGCGAAATCGTCTTCGGCGTGCTCGGTACCGACGAGCCGAACAGCTTCATCGACCCGAAAACCCGCGAACTGGTCGGCTACGAGATCGACCTGGCGAAAGCCGTCGCCAAGAAAATCGGCGTCAAGCCGGTGTTCAAGCAGATGTCGGTCGCCGCCCGCATCCCCGAGCTGCAGCAGGGCCGCGTCGACGTGCTGGCCGCAACGCTCACCCACAACAAGGAACGCGAGTCGCAGGTGGACTTCGCGCTCACGCACTTCGTGACCGGCTCGAAAATCATGGTGCGCAGCAGCAGCGGCGTGAGCGCGCTGCCGCAACTGGCCGGCAAGAAGGTCGTCACCGTCCGCGGCGGCACCCAGGAAACGAATATCCGCGCCGCCGTGCCCACCGCCAGCGTCGTGACGTTTGAAAATACGCAGCAAGCCTTCCAGGCGCTGCAACAGGGCAAGGGCATCGCTTACGTGAACGACGAGTCCTCGCTGCTGGCCGACTATGGCAAGCTGGGCCCAAACGCGAAGAACTTCACGATCCTGCCGAACAGCATCGGTATCGAATCGATCGCGCTCGGCCTGCGTAAAGGCGAGAAGAGCCTGAAGGCAGTGGTCGACGCCACCCTGCGCGAACTGGAAACGAGCGGCGCGGCGAATGCCCTGTTCGTCAAGTGGTATGGCCCGGGCACGCGCCCGAACATCGCCAAGCGCGCCTTCACCATCCACACCGACAAGCTTTGAGTGTTCACCGTTGACGTTTTTTGACGCAAGCCTAATCCAGACCGGTCAATACCACGACTGGCTGGTGCAGGGATTCATTCTCTCGCTGCAACTGTTAGGGAACAGCTTCGTGATCGCCTTGCCGCTGGGCGTGGCGATCGCGCTGATGCGCACTTCACACAGCCTCGCCCTGCGCGCGACTGGCGCGACCTTCGTCGAGTCCATTCGCAACGTGCCGCTGCTGGCGCACCTGCTGTTCTGGTATTTCGCCTTTCCCGAACTGCTGCCCGAGCCGGTCAAGTTGGCGCTCTACGACAGCAAGCCCGAATTCATCTGCGCCGTGATCGCCCTGGCGCTGTACGCCGGCGTGCACATGGCCGAGGACATCCGCAGCGGCATCCGCGCCGTGCCGGCGTCGCAAATGGAAGCGGCCCGTTCGCTGGGACTGGGCCGCATCGCGTCCCTGCGCCTGGTGCTGCTGCCCCAAAGTATCCGCATCGCCGTGCCGCCGCTGCTGTCGCAGACGGTCAACCTGTGGAAGGACACCAGCGTCGCCACCGTGATCGGCGCGGCCGAGATGATGTACCAGGCCGCGCGCGTCGAGACGGCAACCTTCCGCAGCGTCGAAGCCTTTACCTTTGCCACGCTGGCCTATTTGACCGTATCGCTGGCGATCTCCCTGGCCGCGCAGCTGTACGCGCGCCGCTTCCCGGTCCGGATGAACTGAGGAAGCCATGCTGGAGCTTATTCAAGACTATTGGCTGTACTTCCTCGTCGGCCAATACCCGAACGGGCCGCTCGGCGGACTGTCGCTCACGGTCCTGCTGTCCGCCGCCGCGCTGGTGCTCGCCATGCCGCTTGGCCTGGTGCTCGGCGTGGCGCGCGTCAGCCCGTATCGCGCGGTGCGCTGGCCGGTGGCCGTGCTGGTGCAGCTGGTGCGCGCCGTGCCGCTGCTGCTGGTCGTGTTCTGGGCCTACTTCTTCCTGCCGGCCGTCACCGGCATCAAAACCGGACAGGCCACGACCATGCTGATGACGCTGGTCCTGTTCGATGCCGTTTACCTGGCGGAGATCGTCGCCGCCGGCATCAGGTCGCTGCCGAAAGGCCAGCTCGAAGGCGCGCGTTCGCTCGGCCTGTCGTATGGCCAGGCGCTGCGGCTGGTTATCCTGGCGCAGGCGCTGCGCCATGTGTCGCCGTCGCTGGTGAGCCAGCTGGTGGCCACCATCAAGGCTACTTCGCTCGGCTACATCATCGGCTTGTCGGAGGTGTCGTTCATCGCCACCCAGGTCAATACGCTGGTGTTCACCAAGGCGGTCGAGGTCTACATCGTGCTGGCGCTGACCTATTTCATTTTGTGCTTCGGCCTGTCGCGCCTGGCCTACCTGCTGGAGCGCCGTTTGAACCGGCGTCCGGAGCACGCAACTGAGGCAACAGAGGCAACACCATGATTCAACTTGAAGGCGTCAACAAGTGGTACGGTCAGTATCACGCCCTCGTCGACGTCAGCGAACGTGTCGAGAAAAATGAAGTGGTGGTCGTCTGCGGCCCCTCTGGCTCGGGCAAGTCGACCCTGATCCGCACCCTGAACCGGCTCGAGGAAATCGACGGCGGGCGCATCGCCATCGACGGGCGCGACATCCACGCGCGCGGCGTCGATGTGAACGCGCTGCGCGCCGGCATCGGCTTCGTGTTCCAGCACTTTAATTTGTTCCCGCACCTGACCGCGCTGGAAAACTGCATGCTGGCGCCGGTCAACCTGAAGCGTGCGACCAAAGCCGAGGCCAAGGCGTATGCGCTCGAACTGCTCGACGGCGTGGGCCTGGCGTACAAGGCCGGCAGCTACCCGCACGAGCTCTCGGGCGGCCAGCAGCAGCGGGTGGCGATCGCGCGCGCGCTGGCAATGCGCCCGCCGGTCATGCTGTTCGACGAGCCGACCAGCGCGCTCGACCCGGAGATGGTGGGCGAGGTGTTGCAGGTGATGCGCAGGCTGGCGGGGCAGGGCATGACCATGGTCTGCGTCACCCACGAGATGGGCTTTGCGCGCGACGTCGCCGACCGCGTCCTGTTCATGAGCGAAGGCCGCATCCTCGAACGCGCCGCGCCCGAAGACTTCTTCACCGATCCAGCGCATCCACGCGCGCAGCAGTTCCTGGCCGACCGCAGCGGCCGCTGATCACGCCTTCCCGGCGGCCTTTTTCCTGGTTGCGGTCGCGCTCATGTCGAGTTCGATCCAGGTCGGCACGTGGTCGCTCGGCTTTTCGCGGCCGCGGATGGCGTGGTCGGTCCCGGCCGCGCGCAGCGCAGGCGCCAGGGCGGGACTGAGCAGCAGGTGGTCGATGCGCAGGCCGGCGTTGCGCCCGTAGGCATTCCGAAAATAATCGAAGAAGGTATAGATGACTTCGTCCGGGTGCATGGCGCGCAGCGCGTCAAGCCAGCCCTGGTTTACCAGCCGGTGGAAGGCTTCGCGCGACTCGGGCCGGAACAGGGCGTCGGTCAGCCAGCGCTCCGGTTTGTAGACGTCGAGCTCAGACGGAATGACGTTGTAGTCGCCCGCCAGCACCACCGGCGCGCCGCTGTCGAGCAACTGCTGGGCACGCGTGATGAAGCGCTCCATCCATGCCAGCTTGTAGTCGAACTTTGGGCCCGGTGCCGGATTGCCGTTGGGCAGATACAGGCAAGCCACCACCAGTTCGCCGACCACCGCTTCCAGGTAGCGGCTCTGCTCGTCGCTGTCGTCGCCGGGCAAGCCGCGCGCGACCTCCACAGGGTCGGTGCCGCGCGCCAGGATCGCCACCCCGTTCCAGCTCTTTTGCCCCTGCCAGATCGCCCCGTAGCCGGCAGCGTTGATGTCGGCCAGCGGGAAGCGTTCCTGGGGCGACTTCAGCTCTTGCAGACAGGCCACGTCCGGCTGCATTTCTTCGAGCCATTCGAGCAGGGCCGGCAGGCGGGCGCCCATGCCGTTGATGTTAAATGTCGCGACGCGCATTTTTTCTCCGATGTGAATGATAAATGAATTTGTATCCCAGCCCGGCTGTCACTGGCGCACGCCTGCCGTAAATGTTGCCCAAAATATATGTATCTTGAACGCCACAGATATGGCTGAGCGTGCGCTCTGTTTTTTGCAGAATGGATATCATTATTAAATCTTACTCAACCCCGGAGACACACATGTTCATTTCCTTCCTGCGCGCAATCGCCCGTCCAGCTGCTGCTACCCTTTTGCTGGCTGCGTCTGCCACCGCATCGGCGGGAACTTGGGAACTCGAGACCCTTGACGTCGAGGGCGTGCTGGTCGAAGCGGTCGGCCCGGCTGAGCGCTGCCAGTCGAAATTCGGCGGCACGATCAGCGGCCACGGCAGCAGCGTCATGATGGGCGGCAAGGTGGTCTTCATCGCAACCGACTGCATCACGCCGGTTCCTCCGCTGTTCAACTTCAGCGGCGGCAAGTTCATCGTCATGACGACCTCGGGCGACCAGATCTACGCCAACTACAGCGGTCAGATGGTGCCGACCGGCGTCGGCGCAAACTACGTGTTCTCTGGCGCAAGCTTCCAGGTCACCGGCGGCACCGGCAAGTTCTCGAAAGTCACCGGCGGCGGCACGCTGACTGGCGGTGAAGACATGCTGACAGGCGCCGGCAACATCAAGCTGTCGGGTCGCGTGCTGTATTACAAAAAATAATCAGGTAACAAGCGAGTCGAACGGCGCCCGGGATGGCGCCGTTTTTTTCGTCGGTCGCTCCCGTGCGGCGAGTCCTACATGGCCGGCGCGCGTGCGCCGATTGCCCCTGGGTGCAAAGCCTCTATGATGTTCCCATACCAACGATCAAGGAGAGCATGATGTCGACACAAGACGACAAGAAGGACGTGAAGGGCCGTTCCTGGGACCAGGTCGCCAAGCACGGCACCACCAGCGCTGGCAGCATGGGCGCGGGCAGCACCGGCGACAGCGGCAAGCTTAAGGGCGACGGCAGCCAGCAATCAGCCGGCCGCACCGACGACCTGCTCGACGACGGCTCCACGCCGACGGGCGACAAGGGTTTCTCGAGCGGCGGCGGGCAGGTGCAGACCGGCCTGGAAGGCATCGGCAACCTGACCGGCGGTAAGCAGGGCAATCGCCAGTCCGGCGAGCCGGGCAGCCATGTCGGGCAGGGCGCACGCGTCTCCGACGAGGGCCGCGACGAAGACCCTGCTTCCAGAGGACAGCAGAACCGCTAGTCTGCGCTCACGCGGTGGAGCTCATCCGGTCGCGCCTGGCCCCGTGCGCAGCGTGATCCGGACTCTCGCCCGGCTGCCACAGCCGCATGCGCGGGCCCCAGCTGCCGGCGCCGCGGCTGATCACCAGTGCCATCGAACCCACGGAATGCTGCCCGACCAGTTGCGGAAAACGGCGCTGCACCAGGTAGCTGAAGGGCCAGATCTGGCCGCCGTGGGTGTGCCCCGACAGCATCAGGCCGACGCCGCTTTGGGCCGCCATCTCGATTACCGGGGCTGCCGGGATGTGCGACAGCAGGATCGTCGCCGTGGCCGTCGGTGCGGGCAGCACGCCTGCCAGTCCGGCCGTGATGGTTCCGCCGCCGCGCATGCGGCTGCCGACATCCTCGATTCCGGCCAGCATCAGGCCGGGCACCAGTTCGACCTGCTCGTTGCGCAGCCAGCGTACCCCACCGTCCCCGAATTCGCGCACGGTCTTCTCGACGTCCCCATAAAACTCATGGTTGCCGGTTACTGCCCACACGCCACGCGGCGCCTGCAGGCCGCGCAGGACGTTTGCCAGGCGCGGCTCGCCCAACGGATTGTCCTCGACCAGGTCGCCCACCATCAGCACGGCGGCCGGCTTGAGTGCGTTGATCTGCGCCACCCGCTGTTCCATCCAGCCGGCGCGGCGCTGGGCGCCCAGGTGCAGGTCGGTGACCATCACCAGCACCGTGCCGTCGAGCGCAGCCGGCAGTTTGCGCAGGACGACTTCCTCGTCGACCACGACCGGGGCGCGCACGCCCTGGAAGATTGCAAAGCCGCTCAATGCGACGCCGGCGATCGCGCCCAGCGTCAGCAGGCGCTGGGTCCTGGCCCGCCACCAGAAGCCGAAGCCGGTCGCGATGTCCGCCGGCAGCAGGCAGAGCGTCATCACGAACATGATGCCGAGCCATGTCAGCGCGAACTGGCCGGGCCACCAGCGCCAGTCGATCGCCTCGTCGCCCAGGTGCACCCCGAGCAGGTAGACGATCCAGACCAGCACCGCGCCCAGCCACCAGGCCCGGGCGGGAATGCGTGCGCGAACCGGCGCGAGGCGGTACAGGCGGTGCGCCACATAGAAGTGGAGCAGGGAGCCGATGATGTTCAGGACGATCGAAAACATGTGAAACCGGCTCCTATTGCGCCAGCGCGCCCTGGGCCACGTCCTGCAAGGCCAGGCGCGCCAGCGTGCGGACGCCTTCGTACGACCTGGCGGCCGCAATGAAACGTCCGTTGTGGCAGAAGGTCGCATCCGGCACGCCGGTGACGCGCGCCAGGTCGGCGTCGCGCAGGCCGGCCCAGGCTTCGGGCAGGTCGGCTCTGGCGTCGAAGCTGTCGGCGCTGACCGGCACCGCGTGGATCATGTAGCGCTGCTCGGCGATACTGTGGCTGATGACGAACAGGATCTTCGGCATTTCCTTGCGCACGACGGCCGTCCAGGGCAGGGCGCCGTTATTCAGGAACAGCAGCTTGCCGTTTTCCAGGACCTCGGCGCCGCGCACCTGTTCCAGCGCGAGCAGGGCGCCGACCCGGTACTTGACCGAGTTGATCATGATGTCGGTCAGGAGCGCCATCGCCTTGCGAAACTGGGCCAGGCGGAAGGCGTCGGAGGCGGCGCCATAGCCGAGGCGCTGCTCGTCCATCCAGCCCGGATTGAAGCCCGAGACCACGGCCGACAGGCCATAGCCGCCCGGCGCGTTCCTGGCCGCGCCGACGTCCGACAGGTCGAGATATTGCACGATGTCGGCATCGATCGCATACGCCATTTGCTGGCTTGCTTCAGCGGACAGCGTGTGGCCGCTGTGTTCCTTCGCAAGCGCGGCGACGCAACGCGCGCCGTATTCGCGCCATACCAGGCCGGCGCTGGCATACGGCACGCCGCTCTGGCGCGCGAAGTCGAACCCCTTCTGGTGATGGTCGAAACGCCCGCTGGCGGGGTCGTGGATGCCGCCGACGTCGATCGCGAAATCAGCCGCCTCGATCGTGGCCGTGTCGCGGGTTCGTACCAGGCCGCTGTCCGGGAACAGGATGAACAGGACCGCGCACGCCCATGCATCGTCCGCGTGAAACTTGCCGCTATGTGTTGCCACTACCATGTGCTACTCCTGTCGTGAAGCCTGTCGATGCGGCCCGCCGCGCTTGCGCGCCGATGAGCCCGAAAGACGGATGATACCGGACGGGGCGCGCACGCGTGCGGGCAGGCGGGCGGCGCCAGGACTGCGCCAGGGGAGCGCGCGTTAGCGGGCAGTCGCCTTCTTCAGGAGGCGCCAGTAATGGACCGGCGCCAGGCGCTCGAGCAGGGACACCGCCTTGGCGTGGCCGCCGACCAGGATGCGGGCCTGGCGCTTTTCGATGCCGCGCACGATGGCGTCGCCAGCGATCCCGGGCGCCAGACGCAGCATCTTTTCGGCGGTCTCGCGCCCGCGCTCGACCTCGTCCGGCGGCGCATCGGCCGGGGGGCGCGCCTTGCGCGCGATGGCGGTCGCCACGCCGCCCGGATGCACCACGCTGACCGCCACCGTGCTCCCTTCGAGCTCGTGGCGCAGCGCGTTCGAAAAGCCGCGCACCGCGAATTTGCTGGCCGAGTAGGCGCACTGGCCGGGCGGCGAAACGAGCCCGTAGAGGCTCGACACGTTGACGATGCGCGCCTCGTCGCTCTGGCGCAGGAGCGGCAGGAAGGCGCGCGTCATGCGCACGACGCCGTTGAAGTTGATGTCCATCAGCCACTCGAAATCGGCCTCGCTGACCTGCTCGAAGGTGCCGCCCAAGGCCACGCCGGCATTGTTGACGAGGAGGTCGACGCGCTTGTGGGCGTCGTGCACGCTCACAGGCAGCGCGCGCACGGCGTCGCGGTCGGCGACATCGAACAGGTGGGAGGTCACGCGCACGCCCAGGTTGCTGAGCATCCAGGCTGTTTCCTGCAGGCCGGCGCGGTCGATGTCGCCCAGGGCCAGGTGGCAGCCGCGCCGCGCCAGCGATACCGCGGTGGCGCGGCCGATGCCGCTGCCGGCGCCGGTGACCATGGCGACCCGGTTGGTAAGATTCATGGCATCGCGTCTCGACGTGTTTTCTGTGTAACTGACACTTTACATTGTCACATTGCCGCTGACAAGGCGGAACCTGTTCCGGCGCGTGCCGCGCCTGCCCGGCGGCGTCAATACGCCGGCGATCCCGGCTTCCCACAGGGCAGGGTGCCGAGTATGTCAAAATGGCGTAATGACATCCGAATCGACCGGTTCGCGGGCCTACCGCGGCGCTTCTGCCGAGCAGCGCCGCGCCGAGCGGCGCGACAAGCTCATTGCGGCCGCGATCGCGGTGTATGGCGGGCGCGGCTACCGCCACGCCACGGTCAAGGCGGTCTGCGGGGCGGCCGGACTGACCGAACGCTATTTCTACGAGTCGTTCGAGAACAGCGAACAGCTGCTCGTCGCTTCCTTCAATACCGTGACCTGCGCCGTGTTCGGCGCGATCACGGCCGCCGCCGCCGGGCGCGGACGCGTCGCGCGCGCGCGCGCCATGCTCGATGCCTATTTCAGCGCCTTGCAGCGCGAGCCGGCCCCGGCCCGGGTGTACCTGGTCGAGATCCGCGGCGTCAGCCGCGAGGTCGACAAGGCGTTCGATGCGGCGCTGCGCGCGATCGGCGCTGAAGTCGCGCGCCAGATCGCGCCCGCCGGCGCGGCGCCTGACGCGCTGCTCGAGGCCGGGATCGTCGGCGGCGTGATGCACATCGCGCTGCGCTGGATCGACGACGGCTACCAGCCGCCGCTGGCCGTGGTCACCGATACCGCCTTGCGCCTGGCGCTGCTGCTGGCGCGGCCGGCAGCGAGAAGCACCTGACCCAGGATCCGTTTGCAATAGGGACAACGATCCTCGCACACGGAGGCGCCAGCGAACGGTGGCGCAGCCGCGAACCTTGCAAGGCCTGATGCGCCAACGACCCGGCGCGCCAGCTGCTCGGAGCGCAATGCTCGGGCACGCTCGTGTTGGCCAAGCTCTGCTTGCTCGACGGCGTTCCCGCCTGTACCGGCCTGACCACCAGACCGGGCGTGCGGCATGGCAAGTGCATGCTGTGATAGCGTGGGCGCTGGCCTGGCTGGACAGGCGAGACGGTGACCCAATTGCAACGCACACTGAAACGGTTCATTCCACGTGCCCTCGGCGGCCAGCTTGCGCTGGCCTTCTCGCTATTGTCGATCGTGCTGACCTCGGCCCTGGTGGTATTTTTCGAGCGCCGCGCGATTGCCCAGATCGAAGCCCAGATCGGCCAGGGCCTGTCCGATCTCGCCGCCCAGACCTCCGACAAACTCGAACGCGGCATGTTCGAGCGCTATCGCGAGGTCGCGCTGATCGCGGGCCGGCCGGTGCTCACCGATCCGAATTACGGCGAAGCACGGCGCGCGCTGGGACTGGCCCAGGTCCAGCAAAGCTATTCCTATTACGAGTGGCTCGGCATCGCCGACGTCGACGGTAAAGTGCTCGCCTCCGGCAACAATCTCCTGATCGGCGCCAACGTGGCGGCGCGGCCGTGGTTCAAGGAGGGGCTGCGCGGCGGGTTCGTCGGCGACGTCCACGAGGCCGTCCTGCTGGCCAAGCTGCTGCCGCCCCAGTCGGGCGAACCGAGGCGCTTCGTCGACGTCGCCTTCCCGTTTGCCGGCGAGGACGGCAAGGTCAAGGGGGTGCTCGGGGCGCACTTGTCGTGGAGCTGGGCGCGCGAGGTCGAACGCTCGGTGATCGGTTCGGTCGCGCGCCAGGGACGCCTCGAGACCGTGATCCTGAGCCGCAGCGGACTGGTGCTGCTGGGGCCGCTCGACCTGCTCGATACGACGCCGTCCCTGGAGAGCTTCCGGCGCGCGACGCCGACGCGGCAGGGCGAGTCGCTGGTCGAACGCTGGCCGGACGGCCGCCGCTACCTGGTCGGCTACCAGAAGGGCACCGGCTACGCCAACTATCCGGGCCTGGGCTGGGTCGTGCTGGTGCGCCAGGACCTCGACGACGCTTATGCGCCGGTGCGCGCCATGCGCTCCCAGGTGCTGTTAGGCGGCATCCTGCTGACGCTGCTGTTCTCGGCGCTCGGCATGTGGGTCGCGGCCAGCATCACGCGCCCGCTCAAGCAGCTGGCCAGTTCGGCCGGCGAGATTTCCCAAGGCGGCGCGGCGCACATCGACGCCGGGCGCGGCGGCTACGAGGAAGTGCGCGCGCTGAGCCGTTCGCTCAATGCGCTGGTGGACGACCTCGACGAGCGCCGGCACCAGCTGCAGCAGCTCAATGCCATGCTCGAGGAAGTGGTCGAGGCGCGCACGGTGGAGCTGCGCAGCGCTCTCGACACGGTAAGGGCCAGCGAAGCGCGGGTGCGGGCAATCGTCGAAACGGCCCAGGACGCGTTTATCGGGGTCGACCTGAAAGGGCGCATCCTGGAGTGGAACAGGCAGGCCGAACAATTGCTGGGCTGGCGCCGCGACGAAGTGATCGGCAAGCAGCTCGACGCGCTGATGTTGCCGGAGCGTTTCCGGCCCAGCGCAGGGAACGGGGCGCTGTCCTTCCTCGACGGCGGACAGGGAGGCGCGCTCGACCGCCGCGTCGAACGCATCGTGACCGACCGCCACGGCGCCGAGATCCCGGTCGAGATGAGCACCGGCCTGACCGGGCAGGGCGAAAGCGCCACCTTCAGCATCTTCCTGCGCGACATCACGGAAAGGAAGCGCATCGACCGCATGAAGAACGAATTCGTCGGCACCGTCTCGCATGAGCTGCGCACGCCGCTGACCTCGATCCGGGCCTCGCTCGAACTGCTGGCCGGGGGCGCGCTTGGACCGATCGCGCCGGACATGCTCGAACTGGTCGAGATCTGCCACGGCAACTGCATCCGCCTGAATCGCCTGGTCGACGACATGCTCGACATCCAGAAGATCGAGGCCGGCATGATGTCGTTCAAGCCGGTGCTGCAGGCGGTGCTGCCGCTGGCGCGCGAGGCCAGGCGCACGATGCAGGGCATGGCCACCGCGGCCGGCGTGACGCTGGTGCTCGACAGCGGTCTCGATGCCGAAAACGTCATGGCCACCTTCGACTACGACCGCATGACCCAGGTATTGATTAACCTGCTGTCAAACGCGATCAAGCTTGCGCCCGCGGGCAGCCCGGTCCTGCTGCAGGTGGTCGACGAAGCCGGCGCGGCGCGCCTGTCGGTGTGCGACCGCGGCCCGGGCATTCCACCCGCGATGCGCGAACGCGTGTTCCAGCCTTTCGTGCAGATCGACGTCCAGCAGGGCGGGGCGCCGAGCGGCGGCACCGGCCTCGGCCTGGCCATCTGCAAGCGCATCGTCGACGAGCACGGTGGCACGATCGCGATCGCCGACACGCCGGGCGGCGGCGCCGTCTTCCATGTCAGGCTGCCGCACGGCGCGGATCCGCTTCCCCCGAACCAGGCCGGGTGAGGCCGGCAAAATTATTTTCATCCAAATGATGTTTCCTTGCAACAAGTACTGGAATTACGGCTATTACCGGCTTTACTGATTCTGCGAAAGTGGGCATAGTTGATGTATAGCAACTTAACGCATCACTATCGACGGGAATCCTCATGTTTGCATCGACTATTCGCCGCGCCATCGCCAGCGCCATCATGATCGCCATCGCACCTGGCGCCGCTCATGCCGCCGTGTATGGCAATGGCACCGGGGCCGGGACCTTCGACGTGACCATGCGCATCGTCGCGGACTGCGCGATCGCCGTGAACGGTATCGACTTCGGCCAGACCCAGGGCGTGCTGGCGACCGCGGTGACGTCGTCGTCGAACATCAGCGTCACCTGCAGCAACACGACCCCGTACAACATCGGCCTGAACGCCGGCACCGGTACCGGTTCCAGCGGCACCGCGCGCTACCTGAGCGGCACCGGCGCCAACACCGGTACCGTGCGCTTTAACCTGTACCAGGCGCCGGGCGCCTCCCCGTGGGGCAATACCCAGGGCACCGACACCCTGGGCGGCACCGGCAACGGCAGCGCCCAGAACCTCACGGTCTACGCCGAAATCCCGGCCCAGGCCACGCCGGCCCCGGACAGCTACAAGTCGACCGTCACGGCGACGGTCTACTTCTGATCCGATGCGGCGCGCCTTCGTCCTTCCCGTCCTGCACGCCGCCTGTGCGCTGGGGCTGGCCGCGCCGGCGTACGGCGCCAGCCTGCAGATCTCGCCAGTCCTGATCAACCTGCGCCCCAACCAGAGCGCCGGCAGCATCGTCCTGCAGAACCTGGGCGAGCGCGCGATCTACGGCCAGGTGCGGGTCTACGCCTGGGAGCAGCGCGGCGGCGAAGACGTGCTCACCCCGACCGACGAGCTGGTCGCCAGCCCGCCGATCATCGAAATCGCCGCCAGGACCAGCCAGACCATCCGCCTGGTGCGCCGCGGCGGGGCCAGTCCCGGGCCTGAGCGCGCCTACCGTCTCCTGATCGACGAAATCCCGCGCAACGACGAGCTCGGCAACGGCGTCGCCATTCGCTTGCAGTATTCGGTTCCGGTGTTCGTGGCGCCGCTCGACGAGGCAGCAGCGCCGGCGCTCGACTGGACGGTGCTGCGGCGCGACGGCGCCTGGATGCTGCAACTCAAGAACAGCGGCAGCCTGCATGCCCAGGTCGGCGCCGCCACCCTGGTCGACGGCGCCGGCAAGGAAGTCGAACTCGGCAAAGGCCTGCTCGGCTACGCGCTGGCGGGCCGCACGCGCGCATGGCGCCTGGCGCTGGCGCCGGCCACGGCACTGTCGGGCAGCGTCACCATCCGCGCCGACGTGAATGCCCGCCCCGCCACGGCAGCGGGGCGCGTGCTGGCGGAGGACGGCGGCGCCAGATGACGGCCCGATGATGCGATTCAAAGACGGCGCACGCGCCACACGCGGCGGGTTGATGGCCTGCGCGCTGCTGGGCAGCCACGCGCTGGCGGCCCCGGATCTTGCGCCGCCCGTCGCCGCCGGCGCCCCGCTCGAACTCTACCTGGACGTAAGCCTGAACGGCGACGTCCTGGGCGCCGTCGCGCGTTTCACCCGCGGCGCCGCGGGCAGCCTGCGCACCACGCTGCAAGACCTGCGCGAGCTCGGTCTCGATCCGGAGAAGTTCGGCCTGCGCGGCGCCGGCACCCAGGAAGTCGAGCTCGACGCCGTGCCCGGCCTGTCCTACACCTGGGACAACGCGCGCCAGAGCATCGCGCTGCGCCTGGCCGACACGCTGCGGGCGCCGCTGCGGCTCGACGCACGGCCGGCCCGCGCCTTTGCCGCCGGCAGCGCCAGTCCTGGCCTGCTCCTGAACTACGAGCTGTACGGCCAGTTCGGCCGCGCCGGCCGCGTCGCCATGCTGAACGACCTGCGCTATTTCGATGCGCGCGGCGTGTTCAGCACCAGCGGCGTGGCGACCCTGCACGGCCCCGGGCGCCGCTACTTGCGCCACGACACCTCCTGGAGCTGGGCCGACCCCGGCACACTGGCCTCGCTGCAAGCCGGCGACCTGGTGAACCGCTCGCTGTCCTGGACGCGTTCGCTGCGCCTGGCCGGCGTTGAGTGGCGCAAGAATTTCGAGCTGCGCCCGGACCTGGTCACCTACCCGGTGGCTGATGTAGCAGGTTCGGCGGTGGTGCCGAGCAGCGTCAGCCTGTACGTGAACGGCATGCAGCAAATGCGTGCCGAGGTGCCGGACGGTCCTTTTGTGCTCGACGGGATCAGCGGCCTGAACGGCGCGGGGCAGGCCACGGTCGTCACGCGCGACGCGCTCGGGCGCGAAATGGCAACCACGCTGCCGCTCTACATCGACACCCGCCTGCTGGCGCCGGGCCTGTCCGATTACGCCGTCGCCCTTGGCGTGCCGCGGCGCGACTTCGGCGTGCGCTCGTTTTCGTATGCCCGCACGCCGGTCGCCAGCGCCTCGCTGCGCCACGGCTACAGCGACGCCTTGACCCTCGAAGCTCACCTCGAGGCAGGGACCGGCGTGGTCAATGGCGGCGCCGGCGCGCTGCTGCGCCTCAAGCAGCTCGGCGTGGTCCATGGCGCGCTCGCCGCCAGCAGCGGCAGCGGCGGGCGCGGCATGCTCGCCAGCCTTGGCTACCAGTACCTGTCGGCGCAGTGGTCGCTCGACGCCCAGAGCACGCGCGCGACGAACGGCTACGCCGATCTCGGCACGCGCGAGGGCAGCCCGGTCGGGCGCGTCAACGACCGCGCCAGCGTGAACATGGCGCTGGCCGGCGGCCAGAGCGTCAGCGCCAGCTATATCGGCTACCGCCCACCGGGACGCCCGGGTGCGCGCCTGGCCTCGCTGGCCTGGTCGCGGCGCCTGGGCGCGAGCGCTTACCTCAGCGTGAACGCCTACCAGGACTTGCGCGAGCGGGAGACGCGCGGCCTGTTGGCCACCCTCAGCCTGGGCCTGCCGGGCCGCACCGGCGCCAGCGCCGGCGCGGGCAGCCGCAACGGCGAGCGCACCGGGAACGCCTCGCTCAGCCGTGCCGCCGATTTCGACGGCGGCCTTGGCTGGAGCCTGCAGGATGCCGACCAGGGCGGCGGCCGCTTCAGCCAGGGCCAGCTGAATTACCTCGGCCGCGCCGGCCAGCTGAGCGCCTTCGTGCAGCGCGCGCCGGGCACGCTCACGCGCGGCTTCGGCGCCGCCGGCGCGCTGGTGGCGATGGATGGCGCCGTGCTGCCCGCGCGCCAGGTCGGGCGTGCCTTCGCCCTGGTGTCGACCGGCCTGGCCGGGGTGCCGGTGCTGCAGGAAAACCGCGTCATCGGGCGCACCGACGGCGGCGGGCGCTTCCTGGTGCCGGACCTGGTGCCGTACGCGGCCAACGCGCTTGCCATCGACACCACGGAACTGGCGGCCGACTTCCACGTGCGCAGCACTAGCCATGCGGTGGTGCCGCAGCGCCTGAGCGGCATCGTCGCGCGCTTCGCCGTGGAGCGCTACGCGGCCGCCACCGTCATCGTGCATGGCCGCGACGGCCAGCCGATCCCGCTCGGCACGGTCGCCCAGGTCCAGGGCGGCGCGCCGACCGTGGTCGGCCACGACGGCATGGTGTTCGTCGACGGCGCCCGCCAGGACAACCGGCTCGTGCTGCGCGCCCCCGGCGCGCCATGCGCTGTACAGTTCCGCTTCGATCCGGCGCCAGGGACCGCGCTGGCGCCGATCGGACCGCTAGCCTGCCTGCCGATCGAAGGAGAAAAATGAGCATGTTGAACACATGGCTGCGCCGGGCGGCGCTGGTTCTGGTGCTCACGCTGGGCAGCAGCGGCGCCGCGCGCGCCGACAGCTGCAGCGCGAGCATGACCGATGTCGTCTTTGCCGGCGTCAGCCCGATCTCGGGCAGCGACTACTACGCCAGCGGCACGCTGACCGTGACGTGCACGCTGAACCCGCGTTTGCAGAATGCGCTTCTGCCGAATCTCACCTACTGCATCAGCCTGGGCGCGGGCAGCGGCGGCACCACCGGCGCCTGGCGCGCCATGGTCTCGGGCGGCACGCGCCTTCCGTACAACCTGTTCACCGATAGCAGCTACGCTGGCGCGGCGGTGTGGGGCGGCGCCGCCATGCCGTCGAACCAGACGCCGATCACCTATACGGCGCTCGGCCTGGCGGGCGTCGGCATCTATACCCGCAGCCACACGGTCTACGGCAAGATCCCCGGCAGCGCGCTGGCCGGCATCGGCACCAGCGGCAACGGCGACACGGTGTACGCGAGCAGCTTCAGCGCCGACGCGACCTTCAATTACTCGCTGACCACGCTGGTCGGCCCGCCGGCCTGCACGACCGGCGCACTCAACACGACGACGCCGCTGCCGTTCCAGGTACGCGCCAGCGTCGTCAACAACTGCGTCATCATCGCCTCGAACCTGGCCTTCGGCAGCAGCAAGGTGCTCGCAGGCAGCGTGCGCGCGAATGCTGTTCTGGCCGTGCAATGCACGGCCAACAATGGGTATCGGATCGCGCTCAACGGCGGAATGAACGGCAGCGTGTCGGAACGCCGCATGCGCAACGCCGCCAACGGCGAAACCGTGCGCTATGTCATCTCCGGGGCGCTCGACGGCCCGGTCTGGGGCGACGGCTCAAGTGGAACGAGCATGGTGCTCGGGACCGGCAACGGGGCGGTGCAGAACCTGCCGCTGCATGGCCGCGTACCGCCCCAGCCGACGCCTTCGCCGGGCGACTACAAGGATACGGTGACCGCGACAGTGTATTTCTGAAGGTGCTGCGGCACCTGGAATATTGCTTTACGTTGGTTGTACTCCCGGCGTCGCGCTGCGATATGCATGCGTCGTACCGCGTGGAGTACTCCATGCCGGGGGCCTGAAGTACGAATCGAGCCTACGGATCGCGCAACCCGGGTAGTCGCGTGCCGCCGATTAAAAGGTAACGGACCAGGCGGCGCTGCCTTGCGAGGCCGCTGGCGCCACGCGGTAGGGACTGGCGTCGTTGCAGGCCACGTCCGGCATGGCCGACGGCTGCGCCAGATTCACGGTACAGGCCGCCTTGACGACAAAGCGCACTTCCATGCGTGCGTTCGGGCTGCCTGCGTGGGCGGGGACCACGAGCAGGGACAGCAGGACAAGGGAGAGGGGCAGGCAGCGGTTCATCGTTCACTCCAATCGCGAAACAGGACAATCTTGTTTCGCTTGCTACTAATATTTCTCAGCAGCAATTCATGGCTGAATCATACAGGAAATTCGGCGTACTCGAGACCGGGGCAAATCCGGTTCGGTGTTTTGCCCGGAAATGCTACCGGTTTTACTGATTTTAAAAGGAATTGCTGAATTTACCGATTCAGGCGCCAGGGTGTTTCATCAAATCGGTCGCGGCGGCCGCCAGGTCGCGCGGGCTGAAGGGCTTGAGCATGTAGGCGTCGGCGCCGGCCGCCATGCCGGCGGCGATCTCGGCGCGCTGGCCGAAGGCGGACAGGAGGAGGACGCGGATAGCGCTGGTGGCCGGATCGGATTTCAGCGCCCGGCACAGATCCAGCCCGCTTTCCGCCCCGAGCGAGACATCGAGCACGATCAGGCGCGGCGGATCGGTACGCACCCGCTCCATTGCCTCGGCGATGTTCGCCGCCGTTTCCACCCGCCCCAGCGTCAGCAGGCTCAGGCGGATCAGCAGGCGCAGGTCGTGCTGGTCGTCGACTACCAGGACGCTGTCAGCCATCGGCAGCCTCGCCGGCGATCGGCAGGTGCACCGTGATCGTGGTGCCGCTCCCGGGCGCCGATGCGACGTCCACACCGGCGTTGTGGGCGTCGACGATTTCCTTGAAAATCGCCATGCCCAGGCCGTGTCCGGGAATGGCGCCGGCGTTCGGGCCGCGGTGGAAGGCTTCGAACAGGCGCTCCTGCTCGTCAGGGTCCATGCCGGGGCCGCTGTCGGCGACCTGCACCAGCACGGCGGGCGCTGCCGGCGCCTGCGCCACCCAGGCGCGCACCGTGACGACGGTGCCGGGACCGGAATACGCGAGGCTGTTGGTCAGCACGTTCGCCAGCGCCATCGACATGCGGTGGCAGTCGGCCGCCACCGGCGGCAGGCCGGGGTCGAGCGCCAGCACGATGCGCGCATTCTGGCCGAGCGGCGCGATGCTGCCCAGCGCCTGAACCAGGATGTCCCCGAGCGGCTCGGCCCGGATCTGCAGCGCCCGGCGCCCGCCTGCTTCCACGCGCGCCAGGTCGAACACCTGGTTGATCACGGTCGCCATCGCGCCGGCCTGGGTGTTGATGATGCCGAGCAGTTCGCGCGCCGTCGGCGCATCGAAATCGCGTTTCACCAGCAGCTCGGAAAAACCGATGATGCTCGCCAGCGGCGTGCGCAGTTCGTGCGCGGCGAGCGTGAAGGTCTTGTGGCGCCGTTCGCCGGCGGCGCGCATGCGCCAGCTTTGCTCGAGGCGCAGCGCGACGTCGCGCACGATGGCGCCGTAGCGGCGCCGCCCGCCGAGGGTCATGGCGTTGACCGTCA
Organism: Massilia sp.; assembly: GCA_031398335.1. GTDB lineage: Bacteria > Pseudomonadota > Gammaproteobacteria > Burkholderiales > Burkholderiaceae_D > Telluria. The sequence goes on from JANNNC010000211.1 coordinate 89,111, forward strand.
CTTCCAGCGGGAAGCTGGCGCCATCGACGCGGCGTCCGGTCAGCTGGCGGGTACGCACCTCGCCATCGGGCAGGCCGGCCAGCAATGCGGTGATGTCTTCGACCGCGAAGGACTGCGCGCCGCGCCCGGCCAGGGCCTGCGCTGAGGCGCCGAACAGGACGCCGGCCGCGGCATTCGCCGACAGCACCGCCGCCGTCTCGTCCAGCACCAGGACGCCTTCGGGCAGGTTATCGAGCAGGGCGCGCAGCCAGGCCTCGCTGTCGCGCTGCTGCTGGAGGGCGCGCCGCAACGCGTCGGCCGCCAGCTCGTGCGCCACGATGGCGGCCAGGTCGCCCAGCAAGGTGCGCTCTTCTTCGTCGAAGCTGCGCGGCGCGCTGTCGATCAGGCACAGCGTGCCGACCTTGCTGCCATCGGGCGCGGCCACCGCCACGCCGGCGTAGAAGCGCACGCGCCCGCTTGCCACGAAGGGATTGCCGGCGAAGCGCGCGTCGGCCAGCGCGTCCTCGATCACCAGGATCGCGTCCTGCAGGATGGCGTGGGCGCAGAAGGTGGCCTGGCGCGGCAATTCCTGCTCCGGCAGGCCGACGCGCGACTTGAACCATTGGCGCTCGGCGTCGACCAGGCCGACCAGCGCGATGGGCACGCCGAACAGGCGCGCCGCCATGCGCGTGATGCGGTCGAACCGCTCCTCGGGGGCGGTGTCGAGCAGGTTCAGGCCGAGCAGCACGTGCAGGCGGTGTTGTTCCTCGGCAGGCAGTGGCGGTTCGAGCATGGCGGAAGATGGGGAAGACGCGCGCGTCGGGGAGCGGGGTCAGCGCGCCGCGACCGCCCGTTCGACGGCGGCGCGCAGCTGGCCGAACGGAACGGGCTTGGGGAACACCGGAATATCGCCGGGCAAACCCATCGAATCGATGGTCGGCCGGTCCAGGCCGCTGACCACGATGATCGCCATGTTCGCGCTAGCGGCGTCTGCGCGCAGCGTGCGGATCATGCGGAAACCGTCCATGCCCGGCATGGAGAGGTCGCTCACCAGGATGTCGGGACGCTGTTCGCCGATGCGCAGCAGGGCCTCGAAGCCATTTTGCGCCTTCGCCGTGGTCAGCGGCAGGTTCCAGCCCGAGATCTCCAGTTCGTACAGGCGCAGCAAGGTGGCGTCGTCGTCGACCAGCAGCAGCTTGGCCGCTTGCGCTTGCGCCGGCGCCGCGCCCGGTCCGGTAATGTCGCGCCGTTCGTTGACCAGTTTGTGGACCGAGACCATCGTGATGCGGCGGTGCCCGCCGGCGGTTTTCCAGGCTTGCAGCGCGCCGTTCTCGACCCAGAGCTGGACCGTGCGGTGCGAGACGCCCAGCAGGCGGGCGGCATCCTTGGTGGAACAGAAATCGGCGGCGTTGTAGGCGAGCTCGGAAGCGGTGTCAGGTCTTTGCATGGATTACGGATCATTCAGAGCAAGGCGCTGCAAGTCGATGGGGGCGGGCGCCGATGAAATTAAAGGCGCGGCGGGCGGCGCGGCGGGGCGGCCGGATGGGGAGCCGCGCGCGAGCTCGATGTCCACCAGTGCCGTCATGTGGCGCACCTGGCGCGCGATCGCTTCGCTCGACTGCCGGATGCATTGTTCGTTGGCGCCGGCCGTCGCCGGCAAGCGGGTGGCGCATTGTCCGGCATTGTCCGGAGGGGCCAGGGCCAGTGCCTCGGCAGTGCGCTCGATGCAGGTGCAGATCAGCCCGCGCACCGCGCCCGCGTCGTCGCGCAAGGGGCTGTATGAGAAGGTGAACCAGGCCTGTTCCGGGTAGCCAGGGCGACCGAGCGCGACGGCGTGATTCTCGAAAACGAGGGATTCGCCGGCCAGTACGCGGCCGATGCAGGGCCCGAGGCAATCCCAGACTTCGTTCCAGACGGCGGGGTAGGGCGAACCCAGGCTGTGCGCCTTCTGGCCCAGCATCGGCTCGTAGGCGTCGTTGAAGAACAGGGTCAGGTCCGGGCCCCACACCAGGAAGGTCGGCAAGGGCGAGCCGAGGACGATGGCCAAGCTGCCGCGCAATGCGGCATCCCAGGTGGCGATGGCTCCGAGCGGATGCTTCGACCAGTCCAGTTTGGCGATGCGGCGCCCGATCCTGCCGCCATGGTCCAGGAATTCGAGCTGGTTTGCTTGGTCGGCCACGCGCGTCCCGGACGTTGGAAAGCCAATATTTTATCAATATTGACGATTGGGCAAGCACCGGAATGCGGGACGAAAGCGGGACGCGAGCTGCCAATTTGCACGGTGCAGTGTCGGTATCACTTTTATCGAATTCTCGCATGGGTCGATAGTACGCCACTCACACAATTTTCTCACAAAAACATCGTCTCCTGGGCATGCCGACGTTGCGCCAGCGATACAGCCAGGCCTCGTCCCGACTTGCCGTGTCAGTCCCAGCCCTGTTCCGATTCGCTTTCGTAACTCTTCAGGTCGCGCGCGAACATGTCGTTCAGCTCGTCGCGCGCCTGCTTTGCCATCGAGGCATACTGCTCGCGGTCCTTGTAAAAGGGGTAGACGGCGTCCACGCTGGCCTTGTTATGTTCGCGAAATTTGAGCGTCGCCTCGCGCGCGCGGTAGGCGCCGTAGCCGAGGTGGCACAAGGCGCGCCGGCCCAGCTGCAGAGCCGATTCGAAGGTTTCGCGCTCGATGATGGTCACGCCGCGGTCCATCAGCTGGTAATAGTGGGTGACGTTGCGTGCCCGCGCCAGGATCGGCAAATCGGGGAAATGCTCGCGTACGGCGTCGGCCAGGGCCAGGCTGTCCTCGATGTCGTCGATCGCCAGCACCAGCGCCCGCGCCCTGGCGGCGCCGGCCGCGTGCAGCAGGTCGACCCGGGTCGCGTCGCCGTAGAAGACTTTCCAGCCGAAGCGGCGCAGCAGCTCGATCTGGTCCGGGTCGTGATCGAGCACGGTGAGCTTGATGCGGTTGGCGTTGAGCAGGCGTCCGACGATCTGGCCGAAGCGTCCGAAGCCGGCCACGATCACGTGCTCGTCGTTGCCCTCGATGGCGTCCGCCTCGCGCTGGTTCTGGCCGTGGTAGCGGGGTTCGAGCACCTTGTCGTGCAGGAGCAACAGCAGGGGCGTCGTCACCATCGACAGCGCGACCACCGCCACCAGGATCGAGCCCGTTTCCGGCGTGAACACGCGCGCCGCGCCGGCCGCGCCGAACACGACGAAGGCGAACTCGCCGCCTTGCGAGAGCAGGAACGCAAACAGCCAGCGCTGGCCGCGCGCGATCCCGAAGCGGAAGGACAGGGCGAACAGCACCGCCAGCTTCAGGGCCAGGAAGGCCAGCACCAGGCCCAGGATCAGCCAGGGCCTGGCGAGGAAGACGCCGAAGTCGACCGACATCCCGACCGCGATGAAGAACAGGCCGAGCAGCAGGCCCTTGAACGGCTCCAGGTCGGTCTCGAGCGCGTGGCGGTATTCGGAGTCGGCCAGCAGCACGCCGGCCATGAAGGCGCCCAGCGCCATCGACATGCCGACCCATTGCATCAGGAGCGAAATGGCGATCACCAGCAGCAAGGCAAACGCGGTGAAGATTTCGCGCATGCCGGATTTGGCGATGATGCGCAGCGCCGGACGCACCAGGTAGCGCCCGCCGACCACCAGGCCGATCACCACGCCAGCCAGGCGCGCAGCGCCGATCCAGCCGTCGCCGCCCGCGCTGTCCGCCGCGGCCACGCCCAGCACGGGCACGAGCGCGATCATCGGGATCGCGGCGATGTCCTGGAACAGCAGGATCGCAAAGCCGGCCTGTCCGGCGGGCGTCCCCATCAGGTTGCGCTCGCCCAGGGTCGCCAGCGCGATCGCGGTCGAGGACAGCGACAGCCCGAGCGCGGCGACCAGCGCCAGCTGCCAGGCGATTCCCGCCAGCAGGGCCGCGCCGAACAGCACGCCGGCCACGCCCAGCACCTGGGCCGCGCCCCAGCCGAAGATGGGCCGGCGCATCGCCCACAGGCGCGCCGGTTCCAGCTCGAGGCCGATCACGAACAGCAGCAGCACGACGCCGAATTCGGAAAAGTGGAGGATGGTTTCCACCTCGCGGATCAGGCCGAGTCCCCAGGGTCCGATCGCCATGCCAGCCAGCAGGTAGCCGAGCACGGCGCCGAGACCCAGGCGCTTGGCCAGCGGCACCGCGATGACGGCCGCGCCCAAATATACGACGGCGTTCTGTAAAAGGCTATGCTCCATCGGTAGTCTCCTGCGCAGGGGTAAGGAGGAAGGCTTCCAGGCGCGCGCGGAAGGCGGCGACGTGGTCGTCGATGGCGGCGTCGTCGAGGCCGCTGGCGCCATGCAGGATGTGCGGCGGCCACCACTGCATGCCGCACAGTGCCGCGGTCTGCTCGAAGGGCGGCAGGTAGGCATCGAAGGTGCGCCCGTGGCGCTCGCCGGCCTGGTAGGCATCTTCGGGACTGCCGGTGGTCACGGCCAGCCAGTAGCCCTTGCCGCGCAGGGCGGTGGCGCCGGGACCGTAGGCCCAGCCCGGCTGGAGCACGCGGTCGACCCATTCCTTGAGCAGGGAGGGCATGCTGTACCAGCGGATCGGATGCAGGAACACGACCAGTTCGGCGTGTTCGACCAGCGCCTGCTCGCGCGCCACGTCGATATAAAAATCGGGATAGGTCTCGTACAGGTCGTGCACCAGCACCCCATCGAGCTTGCGCGCAGCATCGGCCAGCTTGCGGTTGATGCGCGAGCGTTGCGGCGCGGGATGGGCGTACAGGACCAGGATGCGTGGATTCGGCATGGGCGGGCGGCGTTGTGTGTTGTACAAATTGTACAGGCAGCGCGCGCGGCACGCCGACCGGGGTGGGGCCGATCGATGCGACGTGCGGTGCGCACCGTCGTCCGCTCATGGTGGTGACTGGTCAACGATGGCGTCGCACAGGCCGCCAGATTGGAGTCTTTTGCCGCGCCGCCGGCAGCCCGGCTTAACGGCTTGCTGCTTGAGGGAGTACCGATGCTCCAGCACGACGACCCTTGCAAGCCCGGTCCGCACCTTGCGAAGCACAAGTACGCCGGCGTTCCGGTCAACCGCAACATCCTGCCGATCAGGCAATGCAAGCTGCACCGCTACGTCGGGCCGGCAGCGACGGTCGAAAGGGCAATCGCCGTCCCATCCTGACGCCCGCGCATTTGTGTTCCACCTTCCAGGCAGAGGCCGAAGATTTGCTGATGGTGAACGGCACGCTGACCGGCAACGACGAAGAGCGCAACCGGCGCATCAATGCGGCCGATGCCCGGTTCTGGCTGGCGGACAACCGTTGTCAATGGGCCGGTCTGGCGGCCTTCGCATCGAAACAGGTCGGCTGCGGGCTGCTGCACGCCGGGGCGCTGGTCGAGACCGGCCGCCGCGAGCGCGCGCGGATCGAACGCGCATTCGCCCAGGCGGGCGCGCCGGGCGTCGAATACGCGGCGCTGGTGCCGGCCGGGACCGAAGTGACGGTGGCAAAGGCCGCTTCGTCGCTGGTTGTATGCTACATGTCGCCCGGCCCGGTGCCGCCAGGGCCCATGCGTGCAAGTGGCCGGTAGCGCTGGTTCACGGTGCGTCCTTTCGTGCTCGTTCAAGATCAGCCATCATGCCCGCCGCCCCTACCTGTCTGGCGCACGCTTGCCATATCGGGGGACGTAAAAAAACCGGAATGCATGGGCAACCCGGTTTTTTTGCGCTGCCGGCAAACGCCGGCGGCGTGAACAGCTCAGAAGCGGAAGGCGACGCCGGCGAGGACGCGGGTAGTGTCGCTGGCCGGCTTTTGGACTTCGAGGCGGGCGTGGACGACCGGGCTGAACGAATAGCCCAGGCCCAGGCCGTACAGGGCGTTCGAGTCGTGTTCCTTGCCGCTGAAGCCAGCGATGTCGGCATCGGCTTCGATGCGGTTGTAGCCGAGGCGGCCGTAGACGTCGAAGCCGTTCGACAGCGGCAGGCTGCCGACGACCGACAGGGCCAGCTGGTCGACCGTCACGTCGCCGCGTGCGCCGCTGAAGCGGAACTCGGTGTCGGCCAGGCGGTGGTAGCCGCCTTCGATGGCGACGTTCGGGTTGAACTTGTAACCGAGGAAGGCACCGTAGCCGGCTTCGCGGTCCAGGCCTTCGATCTTGGTCGAACCGACGTCGACGCCGGCGTAGAACGGCTGCGGTTCGACGGCGAAGGCGGCCGACGATGCGGCGACGAGGGCGACTGCTGCGGCAATTTTCTTGAACATGTCTGGAGTCTCTTGTGGATGGTGAATGAAAGAGGCCGAACGCATGGCTTCGGCCGGGCGTGGATTATCGCATGCGTGTGGAACGCCTGCATTCGCGCACCGAATCGTGCTGCGGTCAATGCGCTATTGTAGGCACTGGCCGGACCCGGTAAACAAGGTTTGTGTGAACAGATGTAACCGTCATGCCGCATGGGTGGGGCTGTCCCTCGATGACAACGGCCCGCTTGCGCGGGCCGTCGGGTTCGACCATGCATGCGGGGTCAGATATGCAGCGCATGCCCCAGTGCGCGCAGCGCCGCTTCCTGCACCGCCTCGCCCAGCGTCGGGTGCGCATGGATGGTCCCGCCCACGTCTTCCAGGCGGGCGCCCAGTTCGATCGAATGGCTGAAGGCCGTCGACAGTTCCGAGACACTGCGTCCCACCGCCTGCCAACCGAGGATCAGGTGGTTGTCGCGCCGCGCCACGACACGCACAAAACCATCGGTCGACTCGATCGTCATCGCGCGCCCGTTCGCCGCGAACGGGAAGTTCGCGACGATGGCGTCGATGCCCGCCGCTTCGGCCTCGCCCGGCACCATCCCGACCACGACCACTTCCGGATCGGTGAAGCATACCGCCGGCATCGCGGCGGGCGTGAAGTAGCGGCGCTTGCCGCCGATGATGTCGGCCACCATCTCGCCTTGCGCCATCGCGCGGTGCGCCAGCATCGGCTCGCCGGCCAGGTCGCCGATTGCCCAGACGTTGCGCATCGAAGTGCGGCACTGGTTGTCGATTTTCACCGCACGGCCGTTCATGTCGAGCTGCAGGGATTCGAGCCCCCAGCCTCCGGCGCGCGGACGGCGGCCGACGGCCACCAGCACGCGGTCGGCCGACAGGACGATTTCGTCGCCATTGGCTTCCTGCACCCGCACGCCATTGCCGCCGGCGTTCAGGCCCAGCACCTTCGAGCCCAGGCGCAGGTCGATGCCGAGGCGCTTCAGGGCCGCGCCCACCGGCTTGGTCAGTTCGGCGTCGTAGGCCGGCAGGATGCGCTCCGCCGCTTCGACCACCGTCACTTCCGCGCCCAGCTTGCGGTAGGCCGTGCCCAATTCCAGGCCAATGTAGCCGGCGCCGACGACAACCAGCTGCTGCGGAATCGTCGAAGGCGACAAGGCTTCGGTCGAGGACACCACCATGCCGCCGAACGGCATGAAAGGCAGTTCCACCGCTTCCGAACCGGCTGCCAGCAGCAGGTGCTCGCAGTGCACGCGCTGCAGGTCGCCATCGGCTGTCTTGACTTCGACCGTCTTGCCGTCGAGGATGCGGGCGAAGCCGTTGATCACCTGGACGTCGTTCTTTTTCAGCAGCGCGCCGACGCCGCCGGTCAGGCGCTTGACGATGCCGTCCTTCCAGCCGATGGTGCGCCCGATGTCGATACTCGGAGCGGCGGCCGAGATGCCCAGCGGCGAGTTGCCCGCATAGTGGCCGGCCTTGTCGAATTCCTCGGCTGCGTGGATCAGCGCTTTCGAGGGAATGCAGCCGATGTTCAGGCAGGTGCCGCCCAGCTGGCCGGCTTCGACCAGGATGGTCGGGATGCCGAGCTGGCCGGCGCGGATGGCGGCGACATAGCCGCCGGGGCCGCCGCCGATGACCAGCAGTGTGGTGGAGAGTCGGTTCATCGGGTCACTCCACGAACAGGGTTGCCGGGCACTCGAGGTAGCCGCGGATGGTCTGGATGAATTCGGCCGCGACCATGCCGTCGATCACGCGATGGTCGAAACTCGAGGACAGATTCATGAGTTTGCGCGCCACCATCGCGCCGTCGCGGATAGTGGGACGGTCGATGATGCGGTTCACGCCGACGATTGCCACTTCCGGACGGTTGATCACGGGCGTGGTGACGATGCCGCCCAGTGCACCGAGGCTGGTGATGGTGATGGTCGAGCCGGAGAGTTCCTCGCGCAGCGCCTTGCCGGTCCGGGCGGCGTCGGCCAGGCGCGCCACCTCGGCGGCGGCCGACCACGGGTCGCGTGCTTCGGCATTCCTCACCACCGGCACCATCAGGCCGGCGTCGGTCTGCGCGGCGATGCCCAGGTGGACCGGGTTATAAGTCGTGACGATATTCGCGTCGTCGTCGAAACGGGCGTTCACCGACGGGTATTTGCGGATCGCCAGCACGACCGCGCGCATGATCAAAGGCAGCAGGGTCAGCTTCGGACGCTGGCCGGCGTAGCGGGCGTTCAGTTGCACGCGCAGCGCTTCGAGCTCGGTGACGTCGACTTCCTCGACATAGGTGAAGTGCGGGATGCGGCGCTTGGCTTCCGCCATCTTCTCGGCGATCTTGCGGCGCATGCCGATCAGCGGCATGGCCTGCTCGCCCTCGAGCGGCGCGTAGCGGCGGTCGCCCTCGGCGGCCTTTTGCTGGCCGCGCGAAACGAAGGCATCCAGGTCGGCGTGCGAAATGCGGCCGGCGGGTCCCGAGCCGGTCACGAACTGCAGTTCGATGCCCATGTCCCAGGCGCGCTGGCGCACGGCGGGCGCGGCCAGCGGCTTTTCGCCGGGAGCGCGGCCGTGGTGCGCCGGGGCCGACGATTGCGCGCCGCCCTGGGTGTAGGCAGCGGTTGGCGCCGAAGCCGGGCGCGGCGGCGCGGCATGCGCGGGCGCCGCGGTTTCGGCGCTGGTCACGCTGGTGACCACGGTTTCCGGCTGGGCCACGGTAATCGGCTCGAATTCCTCGGCGGTGCCGGCGGTCGACCCGGCCGGCGCCTTGGCGGACGCCGCGCTGCCGCCTGCATTCTGCTGGCGCGCGGCCGTGGCGTCGCCTTTGTAATTACCGGCGCCTTCGACCTCGAGGCGGATCAGTTCCGCGCCCACGGCCATGGCGACACCGAGCTCGCCGCCCAGGGAGGTGACGGTGCCGTTCACCGGCGACGGAATCTCGACGGTGGCCTTGTCGGTCATGACGTCGGCCAGCACCTGGTCTTCCTTGACCGTATCGCCCGGCTTGACGTGCCAGGCGACGACTTCGACTTCAGCGATGCCTTCGCCGAGATCCGGCATTTTGATGACGTGAATACCCATGCTTATTTCGCCTCCATCGCGCGTTTGAACGCGGCGCCGACACGGTCGGGGCCGGGGAAGTACGCCCATTCCTGCGCGTGCGGATACGGGGTGTCCCATCCGGCGACGCGCTCGATCGGCGCTTCCAGGTGATAGAAGCAGTGTTCCTGCACGAGTGCCGTCAGTTCGGCGCCGAAGCCGCTGGTGCGCGTCGCTTCATGCACGACCACGCAGCGGCCGGTCTTTTTCACCGATTCGACGATGGTGTCCAGGTCCAGCGGCCACAGGGTGCGCAGGTCGATGATTTCGGCGTCGATCCCGGTTTCCATGGCAGCCGCTTCCGAGACCCAGACCATGGTGCCGTAGGTGATGACCGTCAGGTCGGCGCCCGGGCGGAAGATCGCCGCCTTGTCCAGCGGGACCGTGTAGTAACCCTCGGGGACTTCGCCCATCGGGTGCTTCGACCAGGAGACCACCGGACGGTCGTGGTGGCCGTCGAAAGGACCGTTGTAGAGGCGCTTCGGTTCGAGGAAGATGACCGGGTCGTCGTTCTCGATCGAGGCGATCAGCAAGCCTTTCGCATCGTAGGGATTCGACGGCATCACCGTGCGCAGGCCGCAGACGTGGGTGAACATCGCTTCCGGGCTCTGGCTGTGGGTCTGGCCGCCGTAGATGCCGCCGCCGCAAGGCATGCGGATCGTCAGCGGGGCCGTGAAGTCGCCGGCCGAGCGGTAGCGCAGGCGCGCCGCTTCGGAG
>JANNNC010000212.1:0-6772 GCA_031398335.1 Massilia sp.
TCACCCCCTGGGGCGGGGTGGTGCGGCGCGCGCCCTTACCGAACCGTTGGGGTTAATGGCCCCAATGGCCCCAATTCACCCCGACAATCAGCCAGCTAAATTTGCGAAGAGCGCGGTACTCAGATAGCGCTCGCCAAACGACGGAATGATCGTCACGATCATCTTGCCCTCGTTCTCCGGCCGGCGCGCCACCTGCATCGCCGCCCACAAGGCCGCGCCCGACGAGATCCCGACCAACAGCCCCTCTTCGCGGGCGGCGGCGCGCGCCGTCTCGAAGGCGTTCTCGTTGCTGACGGTGATGATCTCGTCGTAGATGGCGGTATTCAAGACCTGCGGCACGAAGCCGGCGCCGATGCCCTGGATCGGGTGCGGGCCCTTGGTGCCTTTCGAGAGCATTGGCGAGGCTTCCGGTTCGACCGCGATGGCCTGGAAGCCGGGTTTGCGCTCCTTCAGCACTTCGCCCACGCCGGTGATGGTGCCGCCGGTGCCGACGCCGGCCACCAGGATGTCGACCTTGCCATCGGTATCTCTCCAGATTTCCTCGGCGGTCGTGCGGCGGTGGACCTCCGGGTTGGCGGGGTTGTTGAACTGTTGCGGCATGAAGGCGTGCGGATCGCTGGCGATGATTTCCTCGGCGCGGCGGATCGCGCCCAGCATGCCCTCGGAGCCGGGCGTGAGCACCAGTTCGGCGCCATAGGCGCGCAGCAGCATGCGCCGCTCGTTGCTCATGGTTTCGGGCATGACGAGCTTGCAGCGGTAACCGCGCGCGGCGCACACCATCGCCAGCGCGATGCCGGTGTTGCCGCTGGTCGGTTCGACGATGACGGTGTCGGGGCCGATCATGCCGGCCTTTTCCGCCGCCTCGATCATGGACAGGCCGATGCGGTCCTTGACGCTGTGCGCGGGATTATGGAACTCCAGCTTGGCCAGGATCTCGGCCCCGCCGGGGGCCAGTTTGCGGATCCTGACGAGCGGAGTATTGCCGATCAGTTCGGTAACATCGTTTGCGATACGCATAGCCGTTGTTCTCCCTGGTGGTTGAGTTTGACCTTAGAACCTTACTTTACGCCGAGCAGTTCCACATCGAAAATCAGGTCGGTATCCGGCGGGATCATGCCGCCCGGCGCGCCGCGCTTGCCATAGGCCAGATGGCTCGGAATGACCAGGGTGCGCTTGCCGCCGACCTTCATGCCGGCCACGCCCTGCTCCCAGCCCTTGATGACCTGGCCGGCGCCGAGACGAAACTCGAGCGGCTCGCGGCCGCCGTCGAGCGAGGACTCGAATTTGCGGCCACGTCCGTTGCTTGACATCGGCCGGTGGAACCAGCCGGTGTAGTTGACGCGCACCATGCTGCCGGCGGTCGCCTCGCGGCCCTTGCCGACCACGCGGTCGACGACTTCGAGCTGGGGACCGGAGGGTGCCGGCGGCACGGGCTGTGCTGCCTGGGCGGCCGCCGCGGCCTGGGCGGCGGTACTGGTGTCGGTGGCGGCGGCAGCCTGGCCGGCGGCCTGCTGCGAGGCAGCGGCGGCCTGGTCGGCCGCGCTCTGGACGCCCTGCTGGCGCGCGGCGGTAGCGGCCGGGTCGGCACTGGGGGGCGTGGCCGGCGCGTTGGCGGGGGTGGCGGCGGGGGTGGCTTGCTGTGCGTTGGCGGCGGCAGCCGCCAGCATCAGGACCGCTAAAGTAATACGACGCATCATGTGGACTCTTTCAATGACAGGATTTCAATCGATATCCAATCATAGCAAGCCCGAAGCGCACTGCCCAGCGGTGACTCAGACGGTTACAAACGCCGCCTCCGGCGCCGTGGCTGCCCCGGATGCCGCTTCCGCCAGCTTGCGCAGGATGTGGCCGGCCGCGATCATGCCGAAGCTGGCCGTCACCACCATGCTCGAACCGAAGCCGGCGCAATTGAGGCCGGTAATACCGGCATCGATCTCGCAGGCATCTTCCGCTTCCGGGTAACGCAGCGGCTCCATCGAGAACACGGCGTCGATCCCGTATTTCTGCTTCTCGCCGCGCGAGAATCCATAGTCGGCGCGCAGGAGCTTGCGCACCTTTTTGAGGAGCGGCTCCTGCTCGGTGCGGCCTAGGTCGCGCACTTCGATCTTGGTCGGATCGATCTGGCCACCGGCGCCGCCGATCGTCACCAAAGGCAGCGCGTGCTCGCGGCAATACGCGATCAGGGCAGCCTTGGCCTTGACGCTGTCGATGGCGTCGACCACGTAATCGAAACGCCCGCTGCCGACCATCTGCGCGGTGTTGTCGGGCTCAATGAAATCTTCGACCAGGGTGACCTTGCAGAACGGATTGATCTGGGCGATACGGTCGCGCAGCGCCTCGATCTTCGGCTGGCCGATGGTATTCGTCAAGGCCTGGATCTGGCGGTTGACGTTCGATTCGGCCACGTTATCCAGGTCGACCAGGGTCAGGTGGCCGACCGCGCTCCTCGCCAGCGCCTCGACGATCCAGGAGCCGACGCCGCCCACGCCGATCACGCAAACGTGCGCCGTCCTGAACCGTTCCAGTGCACGCTCGCCGTAGAGGCGGCCAATGCCGCCGAAGCGGCGCGCGAAGTCGATGGCGTCGTCCTGCGCCGGCGAATGAAGTTGGGTGTCGATCGTATTCATCAGGTCATTTTACCGGACGCGTCTTTCGCAGCCGCACTAAAATGACGCTTCGTCAATCAAAAAACTTCCCTCTGTCAAAAATACGCACATGAACGATTTCCTTCCTGAAACTGCGCCCAGCTTCGACCAGCCGATCGCCGTGCTCAAGCATTGCCATGGCCGCATCCGCAAGCAATTGACGACGCTCGAGCGCCTGCTCTCGCACCTGCCCGAGCACGGCGCCGACGAAGCCGCGCGCCAGGCGGCGGGCGCCGTATTGACCTATTTCGAGAAGGCGGCGCACCTGCACCACGACGACGAGGAGCAAGACCTGATTCCGATGCTGCGCGCCGTGGCGCAAGGCGAAGACGCCGCCACGCTGCAGGCGCTGGCGCCGGTGATCCTGCAAGACCACAAGGACATGGATGCGCTGTGGCAGGATTTGCATGAGCAGCTGACAGCGATTGCCGACGGCAGCGCGGCGACCCTGTCGGCGTCCGCGGTGCAGCGCTTCAGCCAGCGCTATTCATCCCACATGGAGCGCGAGGAAAGCACGATGGCGCCGATGGCGATGCGCCTGTTCTCGCCCGCGCAGATGACGCAATTGGGCGATGCGATGCAGCGCCGGCGCGGCATCGGCGGCGACCCCGCTGCCACGGCGCAGGCGGCGCCGGCGATCGGCGATGCGGTGGCCGGCCTGCGCACCGATTACGGCCAGGCCAGCCTGAACGAAGACGAGGTACTGGACGACCCGATGGGGCAGTTCACGCGCTGGTTCGAGCAGGCGCTCAAGGCGCAGGTGAACGAGCCGAATGCGATGAACGTGGCGACGGTGGGCCCATCCGGCCGGCCGAGTTCGCGCATCGTGCTGGTGAAACAGTTCGATGAACGCGGCTTCACCTGGTACACCAATTATGACAGCCGGAAAGCTCAGGAATTGCGCGCCAATCCGCACGCATCCCTGCTATTCTTTTGGAGCGAGCTTGAACGCCAGGTTCGCATCGAAGGCCGGGTCGAAACGACCTCGGCCGAAGAAAGCGACACGTATTTCCACAGCAGGCCGTTGAAGAGCCGCCTGTCGGCGATCGCTTCCCAGCAGAGCGCGCCGATCGAGAACCGCGCGGCCCTGGAACGGAACTACGACGCGGTCGCCGCAACAGCGGGCGACGCGCCGGCGCGGCCCGTCAATTGGGGCGGTTTCCGCCTGGTGCCCGAGCGCATCGAGTTCTGGCAGGGACGCCGGTCGCGTTTCCATGACCGCATCGTCTACGAGCGGCAGGAAGACGGCAGTTGGGCACGGCAGCGTTTGCAACCGTAAGAGCCAGGTTTTTGATGCCGGCGCAGCTCGGCCGGCGCGCCAACGGCTGGAGGGAACCATGTTCACTCAACTGTCGCTCAGCGCCTGGGGCACAGGCGTACGCAGCAAGCTGTCGCTGCCCTTGCGCGTGGAACTATGGAACGGAGAGTACGTCGACCTGTCTCCCGAGCCGCCGCGCGTCACCATCCGCGTCCCGAAGCCGGCGAGCCTGCGCTATCTGCTCTCCCCCAACCTGTACAAACTCGGGGCCGCCTATGTCGAAGGCGGGCTCGAAATCCGCGGACGCGCCGCCGACATGATCCGCATCGGCAGCGAACTGGCCGCCGCCACAGGCGAAGGAACGCGCCGCGCCAATCCCCTGCGTCTTCTTTCGCTGCATACGCGCGCCAAAGATGCCGAGGCAATCCGCTACCACTACGACGTCTCGAACGATTTCTACGCCGCCTGGCTGGATCCGAACATGGTGTATTCGTGCGCCTATTTCGAGAACGGCAATGAAGACCTGGCGGGCGCACAACTGAAAAAGATCGACCACATCCTGCGCAAGATCGACCTGCACCCGGGCCAGCGCCTGCTCGACATCGGCTGCGGCTGGGGCGCGCTGGCGATCCGCGCCGCACAGCGGTTCGGGGCGCGCTGCGTCGGCATCACGCTCTCGGAAAACCAGGCGCAGCTGGCGCGCGAGCGGGTGGCGCAGGCCGGACTGGCGCAGCAGGTCGAGATCCGCCTGCAGGATTACCGGGATCTGGCCGGCCAGTTCGACCGCATCACCAGCGTCGGCATGTTCGAGCACGTCGGCCTGCAGCACCTGCCCGACTACTTCGCGAAGATTGGCGCCCTGCTCGCGCCCGGCGGCGTGGTCATGAACCACGGGATCACCACCACCGACGTCGACGCCCGCGCCACGCCGTATGGCGGCGGCGAGTTCATCGACCAGTACGTGTTCCCGCATGGCGAGCTGGCGCACCTGTCGACGGTGGTCAAAGCGATGCAGCAAGGCGGGCTGGAAGTGCGCGACATCGAAAACCTGCGCCGCCACTACGCGCGCACCTGCGCCCTCTGGACCGAGAATTTCGAGAGCCGCTTCGACGCCATCGGCGCACTGACCGACGCCAAACGCCTGCGCATCTGGCACATTTATCTTGCCGGCTGCGCCTACGCCTTTGCGCACGACTGGATCAGCCTGTATCAGATCGTGGGCGGAAAAGCGGGAGAAGACCCGGTGCAGATCCCGTGGTCGAGAAGGTACATGTATCCGTGAGCGTCGCCGGTTTCGTAGCGTGGGCGTGCCCGCCCTACTTCATCCAGTGGCTGAACGTTTTACGAAACTTCGCCACCTTGGGCGCCACCACGAACGCGCAATACCCTTGCATCGGGTGCTGGGCATAGTAATTCTGGTGATATTCCTCGGCCTTGTACCAGATCTCGCTGGGAAGGAGCTGGGTGACGATCGGCGCGTCCCACACGGAGGCCATCTCCGCGATCACCTGGCGCGCGGTCGCTTCCTGCTGCGGGTTCTCGAAGAAGATCACGGAGCGGTATTGCGGGCCGACGTCGTTGCCCTGGCGGTCACGCGTGGTCGGATCGTGGATCGTGAAGAAGATCTGCAGGATGTCGCGGTAGCTGATGACGGCCGGATCGAATTCGAGCCGCACGATCTCGGCGTGCCCGGTGCCGGCGCCGCAAACCTGTTCGTAGGTGGGGTTCACGACATGCCCGCCCATGTAACCCGATTCGACGCGCGTGACGCCGCGCACCTCGAGGTACACGCCCTCGAGGCACCAGAAACAGCCGCCGCCGAGGAGTGCCACCTCGGTCTGCCCTTGCTCGCTCATTGCATGCCTCGCCATTGTCCTGGGAGCCCCGATGCTAACGCAAAGGGGCGGTTCGTGCAGGCGCGATTGGGGAGCGCGATGCGCCCGTGGCGACGGCGGGCAAGCAGCGGTGGCATAATGAGCATGCAACTTTCCAAGGTACCAATGAATACACGCTCTCCCCGCGCCACCGAGCGCGGCTTCGACTCGGCGCATTTTCGCCAGGCGCTGTCGCAATTTGCCACCGGCGTGACCGTGATCACGACGCGGCTTGCCGACGGCAGCTTTCGCGGTTTGACCGCGAGCTCGTTCAATTCCGTCTCGCTCGATCCGCCGCTGGTGCTGTGGAGCCTGGGTGCGGGCGCGAACAGCCTGCCTGTCTTTTCCGGCAATTCGCATTACGTCATCAACATCCTGTCCGCCGGCCAGCAAGACCTGGCGCTGCGCTTCTCGCGCCGCACCGAGACCCATCCCTTCGAAGGCATCGACTACGAACTCTCGCGTACCGGCCTGCCGATCCTGAAAGGCGTCGCGGCCTGGTTCGAATGCCATAACCGCAGCCGCTATCCGGAAGGCGACCACGTGATTTTCGTGGGCGAGGTCGAGGACTGCAATGTGCAGCCGCAGGCGGGGCTGCTGTTTCATGGCGGGCGCTTCGGCAGCACGGGCGCGGCGTGAATCCAGGCGCGCCTCTGCGTCGCCCGAGACCAGGACATCCATGAACCACTCCGCCTCGCCACGCAAAGCAGCCTTCCACTGGGACGATCCGCTCCTCCTGAACAGCCAGCTGACCGACGACGAGCGCATGATCCGCGACGCCGCTTACTCCTACTGCCAGGACAAGCTGCAGCCGCGCATCCTCGAAGCCTTCCGCCACGAGAAAATGGATACGCGTGTTTTCCGCGAGATGGGCGAACTGGGCCTGCTCGGTCCCACCATCCCCGAAGAATACGGCGGCCCTGGCCTGAACTACGTCGCCTACGGCCTGATCGCGCGCGAAATCGAGCGCGTCGATTCCGGCTACCGCTCGATGG
>JANNNC010000217.1:0-49112 GCA_031398335.1 Massilia sp.
CCTGAGGTCAACATGTGCCATGTTTGAACCTTCATGCAAGGTACGGACTGTTGAGAAATTTCTCAAGACCTTGATTTCGAGGCATAAAAGATGGTGCGGCTGGCTGGGATCGAACCAGCGACCCTTGGCTTCGGAGGCCAATACTCTATCCACTGAGCTACAGCCGCACGGGGTTAGCGCGTCGAGTCATCTCGCAAGGAAATGCCTGAGCGATGCGAAGGATACATTCTTTCGCGTGCCCCGTCCACGGAAAGTAGAAGTTGCAAACGAGTCATGTGCCAAGGAGCATCTTTTGAGACTATAATCGCCGATTGGCGTCCTTTGCAAAAAGTCATGCAGGAAGCACGAACGCCGGGTAGCAGGTTTTTTTAATCGTATTAAGGAAATCATGAGCGACGCACACAATGAACAATCGTTTATCCGGACACCCAAGCAGCTGATCGGGGTGGTCGCAGGCTTTTTCCTGGTAATCGTTATCGGCATCATCCTGCTGGTCTCTTTCGTCACCAATGACAAGCTCGACGGCGCCGGCACCAACAGCCTGGGGCCGGAAGCGGTCGCCCAGCGCCTGCGCCCGGTCGCGGACGAAGGCTTTAGCTTGCGCGACGCGAACGCACCGAAGGTGCTGCAAGCCGGCAATGCGGTCTATGCCGCCGTGTGCGCGGCCTGCCATACCAGCGGCGCCGCCGGCGCCCCCAAGACCGGCGTCGCCGGCGACTGGAGCGCGCGCCTTGCACAGGGTTACGACACGCTCGTCAAGCACGCCATCGAGGGCATCCGCGCGATGCCGGCCAAGGGCGGCAATCCTGACCTGGACAATGTCGAAGTCGAACGCGCCGTGGTCTACATGGCCAACCAGAGCGGCGCCACGTTCAAGGAGCCGGCCGTTCCTGCCCCCGGCGCCGCGCCTGCTGCCGATGCCACTGCCGTACCGGCCGTTGCCAATGCGGCGACTGCTGCGCCGGTGGCAGGCGCCGCGCCGGCTGCTGCTGCCCTTGCTCCTGCCCCTGCCGCCGCACCGGCAGCAGCACCAGCCGTGGCTAGCGCCGAGGTCGGCAAGGCGCTCTACAACAGTGCCTGCGTGGCCTGCCACGGCGCCGGGATCGCCGGTGCGCCGAAGCTGGCCGACAAGGCCAACTGGGGACCGCGCATCGCGCAAGGCAATGCCGTCCTGTACGAACACGCAATCAATGGCTACCAGGGCAAGGCGGGCATGATGCCGCCCAAGGGCGGTTCGAGTGCGCCGGATGCCGACGTCAAGGCGGCTGTGGATTTCATGGTGGCCGCCTCGCGTTGAGCAAAAACAGGGAAGACCCGAAAGACCGCCTGCTGGGCGGTTTTTTATTGTCTTTAAAAGAAAAATCTTACATAAATACACAATATTCGCTTTATAAACGAATAATGTTCGTAAAATAATCGACAACGTTGTGTTGTATTTGGAAGAAATTCGGAACAGCAGCTTTGATTTTAGTGTCGGCTAAAGTTGCCTTGGCGTAAGCTTTAAGAATTCCGTGGAGCAATAATTTATTCTCCATAGTAACCCTTGAAGATCTTGCCATGACCCTCCTACTCCAAAATTTTGCAATGCGAATGACCGCAATCGCGGTATTCGGTAGCACGCTCGTGGCCTGCGGCGGCGGCGGTGGTTCCAGCGCCACTGGTAGCCCGGCAACGGCCGCAACGGCGGTGCCAGCGGCGCCGGCATCGGCCACCCTGGTCGGCACGCCTGCCCCCGCTGCGCCAGTCGAAGCGGGCCTTGCCGCTCCTGCCGCCGCGCCGGTTTCGGCGGCCATCGCGGCGTCCGCGGACGCCACCACGGCGGCCACGACCACAGCGACCACGGCGACCACAGCGACCACGGCGGCGACCACCACCACGATCCCCACCTCGTACGGCGTGTTCGGCATGGTCACCGACGTGCGCGTCCAGAACACGTCCGCGGTGACGCAGCCGAACCTGCCGGTCACCTTCGGCCAGGTGTTTGCCGCCGGCGACATGATGCCGGCCGACTCGCTGGTCGGCCGCTTCGACAGCGGCACCACAATCCCGCTGCAGCTCGACGTCAAGGCCACCCATGCCGACGGTTCGGTGCGCCACGCCGTGGTGTCGGGCATGATCCCGAACATGGGCGCGAACGAGACGCGCACGCTGTCGCTGATGAAAACGAACGCGCCCCACGCCGCCGGCCTGGGACCGCAGACTCTCCTGTCGAACGGTTTCAGCGCATCCGTGCACGCGAGCATCAATGGCGTGAAGTACAACGCCTCGGCCGATGACATCATCAAGATGGGCGGCGCTTACCAGACCTGGCTCTCGGGCGCCGTCGCCAACGAGTGGCACGTGTCGACGCCGCTGACAACGAACGAAGGCGTGGCGCACCCGCACCTGACCGCGCGTTTCGCGATCCGCTGGTACGACGCGATCAAGAAAGCCCGCGTCGACGTCACGATCGAAAACGCCTGGGCCTATGAAGCCGATCCGCAGAACATCACCTATGACGCCGAAGTCGTGGTGCAGGGCGTCGTCGCGTATGCGAAGCCGGCCCTGACCCACTTGCACCACAGCCGCTGGCGTAAACTGTTCTGGTGGGGCGGCGACGCCTCCCAGGCCTATGTCAGGCACAACACCAGCTACCTGATCGCCAGTCGCGCGGTGCCGAACTATGACCAGGGCGTCGTCGTGCCGGAAACGGCCCTGGCCGGCCTCAAAGCGAAGTGGACCGGCACCGACATCGAACCGATGGGCATCGGCCTGGCGACGGCCTACATGCCGGGTACCGGCGGGCGCAACGACCTCGGCCTGATGCCTGGCTGGGCCGCAAGCTACCTGCTCTCGATGGACGCGCGCGCCAAGGAAGTCACGCTGGGCACGGCGGAACTGGCGGGCAGCTGGTCGATGCACTACCGCGACAAGAAGACCGGCCGTCCGGTCAGCCTGATCGACTTTCCGTACATGACCATCCTCGGCATTCCGACCGATACCCGCAATCCGGTCACCAAGCAATATGAAGCCTTCCCGAAGTGCGCAGTCGGCGCCAGCTGCGCTTCACCCTACCGGCATGACGTGTCGCACCAGCCAGGGTTCGCCTACCTGCCTTACCTGGTCACCGGCGACTACTATTACCTGGAAGAGCTGCAGTTCTGGGGCATGTACAACGTCTTCCAGTCGAATCCGGGCTACCGCAAGAACATCCAGGGCCTGCTGAACCGCGATCAGGTGCGCGCCCAGGCATGGAGCATGCGCACGCTGGCCGAAGCGGCGTATATCACGCCCGACGCCGATCGCTTGAAAGAGCATTTCACGCGCATCCTGAACGGCAATCTGGATTGGTACAACACCAGTTACACGAAGAACGCTGCGGCAAATATCTTCGGCGTGATCGACGGCGGTTCTGCTGTGATCTACAACGACAGCCGCGGTATCGCGCCCTGGCAGGATGACTTCTTTACCTCCGCCATCGGCCACGCAGCCGAACTCGGTTTCAGCGGTGCCAGCACCCTGCTGAGCTGGAAAGCCAAGGCGCCCGTGTTGCGCATGACCGATGCGTCAATGTGCTGGATCAATGCCGCGTTGTACTCGTTCAACATCCGCGCGTCAGGCACCAGCCTGCCGTACACGACGATGGAAGAAGCAGCCGCGGCAAGCCAGGATGCCGAATTCCGCGCCCTGGCCTGCAATAGCCCCGAGATGGCCGCTTACCTGAAGAAAAAGGTAGGCGAGATGACCGGCTATGCCACCAGCGTGACCGGCTACCCGGCCAACATGCAGCCCGCCCTGGCATATGCCGCTGACGCCCGATTGCCGAACGCGGCTGTTGCCTGGGCCAAGTTCGCAGCGCGTCCGATCAAGCCGAACTACGGCAGCAGTCCGCAATTTGCGATCGTGCCCCGCTAAGCGGCCACGCCCGTCATCGAACCCCAACCGCCGCGAGGCCGTTGGGGTTTTTTCTTGCCTGCGGGGATAGGTTTTTAGTCGGCTGTCGCAAGGGCCCTGGCCGGCACGCTTGCCGGCTTCGCCACCGGCCGCGCGCCGATCACGGAACTGAACAGGCCAGGCATGGTCCGCATCGCCAGCCTGTACACGAGCACCAGCAGCGCCGTGGTCAGCACCGGCGCCAGGACCCAGTACAGCGGATAAGGAACATGGGTGGCGAAGCGCTTGTAGACGAGCGACGTGGCCAGCAGTACCGGCGCGTGCGCGACGAACACGAAGAAACTGTATTTGCTCATCCTGGCGAGCCAGCGGCCAAAGGCGGTCGGCAGCAGCAGCGATGCGGCCGGCCAGATCAGCAGCGGCGCGACCATCCGCAGGATGTTGGTATTGGCAACGCGAAAGGCGATCACATAGGCGCACAGCGCCAGGAACAGGACCAGGCACGGGAGCGCATAACGGTCGAGTGCGCGCAAATTCCAGTTGCGCACCGCGGCCAGCCCGCCGACGTAGAAGACCGGCCACATCACGTTACGCAGGAGAAAAGCGCCGTCCAGGTTGAACTGGTAGACCAGTGCCACCAGCGCCAGCCCCACCCAGGGACTGTTGCGCAGGAACCAGCCCAATAATGGCGCGGCGATCATCAGCGCGACCAGGTCGCGCAGGAAGTTCAGCGGATAGTTGATGGGGCCGCCGGTCAGGCCGAAGGCGGCATCGCGCCAGCCTTTGCTGCTGGTTGGGATCATGTCGCTCGACAGCGTGACGCCCAGGCCGTGGTGCAGGCCCAGCGCCACCGCCAGCAGCCCCAGGTTGAAGACGAGGAAGGGCACGACGATGGTATGGAATTTCTTGCGCGCCAGCTTGGCGGGCACGCGGTCGAGGGCCGAACGAAACAGCAGGTAGCCGGAAATGCAGGTGAGCACCGGCACCGTCGTGCGAAATACCGCATGCTGGAAATAGGCCTTGAACAGGTCGAACGGCGTATTTGCGACCTCCGCGATCGGTACATACGGCGGTGCATGCAGGAGCACGATACCGAAGATCATCAGGAAACGCAGGAGGGCGATGCGCTGGCTTACAGCATTGTTGTCGTGCATGGGCATCCAAAGTAGGTGCAGTCGGCGTTGGTTTATTTCAATAATGATAACGCACAGCTACCCTTTCTGGATATTGCTAAATAAATATCTTTAGTTTGCGCAACAGGATGAGTCGGCCGCGCATAAAAAAACACCGCCGGCGCACGCCAGGCGGTGTTTTTTAATCGGACAAGCGAGCGCTGCTTACCAGATGATCACGCGCTCTTTCGGCGCCAGGTACATCTTGTCGCCCTGCTTGACCTTGAAGGCTTCATAAAAACCCGGCTGGTTCATCAGGGTGCCGTTGGCGCGGAACTGGCCCGGCGAGTGCGGGTCGGTCTTGACCTGGGCGATCCGGGCCGGCTCGCGCATCTTTTCGCGCCAGACCTGGGCCCAGCCCATGTACAGGCGCTGCTCACCCGTGAGTCCGTCGATCACAGGCGCCTTCTTCCCCTTCAGCGAAATCCGGTAGGCTTTCGCCGCGATGGCGAGGCCCGAGTTGTCGGCGATGTTTTCGCCCAGGGTCAGTTCGCCGTTGACGTTATAGCCGGTGAGCGGGCTGTAGCCGTTGTACTGCTTGACCAGCATCGTCGCCATGGCCTTGAAGTTCTTGTGGTCGGCCGCGCTCCACCAGTCGCGCAGGTTGCCGTTGCCGTCGTACTGGGCGCCCTGGTCGTCGAAGCCGTGGCTGATCTCGTGGCCGATCACGGCGCCGATGCCGCCGTAGTTGACCGCATCGTCGGCATTCGCGTCGAAGAACGGCGGCTGCAGGATCGCCGCCGGGAACACGATCTCGTTCATCTCCGGGTTGTAGTAGGCGTTGATCGTCTGCGGCGTCATGCCCCACTCTTCGCGGTCGATCGGCTTGCCCAGTTTATTCAGTTCGCGGTCGGCTTCGACCACGCGCGAACGCATCACGTTGCCGACCAGGTCGTCGCGCTTGACGACCAGCATCGAGTAATCCTTCCACTTGTTCGGGTAGCCGATCTTCGGGGTGAACTTGGCCAGTTTTGCCTGCGCTTCCTTCTTGGTCGCCGGGCTCATCCAGTCGAGCTTGTCGATGCTTTGCTTGTAGGCGGCCAGCAGGTTCGCAACCAGCTTTTCCATGCGCGCCTTGTGCTCGGCCGGGAAGTACTCGGCCACGTAGAGTTTGCCGAGCGATTCGCCCTGGGCACGCTCGACGGCGCCGACGCCACGCTTCCAGCGCGGTTCCATCTGCGTCACGCCCGACAGGGTGGTGCCGTAGAAGTCGAAGCGCTCGTCGACGAAGTTTTTCGACAGGAAGCTGCCGTAGGATTCGATCAGGTGCAGCGACAAATACGCCTTCCAGGTATCGAGCGATGTCTTGTTCGACAGCTCGGCAAAGCCCTTCAGGTAGGTCGGCTGGCTGACGATCACGTAGTCGGCCTTGCCGGCAATGCCGGTGGCCTGCAGCCAGCTGTTCCAGTCGTAGTTCGGCGCGACCTTGGCCAGGTCGGCCAGGTTGACCTTGTTGTAGGCCTTGACCGGGTCGCGCAGCTCGACCTTGGTCCACTGTACCTTCGCCAGTTCGGTCTCGAAGTCGACGATGGCCCGGGCGTTGGCAGCGGCGTTCCTGTCGCCGGCCAGCGCCAGCATCTTCTGGGCGTGCGCCTGGTACTTGGCGCGCGTCTCGGCCAGCTTCTTGTCGTCCGCCTTCAGGTAGTAGTCGCGGTCGGGCATGCCCAGGCCGCCCTGCATGATGTCGGCCACGTACTTGGTCGAATCCTTGTTGTCCTGGTGGATGGCGAAGTCGAAGGGCACGCCCACGCCGATCTTGCCCAGGCGCGCCAGCATGGCCGGCAGCTCGGACTTGTCGTTCAGCGCGGCGATCTTATCGAGCTCGCCCTTCAGCGGCGTCACGCCCAGCGTTTCGAGGCGCGCTTCGTCCATGAAGCTGGCATAAAAATCGCCGATGCGCTGGGCATCGGTGGCAGCGGCCGGATTGCTCGCGGCCGATTTTTCGATGATGCCGCGCAGGCGCGGCAGGGTGTTGTCGCGCAGCTGCATGAACGAACCCCAGCTCGCCTTGTCGGCCGGGATCTCGGTGTTTTTGAGCCACTTGCCGTTCAGGTATTCGAAGAAATCGTCTTGCGGACGCACGCTCGGTTCGATGTATTCGGTGGCGATGCCCGACGACAGGACCGGGGCGGTGGTGCTTTTGGCAACGGCGCCGGCGGCGCCGGTCGCGGTTTCGGCATGGGTGACGCTGGCAACCAGCGCCAGCGTCAATGCGCTCAGCAGATGTTGTTTCATGTGTCTCTCTTCTTATCGTGGTGGTGGAGTGGTAACCCGGTCGGCGCGGCGCGCGTGGCGCCGCGCCGTATGCCTGCTTCGGCCAGGCATATGCATGTCATGCAAGCACCCCGCATGGCGCAGCGCGTGCCCGGCCGATCGACAACTTTACCAGATCGTGACGCGGTCTTTCGGCGCCAGATACATCTTGTCGCCTTCCTTCACGCCGAACGCTTCGTAGAAGGCCGGGTGGTTCATCACGGTGCCGTTGGCGCGAAATTTTCCTGGCGAGTGCGGGTCGGTTTTCACCTGCACGATCTGGGCCGCTTCGCGCATTTTGGAACGCCACACCTGGCCGAAGCCCATGAAGAAGCGCTGGTCGCCGGTCAAGCCGTCGATCACCGGGGCCGGCTGGCCTTTCAGTGAAATCTTGTACGCCTTGTACGCAATGGCCAGGCCCGAGTTGTCGCCGATGTTTTCGCCCAGGGTCAGCTCGCCGTTGACGGGATAGCCCGGCAGCGGGCTGTAGCTGCCGTACTGTTTCACGAGCATGTCGGCACGGGCCTGGAAGGCGGCGCGGTCTTCCTTGGTCCACCAGTCGCGCAGGTTGCCGTCGCCGTCGGACTGGCTGCCCTTGTCGTCGAAACCGTGGCCGATTTCGTGGCCGATCACGGCGCCGATGGCGCCATAGTTCACCGCATCGTCGGCGCGCATGTCGAAGAACGGCGGCTGCAGGATCGAGGCCGGGAACACGATCTCGTTCATCGAGCTGCTGTAGTAGGCGTTCACCGTCTGCGGCGTCATGCCCCACTCTTCGCGGTCGATCGGCTTGCCCAGTTTCGTGATGTTGCGGTTGTAGCCGAATTCTGCGGCGCGCTTGACGTTGCCGACCAGGTCGTCCTTGCGCACCGCCAGCTTCGAGTAATCGCGCCACTTGTTCGGGTAGCCCACTTTCGGCGTGAACTTGGCCAGTTTGGCCTGCGCTTCCTTCTTGGTCGCCGGCGTCATCCAGTCGAGCGTGTCGATGCTTTGCGCGTAGGCGGCAGTGACGTTTTTCACCAGTTCTTCCATGCGCGCCTTGCGCTCGGCCGGGAAGTATTTAGCGACGTACTGGCGGCCCAGGGCTTCGCCCAGCGCGCCTTCGACGGTGGAGACGCCATTCTTCCAACGTGGACGGTTTTCGGCGATGCCGTTGAGCGCCGTGCCATAGAAGGCGAAGTTGGCGTCGACAAAGGCTTTCGAGAGGTAAGGCGAGTATTCGCGCAGCAGCTGCCACTCGAAATACGATTTCAAGGTGGTGAGATCGGTGTTGGCGAGGACCTGGTTGAAACCGCTCAGGTAGCTCGGCTGGGCCACGATGATGTACTCGAGCTTGTTGGCCACGCCGGCGGCGGCCAGGGCCGCGTTCCAGTCGTAGCCCGGGGTCAGCGCGGCCAGCTCGGTCACGCTCATCTTGTTGTAGCGTTTGACCGGGTCGCGGTTCTCGACCTTGGTCCACTGCACCTTGGCCAGGTCGGTCTCGAAGTCGACGATGGCCCTGGCCTGCTCGGCGGCGTTCTTCTCGCCGGCCAGGCCCAGCACCTTGGCCACATGCGCCTCGTACCTGGTACGGGCCTCCAGCATGCGCTTGTCGTCCAGCTTCAGGTAGTAGTCGCGGTCGGGCATGCCCAGGCCGCCCTGGCCGATGTAGGTCGCATATGTGGTGGAGGCGCGCGCATCCTGGCCGACACGGATGCCGTAGGGCGTGGGCACGCCGATTTTCGACAGGTGGGCGATCAGCTCCGGCAGGCCCTTCTTGTCCTTCAGGGTGCGGATGCGCTGCAATTCTCCGGCCAGGGGCTTGGTACCCAGGCTTTCCAGGCGCGCTTCATCCATGAAGCTGGCGTACAGGTCGCCGATCTTCTGGACGTCGGTGCCGGCCTTCCTGGCCGGGTCCTTCTGGGCGCCCTCGATGATGCCGCGCAGCTGGGGCAAGGTATCGTCGCGCAGCTGCATGAAGGTGCCCTGGCTCGACTTGTCGGCCGGGATCTCGGTCGATTGCAGCCACTTGCCGTTCAGGTAAGTGAAGAAGTCGTCCTGCGGGCGCACCGAGGTGTCGATGAACTGGGTGTCGATGCCGGAGATCGGGGCGCCTGGCGCCGTTGCCGCGGCCACTGCCGCCTTGGGTGCGGTGGACTTGGTGGCGTCGCCCGCATGGGCGAAGGTGGCCAGCATGGACAGGATCAGGGTGCTCAGAAGGGTAGGTTTCAAGGAAGTCCTCGTATGCCGATAGAAAACGCGCACCGGGCAAGGTAGCCGTGCCCATGTGCACCAACAGGATTGTCATTGGCCCGGCGCGCGGCCTACCTTGTCGTTACACGACGTGCGTGGGCGAGCGGCCCGGGTCATCTTGCAAGAATGCACGATCCGGACCCATCCGTCGAGAGGAAGTGTGGCAAAAATGATGGTGCGGCGCGGCGCCGGCCGTGCGGCGCGGCGCCTGTATTGACGGGCGCTATGGCGGGCCCGTCATGCCGGTGCTTGCTGTCGAGCCTGCCCGGAAATGGGTGAAGGCCATGGCGAGGCGCCGGGCAAAAAAATACCCACGACGGGAGGCCGTGGGCGAAACCACCTCGTGAGTGGAGAGAGAAAAACTGGATCGACTATAGGAGGGCCGCCGCCCCTGTGCCCCCCTTCTTACAATTACTTACCGGAAGCACAAGCCTCTTTACAAGCCGATGTACCAGGCCGGTCTCACCTTGCGCCGGTTTGCGCGGGCGCATTCCAAGTGCGGCGCGATTCGGGTTTATACTGAAAGCGCGCTATCTCATGCGTGCCAGGGCCTTTACTTTCGCCACCACCAACACCTATGGGCTCCACTCTCAAAAATACCGGCCTGCTTGCCGTCGGCCTTGCCGCCGGCGCCGCCGTCACGATGCAATTCTCCGCGCTCGCTTATAAACCGGTCGAACCGAGCATGCCGCTCGACCAGCTGCAGCAGCTGGCGAAGGTGGTGGAAGTCATTCGCTCCGATTACGTCGAGCCGGTCGAAGGCGGCAAACTGCTCACCGACGCCATCTCCGGCATGGTCGATTCGCTCGATCCGCACTCGGCCTACCTGGATTCGGCGGCCTTTCGAGAACTGCGCGAAGGCACCGAGGGCAAGTTCGTCGGGCTCGGGATCGAAATCGGAGAGAGCGACGACGGCTATGTCGAAATCGTCACGCCCATGGAAGACTCGCCGGCCGAACGCGCCGGCATCCAGGCGGGCGACCTGATCGTGCGCATCAATGGCGCCGACGTGCGCGGCCTGGGCCTGGAAGAAGCCGTGAAGCGCATGCGCGGCACGCCCGGCAGCCGCGTCACGCTCACCATCGCGCGCCAGAACGCGCCGCAGCCGCTGGTGCTGACCGTCGAGCGCCAGGAAATCGTCCAGAAAAGCGTCAAGGCGAAGATCGTCGAACCGGGCTATGGCTGGCTGCGCATCGCCCAGTTCCAGGAACCGACCCTCGACGACATGGCCGACAAACTGGCGGAGCTGGCGCGCAAGGAGCCCCATTTGAAAGGCCTCGTGCTCGACCTGCGCAACGATCCGGGCGGCCTGCTGCAAGGCGCGATCGGCGTGGCCGCCGCGTTTCTGCCCGAAGGCGCGGAAATCGTTTCCACCAATGGCCAGCTGGCCGAATCGCGCCAGCGTTTCCATGGCCGCCCCGAACACTACATGCTCAGGAGCGGACGCGATCCGCTCACCATCGTACCGGCCGCCTTCAAAAAGCTGCCGCTGGTGGTGCTGGTCAATACCGGCTCGGCCTCGGCCTCCGAAATCGTCGCCGGCGCCCTGCAGGACCACAAGCGCGCGGCCATTGTCGGCACCCCGACCTTCGGTAAAGGCTCGGTGCAGACGATCCGTCCGATCGGGCGCGACGCGGCCGTCAAACTGACGACGGCGCGTTATTTCACGCCCAGCGGACGCTCGATCCAGGCGCGCGGCATCGTGCCCGACTTCGCGGTCGACGAAAACGCCGAGAACGACGGCCTGAACGCGCTGCGCCTGCGCGAAGCGGACCTCGACCATCACCTGTCGGGCGACGCCGGCACGGAGATGAAAACGCGCCCGGACGACATCGAAGAGCAGATGGTCCTGTTGGAGGCGGCGCGCGACCGCCAGCCGCTGGCCTACGGCAGCGCCGCCGACTTCCAGCTGGCGCAGGCGCTCAAGCACCTGAAGGGCGAGCCGATGCAGCTGTCGAAGCGCACCCCGGGCACCACGCTGGCGCGCCACCAGGCGCCGCAAGCGCAGCCCTGATGGTCGCCCCGACAATTCCCAGGCCCGGGTTGATTGTGTAAAATCGCCGTCATTCACGCGGGAATCCCCCGTTATCTCCTTTGAAAGTCCCCACCATGAAACCTGTCGTCATCAGCGGCACCGGCCTGTTTACGCCCCCGTATTCCATCTCGAACGACGAGTTGGTGACGGCCTTCAATGCCTACGTCGAGCTGCACAACGCGGACAAGGCCGCCGCCATCGCCGAGGGAACGGTCACCGCGCTGGAAGCCTCGAGCAGCGGCTTCATCGAAAAAGCCTCGGGCATCAAGTCGCGCTATGTGATGGAAAAGGAAGGCATCCTCGATCCAAAGCGCATGACCTCGCGCATCCCTGAACGCGGCGACGACGAACTGTCGCTGCAGGCGGAAATGTGCGTCGCCGCCGCAAAGGATGCGCTGGCACGCGCCGGCCGCGTGGCCGCCGACATCGACATGGTATTGGTCGCCGCCTCCAACATGCAGCGCGCCTACCCGGCCATGGCGGTCGAAGTGCAGGACGCGCTCGGCATCGAGGGCTTCGGTTTCGACATGAACGTGGCTTGTTCGTCCGCCACCTTCGGCATCCAGACCGCGATGGCGGCCGTGCAGACCGGCCAGGCGCGCGCGGTCCTGGTCCTGAACCCGGAAATCACCAGCGGCCACCTGAACTTCCGCGACCGCGACAGCCATTTCATTTTCGGCGACGCCTGCACCGCGATCATCGTCGAAGCGGCCGACACCGCCGTGAGCGAACACCAGTTCGAGATCCTCGAATCGAAACTCAAAACGAAATTTTCGAACAACATCCGCAACAACTTCGGCTTCCTGAACCGCTTCGATGAAGCGGGCGAAGGCAGGGCGGATAAATTGTTCCGCCAGCAGGGGCGCAAGGTGTTCAAGGAAGTGTGCCCGATGGCCGCCGAGATGATCCGGGATACCGTGCAAGCGGCCGGCCTGGAGATCCCGCAGGTGTCGCGCTACTGGCTGCACCAGGCGAATTTGAACATGAATTTGCTGATCGCGCGCACCCTGCTCGGGCGCGACGCCGAGCCGAACGAGGCGCCGGTGATTCTCGATACCTATGCGAATACTTCGTCGGCGGGCTCGATCATTGCGTTCCACCTCAACCAGGACGATTTGCCGCAGGGGGCAAATGGCGTGATTTGTTCGTTCGGGGCCGGGTATTCGATCGGGTGCGTGGTGGTGCGTAAAAAATAAGGTTCGTGTGGTTCACGCCTTGTACCGCGTGGGGTCCCGACTCCACGCGGTACGGCGCCTGATCAACGGTAAACGCCAATTACAAGCGGGCCGCCAACGCCGCCCCCTCCCGAATCGCCCGCTTCGCATCGAGCTCCGCCGCCAGCACCGCCCCGCCGATCTTGTGGAAGCTTGTCGCCGCCACCGCCTCCCCCGCCGTTAATTCATCGAGGCTCTCCTGCCCCGCGCAAATCACGACGTTATCCACTTCCAGCAGCCGCTGCTGGCCGCCGACCGTGATATGCAGCCCGGCGTCGTCGATGCGGTCATACTGTACCCCCGCCAGCATCTGCACGCCGCCGCGCACCATTGCCGCGCGGTGCACCCAACCCGAGGTTTTACCCAGGCCAGCGCCCGGACGCGTGCTCTTTCTCTGCAACAGGTACAACTGGCGGTACGGATGCGCGGGCACAGGTTTTACCAAGCCGCCTTCGACCGTCGCGTCCAGGTCGACGCCCCACTCCCCGGTCCAGGCCGCGATCGGCTGCGGCAAGGGGTGGCGCGGATCGTGCAGAAGGAATTCGCCGGTATCGAAGCCGATGCCGCCGGCGCCGATGATCGCCACCCGTTGACCGACTGGCGCCTTGTCGCGCAAGACCTGCAAATAGGACAGCACCTTCGGATGTTCGATGCCGGGAATGGCCGGCATGCGCATGCGGACACCGGTGGCGACGATGACGTCATCGAAACCCGCCGCCAGCAGCTCGGCGCGCGTCACGCGCCGGTTCAGTTGCACGTCGACCCCGGTCGTTTCCAGCTTGCGCGCGAAATAACGCACGGTCTCGCTAAATTCCTCCTTGCCGGGAATCTGCATGGCGATGTTGAACTGGCCGCCGACCTGGCCGGATGCCTCGAACAGCGTCACCGCGTGGCCACGTTCGGCCGCCACCGTCGCCGCCGACAGTCCGGCCGGTCCCGCGCCGACCACGGCGATCTTGCGCGCTGTCGTCGTTTTGGCGTAATTGAGCTCGGTCTCGTGGCAGGCGCGCGGGTTGACCAGGCAGCTGGCGCGTTTATTCGAGAAGGTGTGGTCCAGGCAGGCCTGGTTGCAGCCGATACAGGTGTTGATCTCGTCCACCCGCCCGCTCGCCGCTTTGATCACAAAGGCGGCATCGGCCAGGAAGGGACGCGCCATCGACACCATGTCGGCGTCGCCGCGAGACAATACGTCCTCGGCCTCGTGCGGCATGTTGATGCGGTTCGACGCGACCACGGGAATATTCACTTCGCGGCGCAGGCGCCCGGCGACGCTGGCAAAGGCCGCGCGCGGAACCGACGTGACGATCGTCGGCACCCGCGCCTCGTGCCAGCCATAACCCGTGTTGAGGATGGTGACGCCGGCTGCCTCCAGCGCGCGCGCCACCGTGATCACTTCTTCCCAGGTGTTGCCGCCTTCGACCAGGTCCAGCACCGAATGGCGGTACATCAGGATGAAGTCGGGGCCGACGGCTTGGCGGATGCGGCGCACGACCTCGACGGCCAGGCGCATCCGGTTCTCGATCGGGCCGCCCCACCCGTCGGTACGGCGGTTCACGCGCGCGCACAGGAACTGGTTCAACAGGTAACCCTCGCTACCCATCACTTCGACCCCGTCGTAGCCGGCCAGTTTCGCCAGTTTTGCGCAGCGCACGTAGGCGCGGATGGTCGACTCGATCCCGCCTTCGGTGAGTTCGCGCGGCTTGAATTTTGAAATGGGCGACTTCACGGCGGAGGCCGATACGACGAAGGGTTGATAGCCGTAGCGGCCCGCATGCAGGATCTGCATCAGGATCTTGCCGCCTTCTGCGTGCACGGCGCGCGTGACGCGCCGGTGGTTCAACACGTCGCCCAGGAAATTCAGTGTGCCGCCCAGCGGCAGCAGCCAACCCGCGCGGTTGGGAGAGATGCCGCCGGTGACGATCAGCCCGACGCCGCCGGCCGCGCGTTCGCGGTAGAAGGCGGCCAGTTTGCCGTAATTATAAAAACGGTCTTCCAGCCCGGTGTGCATCGAGCCCATGATCACGCGGTTCTTGAGCGTGGTGAAACCGAGGTCGAGCGGGGCGAGGAGATGGGGGTAGGCGGTGTTTGTCATCCCGGCATTAAACCGGGAATCCGTGGAGCAGTGGTTCTAAACGTAACGGGTTCGTAGGATAGGCACGCTGTGCCCATCCTACGAACCCGGCGCTGCTACTTACACCAGATAGCTCTCCGGCGCCCTTAATTCCGCGAACTGCTCGATGCTGCCGATGCTCACGGTCACCGGATGCAGACTCGCATTGGGCGACAGCGAGCGCCAGGCGAACTTCCATTCCTGTTCGCGCGCCTCGGCGCCGCTCTTGGTGAACGCCGCGCCCAGCGGCGAGCGGCGGCCGTATTCGACGGCGCCGTCGATGCCGGCCCAGTTCGGCAAGGCGCGCTGGACGGCGCGGTGCAGGCGTTCTCCGAATTCCTCGCTGTTGTGGATGACGAGGCAGCAATCGGCCGGTCCCAGCACCTCGAACAGGCTTTTATTCCAGGCCTGCGAAAAGGAGATGGTCAGGAAACCGCCCGCCGGCAGCAGCCGGAACTGGCCCGCTTTGAGTGCCAGCTCGAGCTCGTCGCGCATGCCGTAGCGGTGCAGGGTGGGGGGGCGCTGGTAGTCGTGCATGTGATACTCGATTCGATAGGAGGGTGCGGAATTATGGGCGGCGCTCGCCCGTCGCCAGGCTGACGTCGTGGCGCATGCGCATGAAGCGCGACGAGATGAAAATCTCGCGCAGGAAAAAGACGAAGCTGAAGATCAGGCCGAACATCGCCAGCACGAACGAGGCGGCGATGTACTGGTCGAGCTTGATGTTCGCGCTGTCGCCAAGGAACAGCATCGCAATCACGAGGCAGACCAGGAAACCGCAGGCGGTGCTCGAGGTAATGGCGTAGTTGATCAGGTGCGAGCGGGTGTACAGGGTTTCGAGTTCTTCGGTGTACTCGTCGTTCGGGCCGATGCGCAGGCGGTCTTCCAGCACCCGGGTGCGGTCGATGATGCGCGCCAGCCGGTTGGTCAGCACGGTCAGCTTGGTCGCCACGCCCGTCAGGAGAAAAACGGGGGCGATCGCCAGCTGGATCATGTGGCCGATGTCGCTAATCTGGATATTCATGGAAATACGTTGGATGGCGTTGTCTGTTTGTCAGGCGTAGTGTAGCAGCCGCGTCACGGCTGAAGGCTCAATCGAAGCGGCCGTGGCGCTTGAACTGTTCGGTCGCGCCGACCAGCGCGCGCGCAATGCCCATCTCGAGGGCGCCGTGGCCGGCGTCCGGAATCATGCGCATGGTCGAGCCGGCCCAGGCCGCGTGCAGGCGGTGCGCCGACAGCGGCGGGCAGATCACGTCGTAGCGGCCCTGCACGATGACGGCCGGCAGGTGGGCGATGCGGCCGATGTCGCGCACCAGCTGGTCTTCTTCCAGAAACGCGCCATTCGCCATGTAGTGCGCTTCCAGGCGCCCCACGCCCAGGTCGAGCGTGTCGGACGGCTGCTCTTCTTCCTGCGGCAGCAAGAACACGCGCCGACCTTCGAAGCGGCTCCAGGCGCGCGCCGCCGGCCAGTAAAGGGCCGGGTCGTCGCACAGCAGGCGTCGCGCGTACGCGCCCAGCAAATCGGCGCGTTCCGCAAGCGGAATCGGGGCGATGAATTCCTCGTACAGCTCCGGATAGAACCACTGCACGCCATGCAGGAACCACTCGACTTCGGCTTTGGTGCACAGGAAAATCCCGCGCAGGACAAAACCGAGGCAGTGCTCCGGGTGGGCCTGGCCATAGGCCAGCGCCAGGGTCGAGCCCCAGGAGCCGCCGAACACCAGCCAGCGCGCAATGCCGAACATGAGGCGCAGGCGTTCGATGTCCTCGATCAGCAACTGGGTCGTGTTGTCGCGCCACTCGCCCAGCGGGGTCGATTTACCCGCGCCGCGCTGGTCGAACAGGATCACGCGGTAGGCGTGCGGATCGAAAAAGCGCCGGTGCTGGGGAGACAGGCCGGCGCCCGGACCGCCGTGCAGGAACAGCACCGGGATGCCGTTCGGATTGCCCACCTCCTCCCAGTAGATCGTGTGCAGCGCGTCGACCGCCAGCATCCCGTGGCGGCTCGGTTGGATCGGCGGGAACAGCGACGGCGGGGTGGCAGGCATGGCGGCTCTTTTTAAAGGTCGAGCAAGGATTGTAGCTTACCGTCGCGCTCTCTTAGAAGAGGGTATTGTAGACCCCGCGCACGTGGTAATCGTCGTCGACGCCCAGCAGTAATTGCCACTTGTCGAAGGTGGTGCACGGGTGCGAGATACCGCAACCGACCAGGTCGCCGACCGCCAGGTCGCTACATAACGGGTGGCCGGCGGGCAGGCGCAGGTAGGCGTGCTGGTCGTTCAGTTTGACGATGGCGCACGCGGCGGGCAGCGCATGCGGCCTGCCCGGACCGGGACGGTGGTATAGCAGCGGGCGCGGCAGGTCGGCGTCGTAAGAGGCGTCGCGCTTGCCCATGGTGAGTATGGCCAGCGTCGGTTCCGGGCGCGATTGCACCATCGACCACACCTCCAGGGCCGGGCGCAGGCCGTCGTGTTCGGCTTCACGCTCGTTCAGCTCGCCGATCATGCGCTCGTAGGTGCCGTGGTCGCTCGTCAGGTAGCAGCCGCTGCGCAGCACCGCGCGCAGTGGCCGCGACAGCCCCGACACGGCGCCGAAGGCGCGTGCAACGAGGTCGAAATACGCCGAACCGCCGGCCGTCAGTACAATCTCGGCGCCGACAAACAGCCCTTCGTCATCGGCCGTGCATAACAGGGCCACCAGTTGTGCAAGAAAAGCGTCAACCGCTCCCAGGTCGGCAGCGCGGTCCTCGCTCACCAACAGCCCCTCGTAACCTTCGAAGCCGGCCAGTTCCAACCCGGGCGCCGTGGCAATCGCACGCGCCAGCGTCAGCGCCGCCTCCGGTGTGCGGCAGCCGGCGCGTTTGCCTGCGAGACCCAGTTCGACCAGCACCGGCAAGGGACGCACCAAAGGGTGCAGCGCCACCGCCTCGGCCAGGCGCGCCACGCCGGCCATGGAATCGGCCAGCACAATGCAGTCGAAACCCGGGTCGCCGCGCAGCAGAGAAAGCACGGCCCGGATGTCGCTGGGCGCCACCAGCTGGTTCGCCAGCAGCACGCGGCGCACGCCGAAGCGGTGCGCGACCTGGATTTGCGTGGCGTTGGCCAGGGTGATGGCCCAGGCGCCGTTGGCCAGCTGGGCGCCGAACAATTGCGGGCTCATCGTCGTCTTGCCATGCGGCGCCAGGGTGACCCCGTAGCGCGCGCAAAAGCGCCGCATCCAGTCGAGGTTATGGCGCAGGGCGGCCGTTTTCAGCACGGCCACCGGGAAGCTGGTATCGGCGTGCAGCACATTCCAGCCTTGCACGCCAATCGCGCCCTGGCGCAGCGGTTCGGTGATCGGCAGTCCCTTGACGCCGGGCTGCAGCAACTGTTCGTCCAGGGCGGCCAGCGCCAGGCCATCGTACGGGAGGGTGTGCATGAATAAGCCTTATTCGACAGGGTCAGGTGGCAAGGCGGCGCGCTGGCGCAACCGCTTGTTCAGGTCGGCGCGCAACTGGGCATGCGAGGGCGTCAGCCCGTATTCGTCGGGCGTGTACGTGATGCCGGGCAGGATGCCGTCGGCCTCGAGCTGCGGAAGCAATCCGTCGAACAGCTCCTGCAAGCCGAATTCCTGCGGCACATAGCCTTCCCATTCGAGCACGGCGCACTGCTGCGCCAGTTCGCTGGTGGGCCAGAGCGGGAACACGAGGGCGCCGTCGTCGGTCTTGCCGATGGCCCAGCCATCCTGCACCAGGCCCCAGACCTGGCCGGTATCGGCCACGCGGCGAATAAAATGGTCGTAACGCAAGGCTTTCGGCAGGGCGAGCACGTCTGCCTGGGAATCGTTCGTCATGGGGCAATCATCAAAGTGGCGTCCAGGCACAGGATACAAAAAAAGCGGAAAACAAGCCGTGCGCTTGCGGCGCCGGTCGGGTTGGCCGGGCAAAACGCGGCGTAAAAAAAGCACCGCCTTGGCGGTGCTCCAAACATGATTGTTATGCGAGCGCTTCTTGTTCGAATGCGCCTATCAATCTTGTGCGGCTGCTTACGACATGTGCTGGCCGCCGTTGATGGCGATGTTGGCGCCGGTTACGAATGCCGCTTCGTCCGACGACAGGTAAGCGACCAGGCCGGCGACTTCGTCCGGCTTGCCCAGGCGGCCCATTGGGATTTGCGGGATGATCTTGCTTTCCAACACTTCACTCGGGATCTCCATCACCATCTTGGTGCCGATATAGCCTGGCGAGATGGTGTTGACGGTCACGCCCTTGCGCGCCACTTCCAGCGCCAGTGCCTTGGTGAAGCCGTGCATGCCGGCTTTCGCGGCCGAGTAGTTGGTCTGGCCGAAGGCGCCCTTCTGGCCGTTGACGGACGAGATGTTGATGATGCGGCCCCAGCCGCGCTCGACCATGCCGTCGCAGACCGGCTTGGTCATGTTGAACACGGAATCGAGGTTGGTCTTGATGACCGCGTCCCAGTTGACCTTGTCCATCTTCTTGAAGGTCATGTCGCGCGTGATGCCGGCGTTGTTGACCAGCACGTCGACCGCACCGACTTCCTGCTCGACCCGTTTGACGCAGGCCTGGGCCGAATCGTAGTCGGCCACGTCGCACGGATAGGCCTTGAAGTCGAAGCCCTGCTCGCGCATCGAGGCCAGCCAGCCCTCGGCCTTGGTGTTGCCCGGCGAGTGGGTCGTGACAACCTTGTAGCCGAGTGCCGCCAGCTTGATGCACACAGCCTCGCCGAGGCCGCCCATACCGCCCGTTACCAATGCTACTCGTGCCATTTGTAATCTCCTGTTTTTTTATCTGTTGAGGGGGCCTTGACGTACTAGGAAACGCTGTCAACGACCCTTACGCACTAAAAAACCTTATCAGTCGCGTTCGACCGCCAGCGCCACCCCCATCCCGCCGCCGATGCACAGGCTGGCCAGGCCACGCTTGGCGTCGCGCCGGACCATTTCGTGCAGCAGGGTCACCAGCACGCGTGCGCCCGAGGCGCCGATCGGGTGGCCCAGGGCAATGGCGCCGCCGTTGACGTTGATCTTCGACGTGTCCCAGCCCATTTCCTTGTTGACCGCCACCGCCTGTGCGGCGAAAGCCTCGTTGATTTCCATCAGGTCGACCTGGTCGTGGGTCCAGCCGGCCTTTTGCAGGCACAGGCGCGAGGCCGATACCGGGCCCATGCCCATGATGGTCGGGTCCAGGCCCGAGGACGAATAGGCCTTGATGCGCGCGATCGGCGTCAGGCCCAGTTCGCGTGCCTTGGAGGCGCTCATCATGATCACGGCGGCGGCGCCGTCGTTCAGGCCGGAGGCGTTACCGGCGGTAACAGTACCTTCCTTGTTGAAG
The DNA here is from genome assembly GCA_031398335.1 of Massilia sp. Lineage (GTDB taxonomy): Bacteria > Pseudomonadota > Gammaproteobacteria > Burkholderiales > Burkholderiaceae_D > Telluria. The sequence continues at coordinate 20,219 of JANNNC010000217.1, forward strand.
GCGGGGCGCAGGCTGGTCAGGGCCTCGATGGTGCTGCCCGCTTTCGGATACTCGTCGGTATCGAAGACAACCGTCCCCTTTTTAGAAGGAATCTCGATCGGGATGATTTCGTCCTTGAATTTACCCGCCGCCTGGGCCGCTTCGGCCTTCAGTTGCGAGTTCAGCGCGAACTGGTCCTGCTCGGCGCGCGAGATCTCGTACTTGCGTGCGACGTTCTCGGCCGTGACGCCCATGTGGTACTGGTTGTAGACGTCCCACAGGCCGTCGACGATCATGGTGTCGACCAGTTTGGCATCGCCCATGCGGAAACCGTCGCGCGAGCCGTTCAGCACGTGCGGCGAGGCGCTCATGTTTTCCTGGCCGCCGGCGATGACGATGTTGGCGTCGCCGCAGCGGATCGCCTGGGTGGCGAGGTGGGTAGCCTTCAGGCCGCTGCCGCAGACCTTGTTGATGGTGTAGGCGGGCACCATGTCGGGCAAGCCACTCTTGATGGCGGCCTGGCGCGCCGGGTTCTGGCCGACGCCGGCGGTGAGCACCTGGCCCAGGATCACTTCGCTGACGGTGGCCGGGTCGATGCCGGTTTTCGCCAGCAAGTGACGGATGACCTGCGCGCCGAGTTCGGCGGCGGGAATCTTGGCGAGCGACCCGCCGAATTTGCCGACCGCGGTGCGGCCGGCGGCTACGATGACGACGTCTTCCATTATTGTCTCCGGTATCTTCTGGCTAGGCCAGGGTTGAGGGCAGCGATACGCTCTGTAGCGAGGGAGTGTGTACCCGAGTACGGTACATGGCTGCCGATTCGGCCCGGCGGAAACCTCAAATCTTAGGTTTCACGCCCGCGTTTACGTTTGAGCGAAGTCAATCTTATCAGCTTATCCACAGAAAACAACCGGTAATGCCGATAGGTTGATAAGGGGTTTCCACACGGCGATTTCCAACAAAATACGGAACCTGCGCGCAGCCTCAGTTGCCCTATGGCACGATAGGGGAAATGCTGCCCTTTTCAGCAAATTTCACAGTAGAATGCACGGGCTAATCCAACCTGAACTGTTTATGTCGAAAAGCCCGTCCAGCCTGCCCATCGAAATCAAGATCTCCACGGTCGTCGCCATCTCGGCGATCCTGCATTCGGTCGATCCGATTGCGATCGATGCGGCCCTCAAGCAGATGACCGGCGGCGTATCGGACTTTTTCGAAGACGAATTCGCAGTGATCGACGTCGGCGCCCTGCGCCCCGAGCCCACCTATATCGACTGGCGCGCGCTGGTCGACCTGCTGAAGAAATACCGCCTGAACGCGGTCGCCGTGCGCGGCGCGACGCCCGGGATGCATGAGGCCGTCAAGGCGCGCGGCCTGGCGCTCGACGACGGCGCCGGCGCCGACCGTGCGCGCGAGGACGTGGCCGCGGCGACGGCCGCCGCGGCGACGGTGACGATCGTTCCCGTGCCAGCCGCGCTCCCCCAGCCTGCGCCGCAGCCGCAGACCGTGGCGCTGCCGGCGATGATCGTCGACACCCCGGTGCGCGCCGGCCAGCGCGTGTATGCGCGCGGCTGCGACCTGATCGTCACGGCGGCGGTCAACAATGGCGCCGAGATCATTGCCGACGGCAGCATCCACGTGTATGCGCCGATGCATGGGCGCGCCCTGGCGGGCGCCTCGGGCAATGCCGAATCGCGTATTTTCGGCCTGTCGCTGCAACCGGAACTGGTGTCGATCGCGGGTGTGTACCGCACCTTCGACGAGGGCTTCCCGGCCGAGCTCGCACGCCAGCCGGCACAAATTCGCCTGGTCGGCGACCGGATCGATATATCATCGCTGACTCCGGCTTCGTTGCGCACCTGAGCCAGGCACTACCAGATACTGTAAAGGACACTTTTGTGGCAAGAATTATTGTTGTAACGTCCGGCAAGGGCGGCGTGGGCAAAACCACTTCGAGCGCAAGCTTTTCCACCGGCCTGGCCCTGCGCGGCCACAAGACCGCCGTGCTGGACTTCGACGTCGGCCTGCGCAACCTCGACCTGATCATGGGCTGCGAACGCCGTGTGGTGTACGACCTGGTCAACGTGGTCAATGGCGAGGCGACGCTGAACCAGGCCCTGATCAAGGACAAGCACTGCGAAAACCTGTTCATCCTGCCGGCCTCGCAAACGCGCGACAAGGACGCCCTGTCGGAAGACGGCATCGAGCGCGTATTGAACGAGCTGGTGCAGATGGACTTCGAATTCATCATCTGCGATTCGCCGGCCGGCATCGAGCATGGCGCCCTGATGGCCCTGACCTTCGCCGACGAAGCGCTGATCGTGACCAATCCGGAAGTATCGTCGGTGCGCGATTCGGACCGCATCCTCGGCATCATCCAGGCCAAGTCGCGCCGCGCCCAGACCGGCGGCGAGCCGGTCAAGGAACACCTGTTAATTACCCGCTATTCGCCGAAGCGCGTCGAAAACGACGAAATGCTGTCCTACCAGGACGTGCAGGAAATCCTGCGCATTCCGCTGATCGGCATCATCCCGGAATCGGAGTCGGTACTGCACGCCTCGAACCAGGGCAATCCGGCGATCCACTTCAAGGGGACCGACGTGGCCGAGGCCTATGAGGACGTGGTGGCGCGCTTCCTGGGCGAAGAGCGCCCGCTGCGCTTTACCAACTACGAAAAGCCGGGCTTGTTGCAGCGACTCTTTGGGACAAAGTGATATGGCCTTGCTCTCATTCCTGTTCCCCGAAAAGAAAAAGAGCGCGACCGCAGCCAAGGAACGGCTGCAGATCATCATTGCCCGTGAGCGCACCAACCGCACCGGCCCGGACTTCCTGCCGGCGCTGCACCGCGAACTGATCGAAGTGATTTCGAAGTACACCAAGGTCAACGCGGACGACATCAAGATCTCGCTCGACCGCCAGGGCAACCTGGAAGTGCTCGACGTAAATGTGGTGCTGCCGGACGCCTGATTCGGTCCGCTTCTTCAGCCTCAACGGCAGCGCCTGGCGCTGCCGTTTGTTATTCAGCGTCCGGTTTCTTCGCCGGATGCTTTTCTCTCTCCCGCCCTGCTTCCTGCCTTTTGAAGAACGAATTCATTGTATCGTTGTCACAAGGTGTTGTTTTTTTGTCGTGAATGTTGCATTCCAGCCGCATCCGGGCAAGCTAACCTCCTACACCGTGAACTGCCGAAATTGAGCACTTGCCGGGCTAGGACAGGAAAATCCTCCTACGACGCCCTGACGGCCCCGGGCTTTCGATCAAAAACGGAAGTTTACGAGTAGCATTATTTTGTAAAAGTCTGCTATAGTCCGTTTAACCTTGTAGGAGGTCTCCTACAGTACGACTTTAACAATTGCGTGCCCCCATGAGAATAGCTGTCCTAGATAATGACCGTAGTCAGGCTGACCTGGTTTGCCAGGTCCTCAGTGCCGCCGGCCACAGTTGCCAGTTCTTCGACAGCGGCAAGGACATGCTGGCGCAACTGCGCAAGGACAGCACCGATCTCCTGGTCATGGACTGGCCCGCGGGCGACCTGGAAGCGGCCGACATTTTGCGCCGTGCCAAGGAAAAGATGGCGCCCGACGCGCCGGCGATGTTCCTCGTCAGCGGCAGTGCCGAGGACGATATCGTGGCCGGCATGGCCGCCGGCGCCGACGACTACCTGGTCAAACCGCTGCGCCGCGGCGAACTGGTGGCCCGCGTTTCGGCCCTGCTGCGCCGCGCCTATCCGGCCCAGACCGGCACCGAACAGCTGCAATTCGGCTCCTACGTGTTCGAAACGCGCCCGGGCCGCCTGTTAAAAGATGGCAGCATCATCGACGTCACCCAGAAAGAGTTTTATTTGGCCCTGCTGTTCTTCCGCAATATCGGCCGCCCACTGTCGCGCGCCTATATCCACGAAGCCGTGTGGGTCCGCGAAACGGCCGTGCCTTCGCGCACCATGGATACGCATGTCTCGCGCGTGCGCAACAAGCTGAGCCTTCGTCCCGAGAACGGTTTCAGACTGGTGCCGGTGTACAGCTACGGCTACCGCCTCGAAAAGCTCGGCGCCGCCTGAGGGCTGTTCGCTTTTGTAGGACGGGCGCCCAGCGCCCACGCGAACGCCAGCACAATTCATCATTGCGCGTGGGCACGGGACGCCCGGTGAACCCGTCATCGAGGCGATTGGCCTCAATGGCCCCTACGGCAGACCTGCCGTTGATCCCTCTTTATTGCCCTCCATTGCCCCATGAAACCCTGCGCGCATGCGGGTATAATGGCCGCACCGTCTCCCTTCTTTCACCCCAGCATGCAATTGCTCGCCGTTGGCCTGAACCACACGACCGCACCGGTCTCGCTGCGCGAGCAGCTGGCGCTTGGTCCTGAGCAGCTCGGGCGTGCAGTGCATTCGGCGCGCGAATGGTTCGGCCGCTTCGGCAGTCATGACGGGCGCGGCGTCGACGAAGCGGCCATCCTCTCCACCTGCAACCGCACCGAGCTGTATGCCGCCAGCGGCGTACCGAATTCCCTCGATGCCTCGGCCCAGTTCCTGGCCCATTACCACGCCCTGAATTTCGCCGAACTGCGCCCGCATCTGTACATGCTGCCGCAGGACGACGCCGTGCGCCACGCCTTCCGCGTCGCCTCCGGGCTCGATTCGATGGTGCTGGGCGAGCCGCAAATCCTCGGCCAGATGAAGGATGCGGTGCGTACGGCCGACCAGGCCGGCGGTCTCGGCACCTACCTGCACCAGCTGTTCCAGCGCAGTTTTGCCGTCGCCAAGGAAGTGCGCACCACGACGGCCATCGGCGCCCACAGCGTGTCGATGGCGGCCGCCTGCGTGCGCCTGTCGCAACGCATCTTCGACAGCATCGCCGACCAGCAGGTGCTGTTCATCGGCGCCGGCGAGATGATCGAACTGTGCGCCGCCCATTTTGCCGCGCACAACCCGAAATCGATCACGATCGCGAACCGGACGATGGAGCGCGGCGAGTCGCTCGCCACGCGCCTGAACGGGCGCGCGATCCGCCTCGCCGATTTGCCCGACTGCCTGGCGCAATTCGACATCGTCGTCTCGTGCACGGCTTCTACCTTACCGCTGCTCGGGCTCGGCCTGGTCGAGCGCGCAATCAAAGCACGCCGCCATCGTCCCGTTTTCATGGCCGATCTGGCCGTGCCGCGCGATATCGAGCCGGAAGTGGCGCGATTGGACGACGTCTTCCTGTATACGGTCGACGACCTGGCGCAGGTGGTGCAAACCGGCATGGAAGGCCGCCAGGCGGCGGTGGCGCAAGCCGAAGCCATCATCGAGAGCCGCGTCGCTTCCTTCATGCACTGGATCGGCGACCGCGCCGTGGTCCCGGTGATCCAGCAGTTGCACGAGTCGAGCGAGGCGCTGCGCCTGGCCGAACTCGAACGCGCCCGCAGGTTGCTGGCGCGTGGCGACGATCCCGAAGCGGTGCTCGAAGCGCTGTCGAAGGGTTTAACGGCCAAATTCCTGCACGGCCCGCAGCAGGCGCTGCACCGCGCCGAAGGCGACGAGCGCGCACGCTTGGCCAGCCTGCTCCCGCAGCTGTTCCGCGGCCGCCGTTAGCGCCCGCTTTCCGCAGTGGCGCCCCCCGGGCGCGTCCTGGCGTTCGCGCGCCATCCTGTTGATCCCTATTGCTCTTCCCGGAAATCCTATGAAACCATCGATGCTGGCCAAGCTGGACCAACTCGCGAACCGCCTGGTCGAACTCGACGAATTGCTGACCCACGAAGGCGCCACCGCCAACATGGACAACTACCGGAAAATGACGCGCGAACACGCCGAAATCGGTCCCCTCGTCGCGCTGTACCGCCAGTACCAGGACGCGAATGGCGACATCGCCGCAGCCCAGGAGATGCTGGGGGACCCGGAAATGAAGGAATTCGCGCAAGAGGAAATCGAAGCGGCCAAATCTCGCCTGGCCGCGCTCGACCTCGACCTGCAAAAGATGCTGCTGCCGAAAGACGAAAACGACGAGCGCAACATTTTCCTCGAGATTCGCGCCGGCACCGGCGGCGACGAATCGGCCCTGTTCGCAGGGGACTTGCTGCGCATGTACACCCGCTTTGCCGAACGTAATCGCTGGCAGGTCGAGATGGTGTCGGAGTCGAGCTCGGACCTGGGCGGCTACCGCGAAGTGATCGTGCGCGTGATCGGCAACGGCGTGTATTCGAAACTCAAGTTCGAGTCGGGCGGCCACCGCGTGCAGCGCGTGCCCGCCACCGAAACCCAGGGCCGCATCCACACCTCGGCCTGCACGGTGGCCGTGATGCCGGAAGCCGATGAAGTCGAGGACGTGAACATCAACCCGGCCGACCTGCGCATCGACACCTACCGCGCGTCGGGCGCCGGCGGGCAGCACATCAACAAGACCGATTCGGCGGTGCGCCTGACGCACCTGCCGACCGGGATCGTGGTCGAATGCCAGGACGACCGCAGCCAGCACAAGAACAAGGCGCAGGCGATGAAAGTGCTGGCGGCGCGCATCAAGGACGTGCAGCTGCGCGAGCAGCAGTCGAAAGAAGCGGCGACCCGCAAGAGCCTGATCGGCTCGGGCGACCGCAGCGAGCGCATCCGCACTTATAACTTCCCGCAAGGGCGACTGACCGACCACCGCATCAACCTGACGCTGTATAAACTCGATTTCATCATGGACGGCGACCTGCTCGACCTCACCAATGCGCTGGCGGCCGAGCACCAGGCCGAATTGCTGGCGGCGCTGGGCGATTAAGGCAGGCTTAACCCGCTTGCCTCTTGCCAATGTGAAAATACGGCAGCGATCCGCCCTGTGCGAGAATCGCGCCACTCCCTTGCACACGAAAGTTCTTACCCGATGCCTCGTTCCCGCTCCGTCCTCCTGACTATTTCCCTCATCAGTTTCGCGCTGGTCGCGGTGGCCGTCTACCTGCAGCTGGCGCACGACATGCTGCCCTGCCCGCTGTGCGTGATCCAGCGCTACCTGTTCCTCGGGGTCGGCATCGCCGCCCTGGCCGGGGCGCTGAGCGGCAAGCTGCGCCTTGGCGCCGGCGTGGCGCTGCTGCCGGCGCTGGGCGGGCTGGGCGTGGTCGGCAAACATTTGTATGTGCTGGCCAATCCCGGCTTTTCCTGCGGTATCGATCCGATGGAAACGATCCTGAATAAAATCCCGACGGCCACCGTGCTGCCGTGGCTGTTCAAGGCGGAAGGCCTGTGCGAGAGCGCCACCGGCGGCATCCTCGGCTTGTCGATCCCGCAGTGGTCGGCCGTCTGGTTCGTGCTGCTGACCTTGTCCCTGGTCTGGGTGCTGCTCATGCGCCAAACCACGCGCCAGGCGCGATGAGGATCGCCGCCGGCGCCACGGTCGGCGCGCTGCAGGCCGCCCTGCCGCTCGATCCGCTGGAAAACCGCATCCTGCTGTGCCATGCATTGACCCTCACGCGCGTCGGGCTGATCACCAATTCGGAGCGCGCCCTGAGCGTAGAAGAAGCGGCGCACTTGCAGGCCCTGGTCGCGCGGCGCCTGAATGGCGAGCCGATCGCCTATATCGTCGGCCAGCGCGAATTTTTCGGTTTGCCCTTCCAGGTCAGCCCGGCCGTGCTGATTCCCCGTCCCGACACCGAACTGATCGTCGAACTGAGCCTGGAGCGCCTGACGCCCGGTGCGCGCCTGCTCGACATGGGCACCGGCAGCGGCGCCATCGCGGTCGCCGTGGCGCACACGCGGCCGGACGCATTGGTGACCGCGCTCGACCTCAGCGAAGAGGCCCTGGACGTGGCGCGCGCGAATGCCGGCGCGAATGGCGCCCGGGTCCGTTTCCTGCGCAGCGACTGGTTCGCGGCCTTGGGCGAGGAGGACTTTGACCTGATCGCCTCGAATCCGCCGTATATCGCCTGCGCCGACGCACACCTGGCGCAAGGCGATTTGCGCTTCGAGCCGAGCGGCGCGCTGACCGATTTCGCCGACGGCCTGTCGGCGCTGTGCACGATCGTCACCGGTGCCCCCGCGCATTTGGTCGCGGGCGGCTGGCTGCTGCTCGAGCATGGGTATGACCAGGCCGCGGCGGTACGCGATTTGCTGGCGGCCGCCGGTTACAGCGAAGTACAAAGCTGGCGCGATCTCGGCGGGATCGAGCGCGTCAGCGGCGGACGACGCGGGTAAGCTGCAGGCTCTGGTTAGGGAGGGCACGCTGTGCCCTCCCTACGAAACCCCGGCACTGCGCCACCCCACGGTGCGCGGTCTTTGTCCGGGCGTTGTTACAATGCTCACACCCCCACCTCCCTTCCCCGATGCGCCGCCTATTTATTCTCCTCGTCCTGTCCACCGTCCTGCTCCACGGCCACGCACAAAGCGGCCCGGGGCCGGCGGCGGCATTGTTCGAGCGCGACTGGCAGTGGCGCCTCGAGCACCATCCCGAATATGCGACCACGCTCGGAGACAAGCGCTACAACGACCGCCTGTCCGACCTGTCGCCGGCGGCGGCGCGCGCCCGGCGCGAGCAGTTGCGCAGCATGCTCGAGGAAGCACGCGCCTTCGACCGTGCCGGCTTGCCCGCGCAGGAGCGCCTTTCGCTCGACCTGTTCATGTTCGACAAGGAGCGCCAGTTCGCCACGCTCGCCTTTACCACGCTCGACCCGTACGCGCTGACCAGCTGGGACGGCCTGCATGTGCGCCTGCCGCGCCTGGTCGCGCAAACGCCGTTCGCCAGCGAGGACGACTACCGCAACTACATCGCGCGCCTGAACGCCTTGCCGGAGCACGTCGACGGCCTGATCGAGCAGCTGCGCGAAGGCGTACGCAGCGGCTGGACGGCGCCCAAGGCGAGCGTGCGCGGCCTGCCCGAACTGCTGCGCGGCATGCGCGAACGCCTGGGCGAAGGCCCGCTGGGCGCGCCCCTGCACCGCATTCCCGCCACCATCGAACCGAAGCTGCGCGAGGAATTGCTGGCCGCCGGCACGGCGGCCCTGAGCGAGAGCGCCGCGCCCGCCCTGCGCCGCCTGGAAACGTTCCTGCGCAGCGACTACCTGCCGGCCGCGCGCGACACGCTGGGCGCCTCCAGCCTGCCGGGCGGCCCCGGCTATTACGCCTTCCTGGCAAGGAAGGCCAGCGGCAGCGAGCTGACCCCGCTCGAACTGCATGCGCTGGGTGTCAAGGAAGTGGCCCGCATCCGCGCGGCAATGATGGAGGCCATTCGCGACACCGGCTTTCGCGGCAACCTGCCCCAATTCCTGGCCTTTGCGCGCACGGATAAACGCCTGTTCGCGCGCACGCCGGAAGCCTTGCTGGCGCGCTACCGGCGCGTGATCGAGCGCGCGCATGCCAGCCTGCCGGCCCTGTTCGGCACCATCCCGCTTGACGAGATCGGCGTCAAGCGGCTTGGCCAGGCGGGCGCCGGCGGCCAGGTCGCGGCGTATTACGAAGCCGGCACGCCCGAGCGCAGCGCGGCGCTGGTGGTCAATACCGAGCGCCTGGGCAGCCAGCCCTTGTGGGAAGTCGAAACGCTGGCGCTGCACGAAGCCGTTCCCGGCCACCACTTGCAGGTGGCGCGCGCGCGCGGCTTGCGCGAGTTGCCGGCATTTCGGCGCAAGGGCTGGGACGACGCCTTCGGCGAAGGCTGGGCGACGTATGCCGAGAGCCTGGGACCGGAACTGGGTTTTTTTCGCGATCCGTTTTCGCGCTTCGGCTACCTGAACGACGACATGTTCCGCGCCGCGCGCCTGGTGGTCGACACCGGCATCCACGCGCTCGGCTGGTCGCGCCAGCAGGCGCTCGACTATCTGAATGCGCACACGGCGAACGCGCTGGCCGACAACGAAGTCGAGGTCGACCGCTACATCGCCCAGCCGGCGCAGGCGCTGAGCTACAAGGCGGGCCAGCTGCGTTTCAAAGCCTTGCGCGAGAAGGCGCAGGCCGCGCTTGGCGAGCGCTTCGATGCGCGCCGTTTCCACGATGCGCTGCTGGGCAATGGCGTGCTGCCGCTGCCGCTGCTGGAACGCGAAATGGGGAAATGGCTGGCGGCCCAGCAGGGCGAGCCGGAGCCGCAGGCGGCACCCGCAGCTGCGCCCGCGAAAGCCCCCGTGTCGAACGGCGCGCCCGCGGCCGCCGCGCCGCCCAAAATCAACGCCGCGCCAGCCGCCAAACCGCCCACTGAAGTTAGCCCACCGGTGTCCAGAGCGGCGCCACCGCCACCTGCCGACCCGGCGCGCGCGCCTCCGCAACTTGCCCTCACGCCACCCGCGCCGACCCCCGTCAAACGTCCCGGCGAAGCGCCGGCGGCCGGGACCACGCCGCTGCCGGAGCCGGTCCGCACAGCGCCCGCAGCTGCCCTGGCGGGGTCCGATTGAGCCTGCCCGCAAGCGTCGATCGGTGCGCCTGCTGGAAATAGACGAGCCACCGACGCGCTGTCCGATTTTCGGTTACTCTCTGCACCAATCACGCTCAAGTAGTATAAGAAAGGAAACACCCGTGTCGAATCAACTGACCCGCCGCCTGGCCCTGCTGGACGACGATGCCCACCGTGGCCTGCTCAGCCAGGGCCTGCGCGGCATTGAACGCGAAACCCTGCGCGTCGACGCGCACGGCCAGCTCGCGCGCACGCCCCATCCGGCCTTGCTCGGCGCGGCGCTGACGAATCCGCAGATCACGACCGACTACGCCGAAGCGCTGCTCGAATTCATCACCCCGGCCGAGCACGACATCGGCCTGGCGCTGCACCGGCTCGACGCGATCCACCGCTTCGCCTATACCAGGCTGGGCGACGAGATGCTGTGGAGTTCCTCGATGCCGGGCGAACTGCCGGCGGAAGAAGACATCGCCATCGGCTGGTACGGCAGTTCGAACATCGGCATGCTCAAACACGTGTACCGGCGCGGCCTGGCCCTGCGCTACGGCAAGGCCATGCAGTGCATCGCCGGCATCCACTACAACTATTCGCTGCCCGAACAGCTGTGGCAACTGATCCTGACGAACGACGGCATCCCGCAAGAGCGGCGCAAGGCCTTGCGCGACTTCCAGTCGGAAAGTTATTTCGCCACCATCCGCAACTTCCGCCGCTACAGCTGGCTGCTGATGTACCTGTTCGGCGCTTCGCCGGCACTGACGACAAGTTTCTTGCGCGGGCGCACGCATGCGCTGGAAACCCTGTCCGACGACACCTTGTACCTGCCGTATGCGACCAGCCTGCGCATGAGCGACCTGGGCTACCAGAACGACGCCCAGTCCGGCCTGCGTCCGCACGAAAACAGCCTGGAAAGCTACGTGACCAGCCTGATGGATGCGGTCAACCGTCCATATGCGCCGTATGCGGAAGTCGGGACAAAATCAAAGGATGGCGAATGGATCCAGCTGTCGACCAATGTGCTGCAGATCGAGAATGAATACTATTCGACGATCCGCCCCAAGCGCGTGATCCGGACCGGCGAGCGCCCGGTGCAGGCGCTGTGCAACCGCGGCGTGCAATACATCGAGGTGCGCTGCCTGGACGTCGACCCGTTCGAGCCGATCGGCATCGCCCTCGAGACCGGCCGTTTCCTCGACGCCTTCCTGCTGTTTTGCGCGCTCGACGAGAGCCCGATGATCAGTGCTGCCGAGGGCCAGGTCTACGCCCGTAATTTTGCGCGCACGGTCAAGGAAGGGCGGCGTCCGGACCTGACGCTCACGCGCGACGGCGAGGAAGTAGCGCTCAAACAATGGGCAGACGAGCTGATCGAACGCATCCGCCCGCTGGCGCGCCTGCTCGACGAAGAGCATAACGAGAACGGCGTCCACGAAGCCTCGCTGGCGCAGCAAAAGGCGAAGGTCGCCGATCCGTCGAAGACGCCATCGGCGCGGGTACTGGACGAGGTGCGCAAGCTCGGTTCGGTCGCCGCCTTCGGCCTGCAACAGAGCGCGCTGCATGCAGCCTATTTCCGCGAAAGCCCCCTGATGGCGGCCGAAGAAGCGGTGTTCGCCGAGATGGCGGCCGCCTCGCTGGCCGAGCAGGCGATCGTCGAGCAGCGGGACACGGGCAGCTTCGACGATTTCGTGGCGGCATATAACAGCAGTACACTGTGCGGCAATCCTTAAGATTTGTCGCGGAGATGCCTTGCTCACTTTTTATAACGAACACCATGCCCAGCACCGCGCGCAGTCGACGCGGCCTGACGGGCAGACGTCGTTTGAACAGCCCGAGCGGGTCGAACTGGTTGTAAAGGAACTGCAGCGGCGCGGACTGGGCGAGATCGTCACGCCGCACCGCGCGCCGCTGGTCTCGCTCGAGCGCATCCACAGTCCGCGTTACCTGCACTTCCTGCGCAGCGCCTGGAGCGACTGGACGGCGCTCGCCCCGGGCCATGCCGAGCAGGATGCATGCGCGTCGAACTGGCCGGTGCGCGCCCTGCGCAGCGATATCGAACCAGCCAGTTTAATCGGGCGCCTCGGGCTGTATTCGATGGACGCCACAGCCCTCACCGCCGGCACCTGGAACGCCGCCAAAACCGGCGCCGACTGCGCCATCAATGCCGCCCACGCCTTGCGCCTGGGCCAGCGCGGCAGTTTCGCACTGACCCGTCCGCCGGGCCACCACGCGGGCAGCGACTTTTTTGGCGGCGGCTGCTTCCTGAACAATGCGGCGCTGGCCGCCCAGCACCTGCTCGACGATGGCGCAAAACGCGTGGCCATCCTCGACATCGACTACCACCACGGCAGCGGCACCCAGGGCATTTTCTATGGCCGCGGCGACGTGCTGACGGTCTCGCTCCACGCCGACCCGCAGTTTGATTTCCCGTTTTATCTCGGCCACGCCGACGAAGCGGGCAGCGGAGAAGGCGCCGGCGCCAACATGAACCTGCCGCTGGCGCGCGGCGCGGGCGCGGCGCACTGGCTGGCGGCGCTGGAGACGGCCTGCCTCAAACTGGGCATGTTCGCGCCCGAGGCGCTGGTGGTCGCGCTCGGCGTGGGCGCGCGCGGCGACGATCCAAGTGGCGGCGCGAACGCCATGTTCAGGCTGCACGGCGCCGATTACCTGCGCATCGGCGAGCGCATCGCCTGGCTCGGCCTGCCGACCGCCTTCGTGTTCGAGGGCGGGCAGGCGCACGCCGAGCTCGGCATCCACACGGTCAATGTGCTCGAGGGTTTCGAGACGGCGGCCACCTTTTAATTTACGGATTACCACATGATTCAATGGCAATGGTGCAGCTTCAGCGACCTCTCTGGCGCGCAACTGTATGAAGTCCTGGCCCAGCGCCAGCAAGTGTTCATCCTCGAGCAGACCTGCTTATATCCGGACATCGACGGCTACGACCTCGACGCCCACCACCTGCTCGGCTGGCGCGACATCGGCGGCCGGCGCGTGTTGGTGGCCTATTTGCGCTGCCTGGCGCCAGGCGCCAAATACGACGAGATGTCGCTCGGCCGCATTCTCACCACGAATGACGTGCGCGGCACCGGCACCGGACGCGAACTGGTCGCGCACGGCATCCAGTATGCCGAGCAGCTGCACCCGGGTCACCGCATCCGCATCGGCGCCCAGCAGCGCCTCGAAAAGTTCTACCAGGACTTCGGCTTCGAGACCGTTTCTGCCCCGTACGATGAAGACGGCATCATGCACATCGACATGCTGCGCTGAACAACATAATGCTTAATTATTAAGCAGTTTTACTCCTCCTGCGCAGCGCCCCCGCCAGTCCCAGTCCCAGTACGCCGGCCAGCCACAAGGCCGCCGGCTGCGGTTCGGGGATGGCCGGGATCGGATCGAGCCGCACCGCGCGGCAGTCGCCGAAGTCGGTGCAGGCAAAGGCCGCGATCTGCCCGGCATCGTTGATGCCGACGGCGTCCAGCACGGTCCACAGGCCCGGCCGTTCGGTCACCAGGTTCAGGTCGAGCATGATGCCGTCGCGAAACACGAACGCGCTCGAAAAATCGATGCCCGGCAGGTCGTCGGCATAGGTCGAAAACCCGACCACCTGTCCCGCCTCGTTGAGGGCACGCGCTTCCGTAAAAAGGCCGCCCAGCGAGCCGATGTCCTGCAGGACGCCGTCGGTGTACAGGAAGGCGTGCTGGATGTCGTCGTCGATGAAACTGGTGCCGGCGATCTGGCCGCCATCGTTGATGGCGGCGGCCGAACTCGACGGACCGCCGAGCGTGCCGAGGTCGCGCATGCTGCCGTCGCGGTAGAGAAAGGCGTGGAAGGCGGCGAAGTCGGCGATGAAGGAAGAACCGACCACGTCGCCTGCTGCGTTGATGCCGGTGGCGCGCGCGGAATTGCGCCGAGGTTGCCGATGTCGCGCGCCACGCCGCCGCTGTAGAGGAAGGCGTGGTTCTCGCCGGCTTCGTCGACCCAGGTGCCGGCCACCTGTCCCCTGGCGTTGACGCCGGCGCCACTGCTGGCCACACCGAGCTGGCCGATGTCGAGGAGCGTGCCGCCGCGGTACAGGAAGGCGGCGCTGCTGCCGTCGGCGCGGCCGGCGCTGCCGGTAACAAAACCGTTGTCGCTCAGTCCCAGCGCCGTGCTGCCGGGGCCGCCCAGGGTGCCGATATCGAGAAAACTGGTGCCGTCCCAGACGAAGGCGCGCCCTGCCAGCTGGCCGGCGATACGCCCGGCATTGTCGATCGCCGACGGAGAAGAATTTTCGGGACCGAACACAAGTGTGTAGGCGGCTTGCGCCAGCGCGCTGGCGTGCAGGCAGCACAGCAAGGGCAGCAACAGCCAGCGGCACAGGGCATGCATGCCCCGCTGGCGTACGGGCGTGGAAAAAGGCGCCATGCTAATCGTGCGCGGCAGGGACCGCGCGCAGCACAAGCGCAGGCGATAAGCTTAATGCGAATAAACGTTTGCGCTGCGGCATGATCAGCTCCGATATCCTTGGCAGAAACCCAAGGATGTCGGAAACGCCAGGCAGGCAGTCTGCGCTAGCGCAGGCGTGTGCGCCGAACGAACGCGGCGCGCTTTACTCTGCTTTGGTGAGTTCGACGTCGAACAGCAGTCCCGCATTCGGCGGGATCGGACCGCGCCCCGCACTGCCGTAGGCCGGGTCGGCGATCAGGAGGCCGCCCTGGCCGAAGTAGTTCAGGGTCAGGGCCGGGAAGGCGATCATGAACCCGGCCAGGCGGATCGGTTTGCGGCCGAAGTGGCCCATGTCGGCATACAGGGCCTCGGCGCCGGTCACGGCCAGCACTACCGCCCCCAAAGCGACGAAGGCGAGGAATTCCTTGTCCATCATGAAGCGCAGCGCGTGGAACGGATTCAGGGCGTTCAGGATCACCGGGGAAGCGATGATGTTGACGACGCCCATTGCCGCCAGGCTGAGGAACCAGACCAGCATGATCGGCCCGAAGAAGCGCGCGATGCCGGCCGTGCCATGGCGCTGCACGCTGTAGAGAAGCACCAGCACGACGATCGTCAGGTTCCAGAAAATCAGGGAAATGATGCCAAGGATATTCGGCGTCGTCAGCGCCAGGCCGTGCTCGGGGTCGAAGATCGCGCGTAGCGAATAGACGAGCTGGTACCGATATCGCCGTAGACAATGCCGACTGCGGCCATGGTCAGCGCCGCGACGCTGCTCTTCTTATTTTCAGACGTCAAAGTTGCACCCTTCTTCTGTTCTGGTGCGGCGCACCATAAAATATCGACAAGAAAATTGCAAGAACCTTTCGTCAGGCATCATGCAAGGCCCGAAAACCGGGCAGCACCAGCAGGGAACACCCGTATCGGGGATAATGTCATCCCTGCAATCTGTCCCCTTCCCTCATGCGTACCGGTATCCTTTCCGCTGGCCTGGCCTTCTTGTGCTGGGGCCTGTTCCCCCTGTATTTCCACGCCATCAGCGACGTGCCGGCGATGCAGATCCTTGCCAATCGCATGCTCTGGTCGCTCGCCTTTTTGCTGCTCGTGCTGGCGCTGCGGCGCCAATGGAGCTGGCTGAACCAGGTGCGCCGGCCGCGGGTGTTCTGGAGTTTTGTCGCCTCGGCCCTGCTGCTCGGCGCCAACTGGCTGCTGTACATCTGGGCCGTGAACAACGGGCACGTGATCGACGCCAGCCTGGGATATTTCATCACGCCGCTGGTGAATATCATGTTCGGTTTTCTGCTGTTAAAAGAGCGCCTGCGTCCCTTTCAGTGGGGCGTCATCGCCCTGGCCGCCCTCGGTGTAGCCTGGCTGACCTGGCAGTCGGGCAACGTGCCGTGGATCGCCCTGTTTTTGGCCGCCACCTTCGGCGCCTACGGCCTGCTGCGCAAGACCGCCGCGCTCGGCGCCCTGGAGGGGCTGTCGTTCGAGACCATGGTGCTGTTCCCGCTGGCGGCGGCTTATCTCGCCTGGCTGAGCTTACACGGCGAGAATGTCTTCCTGACGACGGCGTCCGATACCACGCGCTGGCTGCTGCTCGCGTCCGGCCCGATCACGGCGATTCCGCTGTTACTGTTTGCCAGCGGCGCGCGCCAGATTCCGCTGTCGATTCTCGGCTTGCTGCAATACCTGGCGCCGACGATCCAGTTCCTGCTCGGCGTCTTGCTGTTCAAGGAAGCGTTTACGAGCGACCGGCTGGTGGGTTTCGCCATGATCTGGACGGCGCTGGCGCTGTTTGCCGGTGAAGGGCTGCTGCGCCGCAGCCAGGCCCAGCCAGCGCCAAAAGTTTCGTGATGGGGGTGCCCCCAGGGGCGCTTCTATCGTATCCTTTGCACCTTGATTTTCTACAGACACAAAAATGGCCAATTACGTCTATACCATGAACCGCGTGGGCAAAATCGTCCCGCCGAAACGCCAGATTCTGAAAGACATTTCGCTGTCCTTCTTCCCGGGTGCGAAGATCGGCGTGCTGGGCCTGAACGGCTCCGGCAAGTCGACCCTGCTCAAAATCATGGCAGGCATCGATACCGACATCCAGGGCGAAGCGCGCCCGATGCCGGGCCTGAACATCGGCTACCTGCCGCAGGAACCGCAGCTCGATCCGGAAAAGACGGTGCGCCAGGAAGTCGAATCGGGCCTCGGCGAAGTCTTCGAAGCGCAAGCCAAGCTGGAAGCCGTGTACGCCGCGTATGCAGAAGAAGACGCGGATTTCGATGCGCTGGCGAAAGAACAGGAACGCCTGGAATCGATCATCTCGTCTTCCGACGGCGGCAATCTGAACCTGCAGCTGGAAATGGCCGCCGACGCGCTGCGCCTGCCGCCGTGGGATGCAAAGATCGCCGTCCTGTCGGGTGGCGAAAAGCGCCGCGTGGCGCTGTGCAAACTGCTGCTCAGTAAGCCCGACATGCTGCTGCTGGACGAGCCGACTAACCACCTGGACGCCGAATCGGTCGAGTGGCTCGAGCAATTCCTGCTGCGCTTCCCGGGCACCGTGGTCGGCATCACCCACGATCGCTACTTCCTCGATAACGCCGCCGAATGGATCCTGGAACTGGACCGCGGTTCGGGCATCCCGTGGAAAGGCAATTACTCGTCCTGGCTCGACCAGAAGCAGGCACGTTTAAAACAGGAAGAATCGACCGAATCGGCCCGCCAGCGCGCGCTGCAGAAAGAACTGGACTGGTCGCGCCAGAATCCGAAAGCACGGCAAGCCAAGTCGAAGGCACGCCTGGCGCGCTTCAACGAATTGTCCGAGTTCGAATACCAGAAGCGCAACGAGACCCAGGAGATCTTTATTCCGGTCGCGGAACGTCTCGGTAACGAAGTCATCGAATTTAAAAACGTCTCGAAAGCGTTTGGCGACCGCCTGCTGCTCGACAACGTGTCGTTTACGGTGCCGCCAGGTGCGATCGTCGGCATCATCGGCCCGAACGGCGCCGGTAAATCGACCCTGTTCAAGATGATCTCCGGGAAAGAGCAGCCGGACAGCGGTGAAGTTGCGATCGGCAAGACGGCGCGCATCTCGCTGGTCGACCAGCACCGCGATGACCTGGCCAACAACAAGACCGTGTTCGAGGACGTCACCGGCGGCGCCGACATGCTCAGCGTCGGCCGCTTCGACATGCCGTCGCGCGCCTACCTCGGCCGCTTCAACTTTAAAGGCTCGGACCAGCAAAAGGTGGTGGGTAAACTCTCCGGTGGCGAACGCGGCCGCCTGCACCTGGCAAAAACCCTGCTGCAAGGCGGCAACGTCCTGCTGCTGGATGAACCGTCGAACGACCTGGACGTGGAAACCCTGCGCGCGCTGGAAGACGCCCTGCTCGAATTTGCCGGCAGCGTGATGGTGATTTCCCACGATCGCTGGTTCCTGGACCGGATCGCAACCCACATCCTGGCCTTCGAGGGCAATTCGCAAGTGACCTTCTTCGACGGTAACTACCAGGAATACGAAGCGGACAAGAAGAAGCGCCTGGGTGAAGAGGGCGCCAAGCCGAAGCGGATTCGCTACAAGCCGCTGACGGCCTGATTTGACCGACAATTCTTGTCGGAAAACTTTACAGCAGAGATGGCCTGTTTGACGGCCTCTCTGCCAAGTTATTGTATTTGCGCAATATAAATTGCTGGCACGAAATATGCTTTGCTTAGGACATAACTCTTATAAGGAAATCATGTCCAGGCTCTTCGCACCTCTCTCTCCGCCGCTCTCCTGCTGACCCTGGCAGGCTCCACGCATGCCGCCCTCATTGGCGCCGGCAGTAATTACTGGTACACCCCGACGCTCGCCGAGAACCTGAAAGCACAAGGCCACACTGTGCAAGTGGTGGACTCCTACACCACCGACTCCCTGAAAAGCTTCGACACTTATATCCAGGACGGTAACGCCTACTTCAACGCTGACGCACTCGACAGCTTTGTGTTCGGCGGCGGGACCCTGATCGCCATTCCCTGGAGTTTTACCCACTTTAACTTCACGTCCAATACCGCCATCTTCAGTGCGCGTAGCAGCGCTTCATTCGGTAATAGCTACGCGCTGCAGGCGCGCGACGCGTCGAGCTGGTTGCTGGACGGCGTCACCCTGCCGGCCAACGTGAATGCCGGCTTCGAGACCGGTAACACCTTCCTGAACGACGCCCGTCAAGTGCTCGCATGGAGCGAAGGCACTGCCTTGCTCGGATACAAAAACTACGGCGCAGGCATGTCGGTCGGTTTTAACATCCACTTGATCACCTCGGATTCGCAGCCATTGAATGCGGATTGGTCGAACCAGATTGTGTACAACGCGGTCAACGGTCCACAAGTTGCCGAAGTACCGGAACCGGCGTCGATCCTGCTCTTCGGCGCTGGCCTGGGCGCTGCCCTCGCAATGCGCCGCCGCCGCCGCGCCTAAGCCGTCCGTATTCGCACGAACCTCGACCGCTACCAGGGCCGTCGGGGTTTTTTATTATCCGCAGCAGGGACTGGGAACTTTTTACGCGCGGAAATGGAATGCGGTCATGCTAAGGTCATGTGTAGAATCGATCGCTGATGAGGCTAATAGTTCCGGCCTCCCATTTGCGCCAATCGACATGGCGACCAGCATCGATTGGCACACTTTTCTCATGACTGACTACCGCGATAACCGGGTTCCTGGTGGAACCTTTTTCTTCACGGTTCGCTTGCTGGACCGTGGCGGTTCCCTATTGACAGATCACATTTCCGCGTTCGGCGACGCCATCCGCCAGGCGCGCGTGCGTAAACCCTTCCATGTCGACGGCTGGGTGGTGTTGCCGGACCACGCCCACGCGATGTGGACGCTGCCGCCGGGCGACCACGACTGTTCCAGCCGCTGGCGCGCCGTCAAAATCGCGTTTTCCAAAGCGCTGCGCAAGTCGCTTGGCGTGGGCTGTGCCGACGGCGCCTTCTGGGCCCGCCAGTACCAGGAATTCCGGATTTCAAACGACGCCGACTACGCGGCCCTGATCGATTACATGCATACCAATCCGGTCCGCCATGGGATGTGTTCCAGCGCCCAGGACTGGCCGTGGTCGTCAGTGCACCGGTTTATTTCGTCGGGCTTGACGGTGCCGCAGGGGGAAACGCCGGCCGTGTTGCCGCCGTGGGCGATGGGTCGCGCGAATCAAATGGGAGCGGTGTCGTTATAGGGTGGGCACTTCAAGGGTGCCCACGTTACGAACATCCATATAGAAAAGAAAAAGGGCCCGCAGGCCCTTTTTCTTTGCATCAACAACGAATCAATTTAAAAATTGTATTTCGCGCCGATCGTGAAGACGTCCGGCTTGGCGCCGAAATCCTTCTTCTTGCCGTAGCGCTCGTACTCAGCAACCAGCGACACTTGCTCGTTGATCGCGTGCTGCACGCCGACGCCGGCATACACGCCGTTATCGCTGACTTTACGGGCCACGCCTGGGGTGGTCGCATTCATTTCGTGCTTGGTGTGGGCCACGCCCAGCTTGCCATAGAGACCGGTGCTCTCGTTGATCGGCATGGTGGCCTTGCCGGCAACATAGGCGCCGTAGCCATCGGTCTCAGCCTGGCCGTTAAGGCCATTCAGGGTGTAGTTGGTACGCGAGGTGCGGAAATCGGTGTAACCGGCTTCCACGCCGAAGCGCTGGTCGATCTCGACGCCACCGAATACTTTGCCGGAGGTCTTGTAGCTGCTGTCCTCGACGCCGCCAGCACCTGGGATGCGGGTTTCGTTCTCGACGGTGGCAAGGCCGGCACCGACGTAGGCGCGTGGTGCGGTAGTGCTCTGGGCTTGAGCAGCGGACATGGCAGCGGTACCTGCGATCAGTGCAAAGATGAGCTTTTTCATACG
Organism: Massilia sp.; assembly: GCA_031398335.1. Lineage (GTDB taxonomy): Bacteria > Pseudomonadota > Gammaproteobacteria > Burkholderiales > Burkholderiaceae_D > Telluria. Next base: position 40,815 of record JANNNC010000217.1, read on the forward strand.
AGAATCCTTTTCACGTTTGTAGTCTGGCTCGCAATTCTTCTTGAATCGCGATGTGACCAAGATAGCATTGTGAAAAGCGTACGTCCGTGCAGATTAGGTAAGAACTGTAATCAAATGTAACATAAATGACTTACGGTTCAGTTATTTTGCGCGTGAAATGCCGCGTGAAGCAGCAAATTAAGCGAACTACCTGAAGGTTAGATTCAGCCGCTCTCCGAGGGGCCGGGCTGATTTATTGATGCCGTGAAGCCAGTTTCTCTGCAATTGTCCACTCATCAATAACAGGCTGCCGTCCTCGAGCGGCAGGCGGACTGTCCGTTTGTTGCGTTTATGCCGCAAAATGAAGGTGCGCGTGGCGCCATAGCTGAGCGAGGCGATGACCGGATCGTCTCCCAGCTCCGGTTCGTCGTCGCTGTGCATGCCCATGCTGTCGCGCTCGTTGCGGTAGCGATTCAGCAGCACGCTGTCGAAGCGCTGGCCGCAGGCGGTTTCGACGGCGGTGCGGATCTCCAGCAGCAATGGCGTCCAGGGTAAAGGTTCCAGGCGCAGGCCGGAATAGGAATACGGAGCCGCGCCATACCAGGCCGTCAAGCGCGGCTGCAGGTGGCGCTTGCCGTAGACCACCACGCTTTCCTCGCGCCACGGTGTCTCCATCAGCAGGCGTGCGAAGATGTCCGCGTTCGAGATGGCCAGCGGCAATTGCGCCAGCAAGGCCAGTGCGCCGTCCTCGATGGGAATCGGCATCAGCCTGCCGGCGGTGTCGAATAAATCCATAGCGAAATTGAAAGGTTTATCATGGGCAGATCCCATGACGGAGCATTCTCGCATGAAGAAACGTGACTTCCTCGCTGCCGCGCTGGCCGGGCAGCGCAGGGAATGCCTGGCGCTCCCGTTAAACCTCAGGCGTAGGCTTCGGCCATGCTCATCACGCGCGTGCTGACGCTGATGCCGATCTTATTGAACAGGCCGTCGATCGCGGCCAGGTTGGCCGTACACTCCTCGCTCTTCCAGCCCTTGAAAAGGTCGGTGCCGTCTTTTTCGAAATGCAGGTCGAGCACGCGGCCGCCGTCGCGGTGCGTGTAGTTCTTCTGGTAGGTGCCTTTGAAGCCGAGCGCTTCGAGTGCCGCGAGCACTTCCTGGGGCGGATGGTCGGGATCGGTCGCCAGGTAGACGCCAAAGGTTTTCCCTGGCGGCTTGGCGGCGATGTCGACCTCATAAATGCCCGGTGCTTTCGTGACCGCGGTACTTTTCAAAAACAGCATGTTGCCTCCTACGCATCGAACCGGCCCGGGCGCGACGCGCACCAGTCACCGGCATGACGGATTCAACAGTCAAGCTTATTGCCGTTCGGGAATTTTGTCGATTCCTCGATGCAAGTATTTTGCTCTATTGCATCAATAAACCAACGACTGTGCCGCCAATCAACAACGCACTTGCCACCATGCCAACAATAAACCCGATTTCGCGCTTGGCCGGATCGCGGTAATAGCCGAGCGCGTACGCGATGCGGCCGGCGCACCAGAGCAGTCCCCCGCCCGCGGCCCAGGCGTCGCCCAGGTAAAACGCGCACAGCCACAGGGGCACGATCACGATCGGCAACTGCTCGAGCGTATTGGCCTGCACCCGCTGCGCGCTCTGAAAGGCGGCTGGCCCCTCCATCGACGGCGCCGGCACCTTGAATTTGACGCGCGCATAGCCGGCCATCACGCCGGTCCAGAAATACACGCCGAGAACGGCCAGCATGGCCCAAGCAGTGAAAAACATCGACGCTCCCAAGATGATTTTTTAATGTGCGCCGCGCCGCTTGCGCTCGGCCAGTGCCGTGGTGGCGCTGACCAGGGCGTCGTACAGGGCCGCCGTCGGCGCATCCCAGTCCTCCAGCGCAGCCTGCTGGCGTTCCACAGTCGCCATGTCGCCGCGGGCGATCGGCCCGCTGAGGGCGCCAGGGGCGCCGAGCCGGAACACGTTATCCAGGGTCTCGCTTGCCAGCGGCCGCGCCAGCTCGCAGGCCACATTCGGCGGCACGCCGGCCGCGACATACGCACGCAGGGCGGCGTCGAGCACCGTCACCAGGTAGTTCGAGGCGAACACGGAGGCGGCGTGGTACACCGTCTTAGCGGCGGCGTCGATGGCGACCAGGCGTGCACCAATGGCCTCGAAAGCCGGGGACAGCAGCGCCAGCGCGGCCTGGTCTCCCTCGACCCCGCACCAGGTGCCGTCGAAGGCGGCGGCAACGGCGGCCGGGTCGGCGAAGCTGCGCACCGGATGCACGCTGGCCACCAGCGCGCCGGCCTGGCTGGCCGCCTGCAGTTCCGTCGACGCCCTGGCGCCGCTGCAGTGGAACACGGTAGCGCCTTTCAGGAGTCCGGCAGCGGCCAGGGCGGCGCAGGTGGGCGCGATCTGGCCGTCGCCGACGGCCAGCATCCAGACCCGGGCCGGACGCAAGCTGGACGCCTGCGCCAGCGCGCGGCCGGCGCCAATGAAGGCGACCGCCTCGTCGGCGCTGCCCTGCGACCGGGTCAGCACGTCTTGCACCGCAAACACGCCGTGCTGGGTAAACAGGCGGCCCAGGGTGCGGCCGACGTGGCCGGCGCCGACGATATTCAGTACGGGCGCCATCAGAACCCGGCGCCGGGCTGGCCCAGGTACTGCAGTTCGTCGGCGGTGGAAGCGCGGCCGAGGATCGGGTTACGGTGCGGGAAGCGGCCGAAGCGCGCGATCACGCCGCGGTGGCGGTGCGCGTAGTCGAGCATCTCGGTAAACCCTTCGTTCTCGAGCGCCAGGCGCGCGAACAGGTCGACCGCGCACTGCTGCATGCGGGCGTCTTCCGCGTGTTCGTAGGGCATGTAGACAAAGGCGCGCTGGAACGGCGGCAGTTCGCGGTCGGCGCCGCTGTCGACCAGCGCCCGGGCCGCGCCCAGGGCCAGCGTATCGCCGGCGAACGATTCGGGTGCGTCGCGGTGGGCGTTGCGGGTGAACTGGTCGAGTATCAGGATGCGCGCCAGCGCGCCTTGCGGACCCTCCATATCCCACTCGCGCAGGCCACCGGCGACCGCCTGCGCGATCAGGCTGCCGAAGCGGGTGCGGATGTGTGCGTCGAAGGCCGGGTCCTTGCGGAACCATTCCATGCGCGCCTTGCCATAGTTCGGGTCGGTCGGCGGCAGGAACCAGAAATCGAGAACGTCTTGTGCCGTCATTGATCTATCCTAGTTTTAGTTATTTTAATTACGGGCGTGCGAAAGCTGAAAACCTTCGACCCCTTCGGACGCCGCCAGTTCGGTGGCCAGTTCGGTGAGCGTGGCGCGGTTGTGGCGCGACAGCGCGATGGCGACAAAGCGCCACTCCTGGCGCCCGTTGCTGCTGGCGATCGTCAGCGAGCTGCTGGCGATATGGTAGCCGCGTTCCATCGCCGCTTCGCGCAGCGCGTCCTCGCGCGGCAAATACGCTTCGCGAAAGCGCAGCGTCACCGCCACCGCGCGGCGCGAGGGCAGGAAGTTTTCCACCTTGTTCAGGTAGATCATGATCATGGCCGAGAAGAAGGCCAGACCCATCGCGGCCAGATAAAAGCCGACGCCGACCAGGATGCCGATCACCGACGAGTTCCAGATCGAGGCCGCCGTCGTCAGGCCGCTGATATTAAAGCCTTCGCGCATGATGACGCCGGCGCCGAGAAAACCGATGCCGGTGACCACGCCCTGCATCACGCGGGTCGGGTCGACCATGCCGATGGCGCCGGTCTGGCCGCCGAACCACATCTCCGGATAGCCGCTGACGATGGTCAGCGCGCACGAGGCCATGCACACCAGGCCATAGGTGCGCATGCCGGCCGCGCGCCCGTGATAGGAACGCTCGTAGCCGACCAGCAGGCCCAGGAACAGCGAGCCGGCCAGGTGCAGCAGAATCACCGCATTGGTGGCGATCTCGGTCGGCGACCAATAGGGAGACAGGTAATCGTAGCTCGTCATGGCGATCTTTGAAGGACTGCGTCAGGTACTGCGTCGGTCACCGCGCCGGTGAGCGCGGGACCGCCTCAAGGCTTTTTCTTGACCAGCTGCTTTTCGAACGCGATGTCGCTCTTGGTCATGCGCCGCACTTCCTGCGGCCCGAGGCCGTTCACGAACTGGACGAATTCGTCCAGTTCGAGCGGGGCGCACAGCGGCGGCGAGCCGGGCATCTCGGACAAATAAAACCCGCCGCCGGCTGTGCGCGCCATCGAATAGCCGGTATGCCCGGTACGGCGTTTCAGGCGCTCGACGGCGGCGCTGGCGCGGGTGGAGCGGGAGGAAGCCATCAGACGGCCCTCGTGCGCAGCTCGAGCCACGCGCGCGCGGCGCCATCCACGTGCGGCAGCAGGCGCTCGCGCACTTGCGCGTGGTAGTCGTTGAGCCACTGCACTTCGTGCGGGTGCAGCAGGGCGAGATCGAGGCAGCGCGTGTCGATCGGGCACAGGGTCAGGGTCTCGAAGCGCAGGAACTCGCCGAATTCGCCGGATTGTGCCGGTACGTTGAGCACCAGGTTCTCGATGCGGATGCCCCAGCGCCCAGGTTTATAGATGCCCGGCTCGATCGAGGTGATCATGCCCGGCTCCATCGCCGTGTGCGGATCGGGAGCTGCGCTCGGGGAAATCACTTGCGGGCCTTCGTGCACGTTCATGAAGTAGCCGACGCCGTGGCCGGTGCCGTGGCCGTAATCCACGCCAGCGGCCCAGATCGGGGCGCGCGCGATGGCGTCGAGCAGCGGCGAGCGGGTCCCGCGCGGGAATTGGGCGCTCGATAAGGCCATCATCCCTTTTAACACCAGCGTGAAATCGCGCCGATGTGCGTCCGTGATGTTTCCGACCGGGATCACGCGCGTGATGTCGGTGGTGCCGCCCAGGTACTGGCCGCCGGAGTCGATCAGGAGCAGGCCGTCGCCCTCGATCACGGCATGCGATTGTTCGGAGGCGCGGTAGTGCATGATCGCGCCGTTGGCCTTGAAACCGGCGATCGTATTAAAACTCGGGCTGACAAAGTGCGGACGGCGCGCACGCGCGGCCGTGATTTGCTGGTCGATCGTCAGTTCGGTGAGCGGGGCGCGCTGCGGGTCGGCCAGCTCGGCTTCCAGCCAGGCGAAGAATTCGCACAGCGCCGCGCCATCCTGCTCCATCGTCGCGCGCACATGGGCCGCCTCGGCGTCGGTCTTGCGCGACTTGGCAAAGGTGGTCGGGTTGATCGCTTCAATCACCTTCACGCCCTCGGGCACCGCGGAGCGCATGCCGGCAGTGATACGGCGCGGGTCGATCAATAGCGTGCTGCCGGACGGCAGCGATGCCAGGGCGCCTTCCGCTGCCGCATACGGCGCCAGGCGCACGCCGTCTTCCAGCAGGCGCGCCTGCAAGGCCTCTGGCACTTTGCCTTCGGCCACGAACAGGGTTGCGCCGTCTTGTTCGAGCAGCGCGTGGGCAACGAACACCGGATTGAAACTGACGTCGGCGCCGCGCAGGTTGAACAGGTAGGCGATGTCGTCCAGCGTAGACATGACATGGCGCTCGGCGCCAAGGGCGGCCATCGCGGCGCGGGTGGCGGCCAGTTTATCCGCGCGGCGCAAGGTCGCGTGCGGCGCCGCGTGTTCGTACAGCGCCTCGCCCGGCAGGCCGGGACGGTCGCTCCAGATCTCGTCCAACAGGTCGATGTCGGTGCGCAGCAGGACGCCGCGTGCGGCCAGCGCATCGCCGAGCTGGCGCGCCACGGCCAGGCCGAGTACGCGCGCATCGACCGCCACCGTCTGCCCGGGCTGTACGTTCTGCGCCAGCCAGTCGATGTGCAGCAGGCTGGCGCCGGACGGGATCTTCATCAGGGAGATGGCGCTGCCGGCCAGTTCGGTTTCGGCTTGCGTGAAGTAGCGGCCATCGGTCCAGACGCCGGCAAAGCCGGCGGTGGCGATGAAGGTGCCGACCGAACCGGTGAAGCTGGAAATCCATTCGCGGCCCTGCCAGCGGCGCGGCAGGTATTCGGACAGGTGGGGGTCGCTCGACGGCACGATGTACGCGTCGATGCCATGGCGTTTCATCGTGGCGCGCAGCTGTTCCAGGCGCTCGGCGCGGGGGGAGGAATTAGGTGGATTTGACATGGTTAATATCATACCCCCAACGATACGGAAATCGACACATCAAGCGAGCCGGGCACGGTGGCGCACCGTCGGGTGGGCTCTCGAGCCCACGCGTACGTACCGTCGCATTCAGAAAAGCTTGCGAGCTTCGGCGACGCGTGCACCGTGGCGTTCCGCATTGCGTTTCGATTCGCATATTCCCGACCGCGTGGGCACAAGTGAACTGCCCACGCTACGGTGCGCTACTGCCGAGATACTATTTCAGGCCTGATATTGACGCAGGCCCTCCAGGTCGAGCACGCGGATACCGCCGTAATCGAGCCTTAGCAGCCCCGCCTTCTCCAGCAGCTGCAGCGCCTGGTTGGCGCGCTGGCGCGAAGCGCCCGACAGGTAGCCGATCTCTTCCTGCGACAGCTGCACCAGTTTATCCAGGCCCGGATACAGGTGGGCATTGAACATCCCCGCCAGGCAGCGCGCCACGCGGGTATCGACGTCGAGCATGCGGTCGGTTTCCACTTGCCCGATGAACTGGCCCAGGCGCTCGTTCAGTTGCATGAGCAGGAAGCGGTTGAACGGCAGGCTGATCTCCAATAGCCACTCGAAGGTGGCGCGCGGCATGCGCGCCACGCGGGTGTCGCGCAGCGCCATCACGTCGTATTTTCTGAACGCGTCTTTCAGCAGGGAGCCTTCGCCGAACCAGCCGCCGGCGGTCACGCCCGTAAACGTCACGCTTTTCCCGGACGGCGAAAAATTATTGATTTTTACCAAGCCGTCGATGATGCCGATCCAGTTTTCCAGCGGTTCTCCCTTGTGGCAGACAAACCCGCCTTTCGGCACGAACTGCTCGAAACAGACGGCCTCGACGCGCGCCATCTCGCTTGGGGTCAGCACACGCCCCCAGATGGTGGCGCGCAAGTGTTCGAGCAGGGTTGGTGTCAGTATTTTCATTGTGCAACGCGTCATCGAAAGTCGGGCAATTGTCATCTGGATGACAACCTTGCGTACAAACGCAAAGTACTATCTTTACATAAAAAATTCGCCGGCCACCGATTTTGTGCCGAGCCGGTTCCACAGACAGGAGACAGCGATGGAAACATCAGAGCGCGCGTCATTGCAGACTTTCCCGCGGCGCCTGCTCGCCCACGCCCAGGAACGCGGGGCGCGCCCGGCATTTCGCGAAAAATACCTCGGCATCTGGCAGACCTGGTCCTGGCTGCAGGTCAATGCCGAGGTACGGGCGCTGGCCTGCGGCCTGGCTTCGCTCGGTTTTCAACGCGGCATGAACCTGGCCATCATCGGCGACAACCGGCCGCGCCTGTACTGGGCCATGCTGGCCGCGCAATGCCTCGGCGGCGTGCCGGTGCCGCTCTACCAGGATGCGCCCAGCGCCGACATGGCCCACGTCTTGAATGACGCCGATATCGAATTTGCCGTGGTCGAAGACCAGGAGCAGGTCGACAAACTGGTCGAGCTGCAAACCCTGTGTCCGCGCGTGCGCCGCATCGTGTTCGAAGACGAGCGCGGCATGCGCCACTACCAACACGCCGGCCTGCTCTCGTTCGCGGCCGTGCAGGAGCTGGGCCGCGCCTGGGACGCCGCCAACCCCGGCGCGTTTGACGCGGCCATCGAGGCTGGCACGAGCAGCGACACTGCCATCATCCTCTACACCTCGGGCACCACCGGCACACCGAAAGGCGTGATGCAGTCGCATGCGGCCCTGCTGGCGGCCGGCGCCGGTGGCGTCGGCTTCGACAAGCTGACCGAACGCGAAGACATCCTGTCGTATTTGCCGATGGCCTGGGTCGGCGACTGCCTGTTCTCGCTGGCCCAGGCGATGGTGGCCGGCTTCACGGTGAACTGCCCGGAGTCGAGCGACACGGTCTTGACGGACTTACGCGAGATCGGCCCGACCTATTATTTTGCGCCGCCGCGCGTGTTCGAGAACATGCTCACCACCGTCATGATCCGGATGGAAGACGCCAGCGCCATCAAACGCCGCATGTTCGACTACTTCATGAACGTCGCCCGGCGCAGCGGCGCCGCCATCCTCGATGGCAAACCGGTCAGCGCCAGCGAGCGTTTCAAATATGCGCTGGGCAGGATTGCCGTCTACGAACCCCTGAAAAACGTGCTGGGCCTGTCGCGCGTGCGCGTGGCCTATACGGCCGGCGCGGCGATCGGCCCCGACCTGTTCCGCTTCTACCGCTCGAT
>JANNNC010000038.1:0-33587 GCA_031398335.1 Massilia sp.
AGATTACCGGCTCGAAGATCTTCATCTCGGCCGGTGAGCACGACGTTGCCGAAAACATCATCCACCTGGTGCTGGCGCGCCTGCCGGACGCACCGGAAGGCTCGAAAGGCATCTCGCTGTTCCTGGTGCCGAAGTTCATGCCGAACGCGGACGGCTCGCTGGGCGAACGCAACCCGATCTTCTGCGGCGCCATCGAAGAAAAGATGGGCATCCACGGCAACGCCACCTGCCAGATGAACCTGGACGGCGCCGTCGGCACCCTGATCGGCCAGCCGCACAAGGGCCTGAACGCGATGTTCGTGTTCATGAACGCCGCCCGCCTCGGCGTCGGCATGCAGTCGCTGGGCCTGACCGAAGTGGCTTACCAGAACGCGCTGGTGTACGCGAAAGACCGCATCCAGATGCGTTCGCTGTCGGGCCCGAAAGCGCCGGACAAGCCGGCCGACCCGATCATCGTGCACCCGGACGTGCGCCGGATGCTGTTGACGGCAAAGGCGTATGCCGAAGGCGGGCGCGCCGTCTGCTCGTATGTCGCGCTGCAGATCGACCGCGAACTGAACCACCCGGACGAAGAAGTGCGCAAGGAAGCGGCCGGCGAAATCTCGCTGCTGACCCCGATCGTCAAAGCCTTCATCACCGACAACGGCTGGATCGCGACCTCGGAAGCGATGCAGGTCTACGGCGGCCACGGCTATATCAGCGAGTGGGGCATGGAGCAGTACGTGCGCGACGCGCGCATCAACATGATCTACGAAGGCACCAACACGATCCAGTCGCTCGACCTCCTGGGCCGCAAGATCCTGATGGACAACGGCGCCAAGCTGCGCGCCTTCGGCGAGAAGATCAAAGCCTTCGTCGAAGAGAACGGCCTGGACGAGTCGATGTCCGAATTCGTGACCCCGCTCGGCGAACTCGGCGAAAAAGTCGGCAAGCTGACCATGGAAATCGGCATGAAGGCCTTCACCAACCAGGATGAAGTGGGCGCCGCCGCCGTGCCTTACCTGCGCGTCGTCGGTCACCTGGTGTTCTCCTACTTCTTCGCGCAGATGGCGAAGATCGCCCTGGCCAAGAAGGATTCGGACGACAAGTTCTACGAGTCGAAGCTGGCCACCGCGCGCTTCTACTTTGCCCGCCTGTACCCGGAAACCGCGATGCTGATCCGCCAGGCACGCTCGGGTTCCGCCAACCTGATGGCGCTCGACGCCGACCTGTTCTAAGAACGCAAGGATTAAACCATGACCAATTTCACCGTCAAGAAAGTCGCCGTGCTGGGCGCGGGCGTGATGGGCGCGCAGATCGCTGCGCACTGCGTCAACGCCAAGGTGCCTGTCGTGCTGTTCGACCTGCCTGCAAAGGAAGGCGCGAAGAACGGCATCGTCCTGCGCGCCATCGAGAACCTGAAAAAACTGTCGCCGGCCCCGCTGGGCAACAAGGACGACGCGTCGCTGATCCAGGTCGCCAACTACGAAGACAACCTCGACGTGCTGGCGGGCTGCGACCTGATCATCGAAGCGATCGCCGAGCGCATGGACTGGAAACACGACCTGTATAAAAAGGTCGCCCCGCACATCGCGCCAAACGCGATTTTTGCATCGAACACCTCGGGCCTGTCGATCAACAAGCTGGCCGAAGGCTTCGGCGACGAACTCAAGGCGCGCTTCTGTGGCGTCCACTTCTTCAATCCGCCGCGCTACATGCACCTGGTCGAGCTGATCCCGACCGCGGGCACCCGTCCTGAAATTCTCGACCAGCTCGAGACCTTCCTGACCTCCGTGCTGGGCAAGGGCGTCGTGCGCGCCAAGGACACGCCGAACTTCATCGCCAACCGCGTCGGCATCTTCGGCATGCTGGCCACCATCCACGAAGCCGAGAAATTCGGCCTGTCGGTGGACGTGGTCGACGACCTGACCGGCGCCAAACTGGGCCGCGCCAAGTCGGGTACTTTCCGTACCGCCGACGTCGTCGGTCTGGACACGATGGGCCACGTCATCAAGACCATGCAGGACACCCTGCAGGACGACCCGTTCTTCGCCCTCTACAAGACGCCGGACGTGCTGGCCAAGCTGATCGAGAAGGGCGCCCAGGGCCAGAAGACCGGGGGGTGCTTCTACAAGAAAGTCGTCAAGGACATCCAGGGCCTCGATTTTGCCACCGGCGAATACGTCGCCGGCGGCGCCAAGACGGCCGACATCGTTGCCCGCATCCTGAAAGAAAAGGATCCGGTCAAGAAGTTCAAGGCGCTGCGCGACTCGACCAACCCACAGGCGCAGTTCCTGTGGGCGATCTACCGCGACGCCTTCCACTACATCGCCGTGCATCTGGACACCATCGCCGACAACGCACGCGACATCGACTTCGCCATGCGCTGGGGCTTCGGCTGGAGCGTGGGCCCGTTCGAGACCTGGCAAGCCGCAGGCTGGACCCAGATCGCGCAGTGGGTCAAGGAAGACATCGACGCCGGCAAGGCGCTGACCAACACCCCGTTGCCGGCATGGGTCTTCGAGGGACAAGTCGCCGAGAAGGGCGTGCACACGCCTGAAGGGTCGTATTCCGCTTCGTCCAACAGCTACGTGCCGCGTTCGACCCTGGCCGTGTACGAACGCCAGGCCTTCCGCGCACCGGTGCTGGGCGCCGGCGGCATCGATGCCAAGACCTTCGGCACCACCGTGTTCGAGGACGAGTCGGTGCGCCTGTGGCATGCGGACGACGAGGTGCTGGTCATCTCGCTCAAGACCAAGATGCACGTCATCGGCGACGGCGTGATCCAGGGCCTGAAGCGCGGCCTGGCGGAAGCGGAAAAGAACTTCAAGGGCCTGGTGATCTGGAATACGGATGCGACCGAAGGCGGCGCCTTCTCGGCCGGCGCCGACCTGCAATCGGCCCTGCCTGCCTTCATGGCAGGCGGCGCGAAAGCGATGGACCCGATCGTCAAGGAACTGCAAGACACCTTCATGCAGATGAAGTACTCGAACGTGCCGGTGGTGGCGGCGGTTGCCGGCCTGGCGCTGGGCGGCGGCTGCGAGCTGGCCCTGCATGCGTCGAAGCGCGTCGCTTCGATCGAGTCCTACATTGGTCTCGTTGAAGTCGGCGTCGGCCTGGTGCCGGCCGGCGGCGGCCTGAAGGAAGCGGCTGTGCGCGCCTTCACGGAAGCCAAGGGCAACGACATCCTGCAATTCCTGAAGACCGGTTTCACCAACGCGGCCACGGCCCAGGTGTCGAAGTCGGCGCTGGAAGCCAAGGCCATGGGCTACCTGAAGGAAGACGACGTCATCGTCTTCAACACCTACGAACTGCTGCACGTGGCGAAGGTGCAGGCGCGCGCGATGTTCGACGCCGGCTACCGCGCACCGCTGCAGCGCCCTGTGACCGTCACCGGCCGCTACGGCTGGGCGACGATCCGCGGCCAGCTGGTCAACATGCGTGACGGCGGCTTCATCTCCGCGCACGACTACAAGCTGGGCGACATGATCGCCGAGATCGTGACCGGCGGCGACGTCGACCAGGGCAGCGTGGTGTCGGAGCAGTGGCTGCTCGACATGGAACGTAAAGCCTTCATCGAACTGCTGAACAACCCGAAGACGCAAGAGCGGATCATGGGCATGATGCAGACCGGCAAGCCAGTGCGGAACTAATCAAGGACGAATGACATGAGCAAACAACTTCAAGACGCATACATCGTCGCAGCGACCCGCACCCCGATCGGCAAGGCGCCACGCGGCATGTTCAAGACGACCCGCCCGGACGACCTGCTGGTGCACGCGATCCGCGGCGCCATGGCCGCCGTGCCGAACCTGGACCCGGCACTGATCATCGACGCCATCGTCGGCTGCTCGTTCCCGGAAGCCGAACAGGGTTTCAACATCGCCCGTAACTCGGTGATCCTGGCCGGCCTGCCGAACACGGTCGGCGGCGTGACCGTCAACCGTTACTGCGCTTCGGGCATCACGGCCCTGGCCATGGCGGCCGACCGCATCCGCGTCGGCGAAGCCGACGTCATGATCGCGGGCGGCGTCGAATCGATGTCGATGGTGCCGATGATGGGCCATCACCCATCGATCAACATGGACACATTTAAAGACGAGAATGTCGGCCTGGCCTATGGCATGGGCTTGACGGCGGAAAAAGTAGCCCAGCAGTGGAAAGTCTCGCGCGAAGACCAGGACGCCTTCGGCCTGGAATCGCACCGCCGGGCGATCGCCGCCCAGCAGGCAGGCTATTTCAAGGACGAGATCACCCCGGTCGAGATCATCACCCGCACGCCGAACCTGGCCACTGGTGAAATCTCGGTCAAGCGCCGCACGGTCGATGCCGACGAAGGCCCGCGTGCCGACGCCAGCATGGAAGGCATGGCCAAGCTGAAGCCGGTCTTTGCCGCCAAAGGCAGCGTCACCGCCGCGACCTCGTCGCAGATGTCGGACGGCGCCGGCGCCCTGATCGTCGTCAGCGAGAAAATCCTGCGCGAGCACAACCTGACCCCGCTGGCGAAATTCTCCTCGTTCGCCGTGCGCGGCGTGCCGCCGGAAATCATGGGCATCGGCCCGAAGGTGGCCATCCCCGCAGCCCTGGCTGCCGCCGGCATCACCCAGGATCAGTTGGACTGGATCGAGCTGAACGAAGCGTTTGCAGCGCAAGCACTCGCGGTGATCCGCGACCTCGGTCTGGATACGTCGAAGGTCAACCCGATGGGCGGCGCGATCGCCCTCGGCCACCCGCTGGGCGCCACCGGTGCGATCCGCGCCGCGACCGTCGTGCACGCATTGCGCCGCAATAACCTGAAGTACGGCATGGTGACCATGTGCGTCGGCGCCGGCATGGGCGCGGCCGGTATCATCGAGCGCGTTTAATTGTGGAGTGGGCTGCATCGACGTGTTCGTTGATGCAAGCCTCAACTATCACCGCGTGGGCGGGGGACAGACTCAGAAAATTCGGGAGACCTGAAACATGACGATCCAGACGAACAAACAAAACGGCATCCTCACCATCGAATTCAACCGCCTCGAACGCAAGAACGCCATCACCGGCGCCATGTACTCGGCGATGGCCGACGCCCTGCTCGACGCCGAACAAGACGCGCAAGTGCGCGCCGTCCTCATCACCGGCAAGCCGGAAATCTTCACCGCCGGTAACGACCTCGACGACTTCCTGAACAACGCCGGCGACGGCGCCATGACCGAAGACCGCCCGGTATTCCGCTTCATGCGCGCGCTGGAAGGCTGCACCAAGCCCGTCGTCGCCGCTGTCGCAGGCGCCGCGGTCGGCATCGGCACCACGATGCTGATGCACTGCGACCTGGTTTATTGCGCCGACAATGCCAAATTCTCGATGCCCTTCACGCAGCTCGGCCTGTGCCCGGAATTCGCGTCCTCACTGCTGGTCGCGCAAAGCGCCGGCTACACCCGCGCCGCCGAAAAGCTGATGCTGGGCGAGGCGTTCAGTGCCCAGGAAGCGTTCGAGATGGGCATCGTCGCGCGCGTGCTGCCGGCCGCCGAACTGCTGGCATACGCACAAGGCCAGGCCGCCAAACTGGTTGCGCTGCCGGCCGCCTCGATCCGCGCCACCAAGTCGCTGATGCGCCGCCCGCGCGCGGCGCTGGTGGCCGAGACCATCGGCGTCGAAAATAAACAGTTCGGCGCGATGCTGATCGGCGCCGAGGCGAAGGAAGCGTTTACGGCTTTCTTCCAGAAGCGTAAGCCGGACTTCTCGACGTTCGATTGAGGTAACCCTGGCGCTTGGTGCGCGGGTGCGCGGGGGAATCTGGTGCCGGTATGTTTCCCGACCGCCGGCGCCGGTAGGGCAGCTGCGCTGCCGTGTTCTTGCGAACAAGACCATCTTCGCCCACGAATGTGACAGGCGCTTGACGGCTGTGTGACAACTTGCTGAAAATTACACGCGTTTCGGCACCGGCACCGGCTGTTGCAGCCGGGTGTCGCACAAGGTGAGCACGGCGCGCACCAGCTCCGCGGGCGCTACCGGCTTCGACAGGTATTCGTCGAAGCCCGCCTCGAGCGAGCGCAAGCGGTCTTCGCGGCGCGAGAAGGCGGTCAGGGCGAGGGCGCGCACTCCCGCCACATGCGGGTTGTGCGACGCACGCACGCGGCGCACCAGTTCCAGCCCGTCCATGCCGGGCATGCCGATGTCGCTCACCATCAGGTCGGGTTTCAGTTGGTCGATCATCTGCAGCGCCTCGTAGGCGGTCGAGGCGCTGACGATGGTGGCCCCCATGTCGGCCAGCACGTAGTGGACGATATCGAGCGAATCGCGTTCGTCGTCCACCACCAGGATCGTCAGGCCGGCCAGCGCGTCGGCGTCGGCCTGGCGGAAGCGGTCGAACACATACGGCAAGAATGCCGGAACGATACCGATGCCGGTGTCGCTGACCTCGATCACGATGGCGTCCTTGACGCGCTTTGAGCTGACGCGCACCGTGCCGCCGGCCGAGGCGCCGATTGCGATCAGCACCGAGACGGCGAACAGCAGTGGGTCGTATTCGATGCCGGGACGCAGGTGCATGGCCGCCATGCCGGTGTAATGCATGGCATTGATGTCGATCCCCATCAGCACCGCGCTGATCGCCGTATCCTAGCCGACCGGGAAAGGCAGGCGGAAGGCCTGCATGCCGATGAAGTGCATGGCCCAGATGCCGCTGCCCATGGCAACGGCGCCGCCGGTCATCCACCAGTAGGTGGCGCGTCCGTGCGAGTGGCGCACGCGCCCGGCCAGGCTCAGGGCGGTGTAGGAAGCGTAGATCGCGACCAAGATCGACACCACGACGAGGTTCGGTTCGTAATGGCCAAGAGAGATGGCAAATCCGATAGGTCAGCGGGGGAAACCACCCGGTATGCTGGAGAAAACGACAGATGGGCCAGTCGGCATGGAGGCGGCTGCGCACGCAGTAAATTTCCCTTCAGCAACTTATGGAGAGGGAATCCCCCGGTGCAACAGGTAGTGAACGCGTTTGATCTACTTTGCGTGATGCCGGCGCATGTGTAGAGCGTGTGAAAAAATCGCCATGGCTGCGTTGCATTCGTCTCGCCGTACTAGCGTACTGTCTTCGCGGTCCGCCGATGCGGCGATGCGCCTTGCCCTGACAATTTTTTTCACACACTCGTAGGGTGGGGTCACTTTACTCCCTGCCCACGCGACGGAAATGGCGAATTTTTTGGCTAACGTGACTGGCATTAGGTCTGACCTGGCCGGAGCCACAGTCGGGAAACTAGCGCTGCAGGACGAAGGCCGCCATGACTGCGACCACGCCGGCGGCGGCCACTGCCCAGGGACCGATGCGTATGATATCGCCCGATTGTCCTGCCTGTACCGCGAGCGGACCGGAAACCGGACGCCATTCATCGCTCCCGGCGGCAGCGGCACGGGCGGCGGCCGCTTCCTGTTCGTAGAGGGAAGAGAAGCGTTCGAGGTCGGGCGGATTGAGCGTGGCCATGTAGGCGACGATCTGGTCGTGCTGGTCGAGCCGCACCTGGTAACGGTTGCGTCCGTTGGTCACGGCGCTGCGCAGGTGCGCGTCTTCGTTTTCGACAAGTGCGCGCACACTTTCCCGCGTGATGGCGGCCAGCGCGATCTTGGGTCGTTCAACGCTTCGTCTGTCGGCTTGCACTAGCTGTCTCTCTCGCATTCCATCTGAACGGCAAGTCTACGCCGCTGCCCGCCGGCGTGCCAACACGCTTGGTTTCCAGCTTTGCAATCGATACGACAACAATGCTTTGCGAATCGTCTCAAAATTTCTACAAGGAAAATTATATTTCAAGCCGTTACCAGAATGCCATTTAGTTCCATCAGGTAAGTACGATAACCTGAGCGGCTCGCCGCGTTCGGCGACCGGCGACACCCACGACGCACGGCAGAAGAAGCCAGGCAGACACAGCACTACATGGACACTGATTTGAACGAGACAACAAATACGGCGGACCTGGCGCGACTGGCCGAGGAAAACACCGCCCTGATCGAAAATTCCCTGGACCTGATCGCCCTGATCGACGCCGACGGCCGCTTCCTGCGCCTGAACGCGGCGACCTTCGACCTCCTCGGCTACCGGCCCGAAGAACTGGTGGGGCGCCGTTATTGCGAACTGCTGGGCGAGGAAGAGCTTGCGCGCTTCCCGGCCCTGCGCTCCGAGCTGCGCGCGGGCGTGTCGATCCGGCATGACCTGCAGCACCGCTGGCTGCGCAAGGACGGGCGCGCGGTCATGGTATCGATCTCGGTGCGCTGGTGCGCGCTCAGCCAGCTAACCTATGCGACCGCACGCGACGTGACCGCGCAGCATGCCGCGCGCCAGGCGCTGGGCAAGTCGCAGCAGCAGCAGCAGGTCATGTTGGAAAGCATCGGCGACGCCTTTTTCGCGGTCGACCGCGATTGGCGCATCACCTTTGCCAACCGCAAGGCCGGCAATTTTGTCAACGTCGATGCCTCCCTGGTCATCGGCAAGAACCTGCTCGAGGTGGCGCCCGACCTGCACCATTCGCCGTCGCTCGTCTTTTATCGCCAGGCGATGGAAACGGGCGAGGCCTGCTCCTTCGAGACCTATTGGGAGCCGTCCGGCGTCTGGGTCGAGGTGCGCGCTTATCCGAGCGAGGATGGCTTGTCGGTGTACTTCCACGACATCACGTTTAAATACCAGGCCGAGCTGGCGTTGCGCAAAAGCGAGCAGCGCTTCCGCAGCCTGTTCCAGCAGGCCGCCGACAGCATCGTGATTGCCGACCGCGACCTCTTCATCGTCGCCGCCAACGGCCGCGCCTGCAGCAACTTCGGCTATACGGAAGAAGAGTTCCTGCGCCTGCGCGTGCCCGACATCGACAGCGGCTTCACTTACACAGCCGAGCTGGGCATGGCGCTGGCCGATGGCCAGACCCAGCTGCTGCGCATCAACAAGCGGCGCAAGGATGGCAGCATTTTTCCGGCCGACGTGCACATCTCACGCTTCGACGATGGCGGCAAGGAATACTTCCAGGCCATCATCCGCGACGTCACCGAGCGCGAAGAAACCCAGAACCGTCTGCGCGTGCTGGCCACCCACGACACGCTGACGGGCTTGCCGAACCGGGCGCTGCTGAACGACCGCGTGCAGCGCCTGCTCGACACCTGTCCGCGCGACGCGACGGTGGCCGCGATGTTCCTCGACCTCGACCGCTTCAAGGAAGTGAACGATTCCTTCGGCCACGAGTTCGGTGACATCCTGCTGTGCGAAGTGGCGGCCCGCCTGCGCCGCGTGATCCGGCCGACCGACGTGATTGCCCGCCTCGGCGGCGACGAATTCGTGATCGCGGCGCACTGCGCCAACGGCAAGAGCGCGGCGGCGCGCATCGGCGAGAAGCTGCTCGACGTGCTGACCGCGCCGATCACGATCGCCGGCCAGGACGTGATCATCGGCGCCTCGATCGGCATCAGCCTGTTCCCCTGCGATGGCGAAAGCAAGGAACAACTGTTCCAGGCCGCTGATACGGCGATGTACCGCGCCAAGGCGGCCGGGCGCAACCGCTACCGCTTCTTCGAGCCCGAGATGGCCGTTGCCACGCGCGAACGCATGGCGCTGGAAACCTCGCTGCGCCCGGCCCTGGCGCGCGGCCAGTTCGAGCTGCACTACCAGCCGCGCATCGACCTGCGCAGCATGGCGATGGTCGGCATGGAAGCACTGATCCGCTGGAACCATCCCGAACGCGGCATGGTCTCGCCGGCACAGTTCATCCCGATTGCCGAAGAAACGGGACTGATCGCGCCGATCGGGCGCTGGGTGCTGCACGAGGCGTGCATGCAGACGCGGCGCCTGATGACGGAATTCGACCGCGAAATCTGCGTCTCGGTCAACGTCTCGGCGCGCCAGCTGGCGCACCAGAGCTTTGTCGACGAGGTCCGCCAAACCCTGAAAGAATCAGGCATGCCGCCGCATTGCCTGGAACTGGAATTGACGGAAAGCGCGCTGATCGCCGACATCGAGCGCACCGCGCTGATGCTGCGCGAGCTACACGAACTGGGCGTGAAACTGGCGGTGGACGACTTCGGCACCGGCTACTCGGGCCTGACCTACCTGCGCCGCTTCCCGATCGACGTATTGAAACTCGACCGTTCCTTCATGCTGCAGGACGGGGAAGGGATCAGCACCTTCGATTTCGTGAAAGCCTTCGTCGACATGGCGCACGCGCTCAAGCTGGCCGTGGTGGCCGAAGGGGTGGAGACGGCCGACGTCGTCGAATTCCTGCGCGCCGCGGCCTGCGACGAGGCCCAGGGCTACCACTTTGCGCGGCCCCTGCCGCTGGCCGACTTGCGCAAACGACTGGCGGCCGACGCCGAAGAAGCCCGCAGCTGAAGTGCACTGCAGGGTGGGCACAAAGTGAAGTGCCCACCCTGCGGTGGAGTCAGGGCGCGCCACCGGCGTCGTGCTCGCGTTCATCGTCGTTGGCTTCCTCATGCGAGGCCGTAAAGCGTTCTGCCGCCGTACTGTCGGCAACCTCGATCCCGTCTTCGTCGCCCAGCTCGGGCGGGTGGAGCATGTCGCGGATCAGCGCGGCCAGCTCCGGGGTGTCCCAGGCTTGGCCGGCGCGCTGGCGGGCCTCGATGAAATGGGTAATTTCGCGTTCCTGCTGCACGCTCAGGGGCAGGCCGCGAAACGCGGTGCCCGGGTTCGGCTCGTTTAACATATGGCCTCCTTGTCGGGTGCCCACCCGTGCCATTCAATCTACGCCCATTCAGCCACGGCCGGCGCTCGCCATCCCCGTCCACGGCGCCGTGCAGCACCCATGTTTCTTCAGCAATGTTGCCAAAAGGCTAGCGCGCGCTCGGTTCCTGAGCACGGCGATACACTGGCTGTTGACTTAATGCGCAGCCAGGTCGCTGCCGTACCAACACGGCGTGGCAGGTGCGCAGAGTTGCCGATTCATTTGAACAAGGGGCGGCGCATCGGAAGACATGATGCCGGCTCCTTCCCCAACCCCCAGGAGAGCACCATGCAAAACAATAAAGCGTTGAAAGGACTGCTCGCCATCTCGGCCGCAGCCGCCATGTTCGCCACCTTCGGTGTCCAGGCACAGACCGCCACCGCCCCCAACCCAGCCACGCAAAAAATGACCGACGCTAACCCGTCGACCAAGGTGGGCGCCACCGGCACCGCCGGCATGGCGGGCCACACCGGCCACGCCCAGAGCGGCGCCGGCATGAGCGGCAGCACCGGCACCGGCACGACCGGCATGACGGAATCGATGGCGGGCCAGTCGGGCACGGCCGGCGCCACCGCTGCGGGCACCATGAAAATGAACAAGGCCGACAGCAAGGCCCTCATGGACATGGCAATGGTGAACATGGCCGAAGTCGAAATGGGCAAGATGGCACAGAGCAAGAGCCAGAATGCTGAAGTGAAAACCTTCGCCCAGCAAATGATCGACGATCACACCAAGGGCCAGGCCGAAGTGCAAGCCGTGGCGCAAGCCAAGGGCATCACGCTGCCGACCGAGCTCGATGCCAAGCACAAGGCCATGGCCGCCAAGCTGGCCAAGCTGGACGGCGAAAAGTTCGACCGCGAGTACATGAAGATGGGCGGCACGGGCGGCCACAAGGAAGCGCTCGCCATGCTGAACAAGAACGAAAAGAACGCCAAGGATGCCGACGTCAAAGGTCTGGCAACCAAGATGAAGCCGACGGTCGAACAGCACCTGAAGGCGGCCCAGCAAATGCCGATGGCAAAGCCGGGCACCACGTCGGGCAAGTAATCTGAACTACCTACGTTGTCGTGGGCGCTGACAGACAGCGCTTGTGGCGGCGGGCGCTCACGCGCCAGATCGGCGCGCGCCGGGAGCAATCCCGGGGCGCGCTTTTTTGTTGCCAGCCTTGCCGCCCCGGCATTGCCAGGCCCGCACTGACGCGTGCTGACGTATACTTTGCGCCATGACGACCCACCGCTGCAGCTGGGCCAACCCGGCCAATCCCCGCTACCTCGACTACCACGACCATGAATGGGGCGTGCCCTGCCATGACGAGCGGCGCCTGTTCGAGATGCTCAACCTCGAGGGCGCCCAGGCCGGCCTGTCCTGGGAAACCATCCTCAACAAGCGCGAGACTTACCGCGCCGCTTTCGACGGCTGGGACGCGGAAAAGATCGCGCGCTACGACGACGCAAAAGTGGCCGGGCTGCTGGCCAATCCCGGCATCGTGCGCAACCGTTTGAAAGTGGCGGCGGCGATCGGCAATGCGCGCGCCTACCTGAAGCTGCGCGCCGAAGGGCAGACGCTCGACAGCTACCTGTGGGCCCATGTCGACGGCCGGCCGCTGGTGGGGGAATGGATCGATGGCAGGCGTCCGACCAAGACGTCGCTCTCGGACCGGCTCTCGAAAGACCTGGCGAAACGCGGCTTCAAGTTTGTCGGCTCGACCATCATTTACGCCTACATGCAGGGCATCGGCATGGTCGACGACCACGATCCGCGCTGCTTCCGCCACGCGGGAGCGGTGTGAATCCGTCACGCTTCTGGCAGGGCCGCGAACGCTATACGGTGTTCGACATGCACTACGGCGACGGCGCCCGCGCCGCCGCCCTGGTCAAGGCATGGCGCGAGGATCCGGAGCGTCCCGCGCGCCTGCACATCGTGGCGCTCGACGAACGCCGGCTGCCTGGTTTTCACCGCATCCCGCAGGTTGATGCCGGCCTCACGCTCGACCTCATCAGCGCGCCGTTCGACGCGGCGCTGGCGCAGCTGGCGGCGCGCCTCGACTTTATTCAACTGCACGGCCTGCGCGGACCGAACACGGGTTTTGCACGGGCGCTCGCCCGCCTGGCGGCAAGCGACGCCCGCCTTGCCTTCGACTGGCTCGAGGCGGAACAGGTGGCGGCCCTGATGGCGCAAGGCTTCGTGTTCGAAGGCGGCGCGGCGCGCTTTGCCAGCCGCAAGCCGCGCCTGCCTTTGCCGGCGGTGCCGCCACGCCAGGCGATCGTGATCGGCGCCGGCCTGGCCGGCTGCGCTGCGTCTGAACGCCTGTGCGCGCGCGGCTGGCAGGTGACGCTGGTCGAACGCCACGACAAACCGGCGCTGGAAGCGTCCTGCAACCTGGCCGGCATCTTCATGCCGCTGCTGTCGAAGGACGACAACATCCCGACCCGCCTGACGCGCGCGGCCTACCTGTACGCGCTGCGCTATTGGGACACCCTGGGCGGCATCGGCAAGAGCATCGAAGGCGCCGCTTGCGGCGTGCTGCAGCTGGCGCGCGATGCGGATCACGCCGAGGCCTCGCGTGCGATTGCCGCCGCCGGCCAGTATCCGCGCAAGTTCGCCGAATGGCTGGAGGCGCCGCAGGCAGGGGAGTTGCTCGGCCTGCCGGCGCCGGACGGCGGCTGGCTGTTCCGCCAGGGCGGCTGGGCGCGTCCGGGCAGCGTGTGCGAGGCGATGCTCGCTGCCTGCGGCACGCGCCTGACGCGCCGTTTCGGCGCCGGCAGCGTCAGCCTGGCGCGCGTCGGCGACGAATGGGAAGTACGCGCCGCCGACGGTAGCGCGCTTGCACGCGCGGCCACCGTGGTGCTGGCCGGTGGCGCAGGCTCAGTGGGGATCGCCCAGGCCGCGCGCCTGCCGCTGGCCGCGCTGCGCGGCCAGGTGACGCACCTGGATGCGGCCATGCTGCCGCAGCTGCCGGTGGTCCTGTGCCGCGAAGCGTATTTGACCCCGGCCGCGCATGGCGTGGCCTGCGCCGGCGCCACCTACGACCTCGATGCCGACCCGCGCCTGCGCGCGTCCAGCCAGCAGGAAAACATCGCGCGCTTGCAGGCGCTGGTGTCGGACCCCGGCGCGGGCGTGGACGCGCCGCTGGCCGGGCGCGTGGGTTTTCGTTGCGTGGCGCCGGACCGCCTGCCGCTGGTGGGTCCATTGCCCGATTTCGACGCCGCCGGCAGCACCGAGCGCCTGCGCGACGTGCCGCGCCATCCGGGTGTGTATGGCCTGCTCGGTTACGCGTCGCGCGGCCTGATCTGGGCGCCGCTGTGCGCCGAATTACTGGCGGCGCGCCTCGAAAACGAACCGCTGCCGCTGGAGGCAAGCCTGGTCGACGCCCTCGATCCAGCCCGCTTCGTGTTGCGCGCACGCCGCACCGGACGCAGTTCGACAACACTTGTGGCCGATTAAACGCGTCAAGACCGGTCCAAGCCAAATTGTCACCGCCGGTCAGCGTATAATTAACGTAAGGCAACTTTCTGCGCCATCCGATGGCGCCGCGCATGGATGACACCCGTGGACGACACCGCACACTCCCAGGACTTGCTCCTGTTCCTGGCATCGACTGCCCACGACATGAAGAATTCGATCAGTGTGCTCTCCGGGACCCTGGAGCGCCTGCTGGTTGGTGGGCCGCGCAGCGAAGCGGCCCACGCCCCCCTGGATGCGGCCTATCCGCAGATGGCGCAGATGCTGTACCAGACGCGCCGCCTGAACGACAACCTGATGCAGCTCCTCGCCTTGTATAAACGCGTGGGCACGCCGGAGTATCCGTTCGACGTGCAGCCGATCGAGGCGGGGCAGCTGTCCGACCAGGTCGTGGCCCTGGGCCGCGTGCTGCTGGACGCCAAGGGGATCGTGCTGGAGGTCGAGGCTGACCGCGACCTGATCTGGCACCTGGACGAAGACCTGATCGTCGGCGTCGTCTCGCATGCCGTCAACAACGCCGTCCACTACACGCGCGACCGCATCCGGCTGTCGCTGCGCGAGGCCGACGGCCTGCTGGAGATCCGGGTCGAGGACAACGGCGCGGGTTATCCGCAGGCGCTGCTCGCCGCCGGCGCCGCGGGCCTGTCCGACGTCGCCAGCGGCATCGACTTTCGCACCAACAGCGCCGGCCTGGGCCTGTACTTTTCGCGCGAAGTGGCGCGCATGCACCGCCACCGCGGCCGCTGCGGATCCGTGCGCCTGGAAAACGGCGGCGCCTTTGGTGGCGGCTGCTTCGTAGTGAGCCTGCCATGAACGCCGTCGTTCCAAGCAAGGCCGAGCCGATCGACTGGGCCGCCAAGAATTACCTGGTGGTCGACGATTTCATCGGCGTGCGCCAGTTGCTGCGCGAAAGCCTGCGCAGCCTGGGTGCGCGCAACATCGACCAGGCGGCCAGCGGCGGCGAAGCGATCGGCCTGCTGGCCAAGATTCGTTACGACGTGGTGCTGTGCGACTTCAACCTCGGCGACGGCAAGAATGGCCAGCAGGTGCTGGAAGAAGCGCGCATGCGCAACCTGCTGCTGCCGTCGAGCGTGTGGATGATGGTGTCGGCCGAAAAAAGCGTCGAATCGGTGATGGGCGCGGCCGAACACCAGCCCGACGCGTATCTCGTGAAACCGATTACCGAAGGCGTGCTGCTCACGCGCCTGAACCGCGCCTGGCACCGCAAGCAGGTGTTCCGCCCGATCGACCAGGCCTACGCCGAGAAGGACTACCTGCGCGCCGCGCGCCTGTGCGACGAGCAGATCGAAGCGAGCCGGGTGCATGAAGTCGAGCTGCTGCGCCTGAAGGCGCGCCTGATGGAAAAGAGCGGCGAGCCGGAAAAGGCGCGCGAGGCCTATGAGCGCGTGCTGGCCCAGCGCGAATACCAGTGGGCGCGCGCGGGCCTGGCCAAGATCCGCCTCGCGAACGGCGAATTCGAAGCGGCGCGCCAGATGTTCCAGGGCGTGATCGCCGAGAACCGTTATTACATCGACGCCTACGACCAGCTGGCCTTGTCGTACCAGGGCATGGGCAAGCTGGACGAGGCCTGCTCGATCCTCGAGCGCGCCGCCAGGCTGTCGCCCAATTCCGTGCCGCGCCAGCGCAACCTGGGGCAGATCTGCCTGAAGCTGGGGAACGTCGGCATGGCCGAGAAGGCCTTCCGCAAGTGCATCGCGGTCGGCGAGTATTCGGTGCGGCGCACGCCCGACGCTTACCTGGGCCTGGCGCGCGTGTGCGGCCTGAAGAACGACCCGAAGGAAGCGCAGGCCTTGCTGCAGGCGGCGCAGCGCGAGTTCGGCGAGCAGCACCCCGACATCGACCTGCGCGCCAAGATCACCGAAGGCCTGGTCTATCACGAGAGCGGCGACTACCGCCGCGCGCGCAAGGCCGGCGACGAATTGGAAGCCCTGCTGGGCGCGCGCGAAGAGCGTCCCGATACCGAGACCTGCCTCGAGATGGCGACCTTGCTGTTCGCGGTCGGCGTCAAGGAAGCACCCAGCGAGCTGCTTTGCTACGTCATCCGCAACAACCACGACAACGCGCTGCTGCTCGAGGAAGTTCAGGCGATCTTCGACAAGGCGCGCCTCTCCGACGAGGGCGGGGACCTGATCCGCTCCTCGAAAAAGGAAGCGGCGGACCTGATGAACCAGGGCGTGCTGCTCTGGAAGACCGGCAAATTGCAGGAAGCCGTCGCCTGGATGCGCGAGGCCCGCGCCAAGCTGCCGAATAACCAGCGCATCCTGTTCAACGCCGCGCAGGTGCTGGTGTCGCACATGCGCGAGCAGGGCCACGACGAAGTCCTGGCACGCGAAGCGCACGCGGTCCTGGCCCACGTCGACCGCCTGCAGCCGGGCCAGCAGCGCTTCGCGCAGCTGATGGAACAGCTGACGGCGCTGGTGCCGAAGCCCGAAGTACCCGAGGCGCCGGTGGTGAATACGACGGCGTAGATTTCCGCTTCGTTTGGCACTTCGTTTGGCACTTCGTGCCGAGGCAATATCGCATCCATTATTGTTTGCGGCGGTGTAACGCAGGGTGGGCTCTTGAGCCCACACGTTACGCGGCGGCTAACGATACGTTTCTCGTACCTCATGACCGCCTGCGCATACAGTCTCGCAGCCACATGACAAACTGGTCGGCGCGGCCACAGGCCTACGCAGCAAATAATCACACAGCTTCACCACATCATGCCCGCCGCCCACCCTGGCCGACGCGGCAGCCGCCTTCGCCAGCGCCGCCTTGGTGATGTGGTAGCCGAGCGCCCGGTAGCTTTCGAACTGCGCTTCGTCGAACCACTGGTCGGCCGTGCTCTGATGCGGGTAGGCCGGGTTGGCCTTGCGGTAGTTGAGCACGTCCGCGTTTTCGGAGCCGACGATCGCCGGTTTGATGTACAGGAGCGTGCCGTCGACGCCGTCCGGGTCCACGTGGCTGTAGCGGATCGTGCCCACCGCGCAGCTGGCGCCGCACAGGCCGCTGTCCTTGACCAGGTCCATCTTCGAGACGTCCAGGTCGATGCTGACGTGCAGGTCGGTTGCGCATTTGCGGATCGCATTTCCCAGGTCCTCGAAGGCCATCGCCTTGTCACTGGCCACGTCCAGCGCGACGACCAGGCGGCAGCGGCGGCGCACCAGTTCGTAGATGCCGAGGTTTTCGAAGTGGCCGCCGTCCGACAGGTAGACGTAATTGGCGTCGGCATTCGTCATGCCGAACAGTTCGGCGATCAGGCTGAACAGGCCGATGCCGGGCGAGGACCGGGTCCAGCTCGATTTCAAGGGGTTCGGGCACCAACGCCCGAGACGCACGTTGAACATCGTCATCAGGAAGTTCAGCGGGGGAGAAGAATGGGTGCCCATGTTCGGACTGGCCGCGGCGCCCGACAGGGCCACCGCCATGCCGAGGCGCACGGTGGCGTCGTCCTCGCTGCTGCCGGCGCCGGAGGCGTACTCGCGCGTCGGGCGGTAGATGCCGCGCTGGGCGTCGCGCAGGCCGCCGCGTAGTCCGGCACTGCTGCCCTGGGCCGGCATGCGGGGCATTTCGAAGCCGCAAAAGCGCGGCGTGAAGGCAAACGAGGCGGCCTTCCTCGTCTGCCAGGCCAGTTCCTCGCCGCTCACCAGGTTCAATGAGGTATTGACGATGTAGTAGGGGCGCTGGTTTTCCATCTCGGCCAGTTGCGGGTCGTCCTTCGGATCGAAGCCGGTGAAGGGATGCGGGTCGCGGCGCGTGCTGCTGGCGCCGAAATAGGCGCGGACCAGGCGGTTCCGGTACAGCATGTAGAGCGAGAACTTGTTGATGTCGACGCGCCAGCCCAGCAGCAGGGCCGCACCCAGGAAGCAGGAGAGGGCGGTCAGGAGCGTGCTGCCGTCGGTTGCCAGCGTGGCGTTGGCGTGGGCCGCATACACGCAGGGCAGCGAGACCGGGGAAGGGCAGGCCACGCGCGGCGTCGCGACCACAAGCTGCACCAGGCTCGATAACAGGGCGAAGATACCGATCGTGAAGAAGTAGGGCGCCAGGCGCGCGGCGATTTCGCGCTTGGCGCAATTGCCGTCGCGCGAACCTGTGGCGCTGCCGCTGCCCGCTTTCAGGCCGATCCAGGTCATCACCAGCCAGCCGATGGCGGTGCCGGCGTTGGCGACCGGGTCGTAGGTCAGCCAGGCCCAGTGCAGCAGCGGCGCGCAAAAGAAGGCGACGCCGAACATGATCAGCCAGGCCAGCGAAAAGATCGACGACCAGGCGCCTTGCCGGCTCCACCATTCGCGGCTGGCGTCGCTGTACAGGGAGCCGATCAGGCCGATCATCAGCGTCATCGTCACCGAGAACAGCGTCATCATCAGCGGCATGCCGAAGGTGCCGAGCGCAATCGCATTGTTCAGGATCGGGTGCTCTTGCGGATTGGGCAGCAGTGCCAGGCCCGCCAGCAGCAGCAGGGTGCCGGCGGCGAGGGCGCCGAGCGCGCACACGAAGTGGCTCAGGCCTTCGATCATTTCGCCGCGCGAGATGTCGGGGATCGGGCGGTGCAGGCGCAGCCGTTGTTCGAGCGCGAGCGCCGCGCCGCCGAGGGCCAGCAGCGCGAACAGGGCCGGGCAAATGCGCCAGGCCAGCAGCTGCGCGAGCTCGGTCGAGAGCAGGTGCGCGACCGCGTTCGGCGCGAACTCGAGGGCCGCCGCCAGCGACATGCCGGTCACGGCCGCCGCGCCGGCCGCGCACAGCACATAGCCGGCCGTCCGGTAGGGGCTGGTGCGGTCGTGCGCCAGGTACCAGCCGCTGGCCCAGACGATGAAATACACCAGGCCCGGCACCAGCAGCCAGGCTGAGCCCCAGCCGTGAAAGCGCGATGGTAAACCTTCTTCCCACAGCACCGGCACCACGCCGCCATGGCGCCAGAGGCCGATGCTGACCAAAAAACCCGCTGCCAGCAGCGGCAAATTAATGCAGCGCAGGACCGCTCCCTGCTCGAGCGGGAAGCGGCGCAGGCCGGTCGAACTTTCGGGCTTGCTCGAGATGCTCAAGGCGATGCAGAACACGGCAAACAGGAACAGCGCCGTGCCGCCCAGCCAGATCGCCTCGGACCAGGCCGCCCAGGGGCCGCCGGGCTTGACCACGCGGTGCACGGCCCAGACGGCAAAGCGCGGCAGGATCAGGAGCGCGCACAGCCAGGCCACCAGCATGGCCAGGTTGAGGCAGGTGTTGCGCACATAGGTGCCGATCAGGGTCCAGGTATCGGCGCTGAAGGTACCGCTTTTCGGCGACAGGTAATTGCTGTACTGGCGCAGGAACTGGATTTCGACGGCTTCGCTTGGCACCGCCTGGCCGGCCGCGCCGGGCGTGAGCAGGGCCTCGACGGCGGGCACGTCGCCGCGCCGCTCGCGGATGCATTTCGACAGCCAGCCGCCGATGAAGCCGCCGCCCGACACCGTGGACAGGTAATCGAAGTCGCGCAGCAGGCGCAGTTCGGCCAGGGCCTGCAGGGCGCCGAGGTTGAAGGTGGCGCTGCGCACGCCGCCGCCCGACAGGGCAAGGCCAGCCAGTTGCGCCTCGTGGGCGCGGGTGAGCAGGGCGCAGGTGGCGGCCGGCTGCACATCCTCGGGACCGCCGCTGGGGCCGGCCGCATCCGGACGCAGCAGGCCCAGCTCGTTCTGAAACACTTCGCCGAAGACGCTGCCGCTGCAGGCGTTCAGGCGGCGCCAGGTCGCTTCGTCGAGCGGGCCGCCGCCGGGAAGGTTTTGCTGCTTGCGGAAGGCGGCGATGGCGCCGGCCAGTTCCTCGAGGCGGTGCGCGCTCTGCGGCACCAGGCAACCGGCGCCCTCTAACTTGCGCCGCAGGTCGCTAACCTGCTCCGGTGTGAGCGAGGAGAAATCGATGGTGGACATGCCGGTCTCCAACAGGGGAACGCGGCGGCCGTGTACCCCGGCCGCGCTCTCAAGTTCAGCACGGCAGGGGCAAGTCTGAGGCCCGTCAAATCAAGACATGGGCTCGGTAGCGCAGTTTATTTGCGCTGGAATCAAGCTTTATCGGATTTTGTCCGGGAAGGTTTCTGCGAGGAAGTGCCAGGCGTGCCGCCGGTGTCGCCGCCGGTGGTGGCGCGCTGGGCCGGATCAGGCACGGCCTTGCCTGATTCCGGCTTGGCGCCGCTGCCTGCCTTGTCGCCCGCGATGGCTTCGGCCGGCATCGCGCTGGCAACGGCTTGCTGGAATTGATCCTGTAGCAAATTCCACCACGCGACCGCAGCCGGCATGGCCGCATCGGCGGCTCCCTTGGCATCGGGCAGGGCGCCGGCTGGCGGCGGCGTGCCCGCCTGCTGGACGCCGGCGGCGTTGAAGAAGGCGGCGAAAGGCGGCAGCGAGGCCGTTTGGTCGGGTTTCTGGCCCATCGCCTGGGCCATGCTGTCGCTCATCGATTTCAGGGCAGCAATGGTGCCGCGTTGTACTTCCATCGCCTGGATCGAGGTGCGCAGCATCGTCAGGTTCAGGTTGAGCCAGCTTTCGACGGCTTTCAGGTCGGTGATGCGCTTGTCGAGGTCTTCGGCCGAGAGCGTGGGCGCGGCCGCCGCGTTCATGCCGGGCACGCCCATGCCGCCCCACAGGTTCTTTACGAACTCGAGCGTATCCGTCATGCCGGGAACATTCTGCGAGGGTGGTTTCAGCATGGTGGTCTCCAATAATAGGTCGTTCTAGCGTAGCAGATAAATAACATCGGCACAAAGCATGGACGCGACACTGTCGAGCAGCAGGTGTGGACGGGGCCGGGTACACTAGGGCCATGGGTATTGTTTCCACCATTGCAAAGCGGCGCCGCGCCCTGCTGGTCGGCGCGCTGATCGTCGTCCTGCACGCCGCGCTGTTTTCCTTTGTTTCAGGAAACGTCGCGCTGCCGCGCCTGCCCGCCTCGAGCGGCATGGAATTCGTGCAGGCGCAATTGCTGCCCGAGCCCACGCCGGCCGTGCCCGATCCATTGCCGCTGCCGCAACCAAAACCCCTGCCGCTTCCGCCTTTGCCGAAGCTGGCCCAGGAGAGCGCGCCGGTCCTGAGCGAGGAGGCCGTTGGGCCGCGGGTCGAGCCAGGCAGCGGCGGCATGGGCGCGGACGTGACGCCGCAAGTGCCGGAGGCGCTCGTCGTCGCCGAACCGCCGCCCGCGCCCGGGCCCGTTCCCGCGGAACCCGTCGCGCCGCCGGTCCCCGCGCCGCGCCGCTACAAGGTCGACATGCCGCCGCCGGCGCGCATCGTGATGGACGTGGCGCGGGTCGACGCCGACGGCACCCGCTGGAGCGGCGAAGCGCAGCTGGGCTGGACCTTCCGCGGCGACAGTTACCGGATCGCGTTCGAGGCCGGCATCCGCATCGTGTTTACGCGCGTCAATCTGGCCGTACTCACCAGCGAGGGCGCGCTGGCCGCGACCGGTTTCGCGCCCGTCAAAATGACGGAAAAGCGGCGCGGCCGCGCGCTGACCGCCACCCATTTCGACTGGCAGCACGACAAGATCACCTTCTCGTCCTCGCAAAAGACGGTGCCCCTGGTACCCGGCGCCCAGGACAAGGCCAGCGTGCCGCTGCAACTGGCGGCGATCGCCCGCGGCGACCCGGCGCAACTGAGCGGCGACATCGACATCCAGGTCGGCGAAGACCGCGACGCCGCCGTATTCCGCTTCATCGTCGTCGGGCAGGAAGAAATCGACACCAAACTCGGCAAACTGCAGACGGTCCACCTGTCGCGCCCGCCCAAAGAGGGTTCTTACCGCTCGCGCCTGGACGTCTGGCTGGCGCCAGGGCGGGGCTGGTATCCGGTCCAGATTCGCAATACGGAAGCCAACGGCGCAGTGACGACGCAAACCGTGAATAATATAAGCCTCACTGAACCAGGAAAATGATAATGCGAAGCAATCTTCTGAAGGGCGCCCTGCTGGCGCTGCTGCTGGCGTCGAACGCCGGCGCACAGGCCGCGGCGCCCGCCAAACGCGCGGTCGAGTTGCCGCCGCCGGCCGACCTGGCCTACGAACTGAACGCCCAGCATCGCGGCTTCGGCCTCAAGGGCGAAGCGCTGATCGCCTGGCGCGGCGGCGACGGCAAATACGATGTCAACGTGGAGGCGCGCACCGCGCTGCTCGGCAAACTGACCGAATACCGCAGCCACGGCACGGTCGACAGCTTTGGCCTGGCGCCCGCCGAATTTTATGAAAAGCGCTACCGCAAGGACGCCACCACCACCGTTTTTAATCGCGACAGTAAAACGGTCACGTTTACCGATGCCAGGGAGCCGACCACACTCAAAGGCGGCGAACAGGACCGCGCCTCGGTCACCTGGCAGCTGGCCTCGGTCGCGCGCGCGGCCGGCGAAGCGCGTTTCAAGCCGGGCAGCGAGTGGCGCTTTACCGTCGCCGGCCGGCGCAATGTCGAGCCCTGGACCTTCAAGGTCGTCAAGAAGGAAAAGATCCAGACCGCGATGGGCGAACTCGATACCTTGCTGGTCACGCGCGAGCCGCGCGCCGAGGGCAAGAGCGAGGGTGTCGACATCTGGCTGGCGCCGGGGCAGGAGTGGTATCCGGTGAAATTGCGCTTCCGCGATGACGAGCGCGAGTCGATCGAGCAGACGGTGACCAAAATTACACGGAAATAAAC
Organism: Massilia sp.; assembly: GCA_031398335.1. Classification (GTDB taxonomy): domain Bacteria; phylum Pseudomonadota; class Gammaproteobacteria; order Burkholderiales; family Burkholderiaceae_D; genus Telluria. The sequence goes on from JANNNC010000038.1 coordinate 22,774, forward strand.
ATCGATCGCGCCGGCCGTAGCGTGGACGGGGGCCCCGTCCACGCGGTGACAGGCGATCCCCGCTACCCCACTGTGTCATTCCTGCCAATCAGCAACGCTCCGAACGCTTCCCTCCTAGTTGCCCGTTCTTAACTGTTATACTGGCGCCCCCGCGGAAACAACCGGGCCGCCACAGGCTGCTACACCTTCCGCGCTCGCAAAACTGGTATCCCACATGATCGACATACAGGCAGGCGCGGCCCTCGCCGCGGAACCCCATGGCACGGCGCAGGACGACGACGATCCGCTCGCCGTCCATTTCCAGCACGGCATCGCCCCGGACGAAATCGAGCAGGTTTTTCATCTCAAGCGCGCGCAGCCGATGCTGTCCGCGTTCACGGCGCTGTTCCACGGCACCCAGGACGGCGTGCTGGTACGCCTCCTGGTGCTGCGCGAACTGGCGGCCGATACCGGCAGCTCGGCTTTCTCGCGCGCCGACATCAACACCAAACTGGCTTACCTGATCCCGGAAAGCCTGGAAACGGTACTGAACCGCTTGCGCACCCATGGCCTGCTGGCCTGGGATGCGCCATCGGCCGTCTACCGCATCACGCCCCTCGCACGCAATGTGCTCTCCGCCCTCGACACCCTGATCGCATTGGCGAAACCCGAGGAAGACGACGCCGAGATGGGCTTCCTGCTGTCGCAGGTGGCCGGCGCCCAGGCGGTCGGCGGCATCACGGTGGAACAGTTGCGGCACCTGCTGGGTCGCCTGGTCGAGCTGACCGAGGAATTTCGCGACGCGATTGCGTCGGGCTCCGAATTCAAGCTGCGCACCTCACAGGCGAAGTGGCACATGGCCTGCGACTGGGTCGAGAAGGGCTCCGTCATCCTGCGCGCGATCACGTCGGACGAACGCGCGGACTCGGCCACCCACAAGGCGGCGCAAGCCATTGGCCGCGCCCAGAGCGCACTGCTGAACATGCAGGGCATGTTCTCGCGCGCCCTGAATCAAATTGAACGCCAGCGCGTGCACCTGGGCCAGTCGGGCCTGTCGACGACCGACGTGAAACGCTGGCTGCTGGCGCATGACGACCTGGCCAGCCTGGCCGAAGGCGCGATCGACCGTCCGGTGGTGCCGCTGTTCGGCACGCCGGCCGAGATGATCGACGTCGCCGAAACCGAACTGCTGACCGAGCGCGCCATCGTCGCCGGCCCGAAAGGCCTGCCGAGCGGCGAAGACGCGCCCCTGACGGTCAACGACAACCCGGCCATGCAGGCCGAGCTGAACGACTGGATCAACAAGCTGGCCGACTTCGCCAACCTCGGCAATTTCCCCGAGTTTTCCGAAACCGGCCCGAAAAAGGTGCAGCTGCACGAATCGCTGCTGCCGGCCGGCTTTGCGGTTGCCTCCTACCGCGCCTCCTTGCTGCCGCTGCTGGGCGATGCGTCCGAGGCCAGCCTGCAGGGCGCGACGGCCGAACTGGCGCGATTGCCGATCCGCTTCGAGCCCCTTGATGAGATGGTCCAGCTGGACGATCCGGAAGTGGCGGCGATGTCGTTTGCAACCCTTTCACTGAATTTGGAGCTGGGCCCGGACCATGAATGACGATGCACAAATCCTGATCGCGCGCCTGCTGACGCACCAGACCCTGCGCCGCGACGACAAGATGGTCAAGCGCGCGCTGTCGGACGAGCAGTTCCGTATCGAGGTCGACAAACGCTTGCTGGAATGCGGCCTCAAATTGCTCGATAACGTGTATGCCGACCACGTAACGATCGCCTTGCACCGCAATGTCGAGCCGAAGATTTTCGGCGCCAAGGACATTTGGCAAAACAATAACTTCGGCCTCACGCGCGACGGCGTGGCGCTGCTGGTGGTGCTGTGGGCGCAGATCATCCTGCCCAAGCGCGAGCGCCAGGAAACCCACGTCACGGCGATCGATGACCAGAACGACCTGTTCGAGAAGGACAGCCCGATCCCGCGCGCCGAAGACACCTCGATCGGCATCTCCTACACGGCGCTGCTGTCGGACTTCGGCGATAAACTCGGCAAGAAGACGCGCATGGACATGAACCTGGGCCAGCTCTCGAAACTCGGCTTCATCGAGCGCCGCGGCGACGTCATCCTGGAAGGCCCCTTGCTCGACCTGATGATGGACACCGACGTGCTGAAGGAACGCATCATCAACGGCGCGCTGTCCGATGTCTTCAAGCGCGCCCCGCTGGCCGCCGCGCCACGCCGCACTGCCGCGGATGCAGCCAACGATGCCGCCAACGAAGCCGACCCGGTCGACGCCCTCGATCCATCGAATTAAGCACTGCGAACTGAGACACCATGTTCCACATTAAATCACTCGAGCTGGTCCACTGGGATTACTGGCAGCGGATCAAGAACATCCCGCTCGACGCCAAGATCATCACCATCGCCGGCCAGAACGGCTCCGGCAAGACGACCTTGCTGGACGCGCTGCGCACCCTGTTCGGGCTGGACTGCTCGATGGGCCGCACCTATAAACCCTATGCGCGCCACTCGGGCCAGCAAAGCGCCTGGATCCGCGCCGTGGTCGACAACAAGCCGGTCGGACGCCAGTTGTCGAACCGGCCGTTTCGCCACTCGGGCTTCTTCGCCGACGACGAAGTCACGCTCTTTTGCCAGGTGCAGAAGAACGGCGGCGACTGGAAACGCCAGTACCTGATGCGTCCCGGGAATGTCAACATCGAGGAAGTGACCGAAGCGACCGACTGGATGGGCGTCGAAAACTACCGCAAGCGCCTGGCGTCGGCGGGCCTGTCGCCGGCCATGTCGAAAGTACTGGCGCTGGAACAGGGCGAGACCGATAAACTGTGCGAATACGCGCCGCGCCAGTTGCTGGACCTGGTGTTCCAGGTCTTCGGCGACAAGGAAGTGCTGGACGCCTACGACGAAGCCAAGCGCCACCAGCGCGACACCGAGACGGAACTCAAGCGTTTCGAAGCCGAGCTGGAAACCTCGCGCATCAACCTCGAGGGCCTGCGCCTGCGCGTGGCGAACTACCACCAGTGGGAAGACCTGCACAAGGAACGGCGCGGTCTCAAGGAGGAAGTGCTGCCGAGCCTGGAGTACCACGAGGCGCGCGAAAAAGCCGCCACCATCAGCCGCAATCTGCACGAACAGCGTAAGCCGATGGCGCAGGTCGACAGCGTGCTGGCCGAAAAACGCCAGGCCCTGGCCGCGCAGCAGCGCGCCCTGACGGAAGCCCAGCAGCAGGAAACCCTGCTCGAGCAGGAAGGCACCGTGCTGGCCAGCCGCCTCACCCAGATCAACAGCAGAATAAAACCGCTGGAAAACCTGGTCGAGCAAAAGGAACGCCTGCAAAAGCTGGCGGCGGAAGCCGGCGCCGATTTGGCCGAAGTCGCGTCGCAGCTGGAAGAAAAGGAAGCGGAACTGGCGCGCCAGAAGGCCGCGCGCGATGCACTGGGCGCAAAGATCGCCGCCGAAATGGCGACCATCTCCGCGCTGCAGGGCAAGAGCGCCATGCCGGAACCGGAAGCCCAGCGCCTGATGCGCCGCGCCCTGCGCGACGAAGGCATCGCCCACGCCATGCTGTCGGATATCGTCGAAGTGACGGACCCGAAATGGCAGGGCGCGGTCGAGGGTGTGCTCGGCGGTTACGCCTCGGTGGTGCTGCTCGAGCGCGCCAAGGATGCGCCGGCGGCGTATCGTTTGGCGGAGAAGGAACGCTATCGCCACTTCATCGTCCCGGACTGCATCGACGCGCCGAAGAAGAAGGACGACAGCCTGCTGTCGGTGGTGAACTTCTCGGCAGCGGCGCCGTCCTGGCTGATCGATCAATTGGCGCGCATCGACCGCGTCGATTCGGTCGATGCCGGTTTCAAATCGGGCACCGAGGAATGGATCACGCCGGACGCCTACCACCGCGAACGCCGCGGCGGGCGCTCGCTGTTCGTCGAGCCGTCGCGCTACCGCTTTGGCGCCGCGGGTAAAACCCAGCGCCTGGAAGCGATCCAGAAATCCCTGCCCGCGCTGGAAGCGAAGGAAGATGCGCTCACGCTCACCATCAGCAAGCTGGCGTCCGAAGTGGGCGCGCTCAAGGCCCGTATCGCCGGCGTCGACGCTGTGAAAGAGCTGGCGGCGCGCCAGGCCGAGTTCGAGGAAGCGGCGCGCAGCATTGCCCCGATCAAGGCCGAGCGCCTGGAAGTGGGCGCACGCCTGGGAGAGTTGCAAACGCTCACCAAGAACGCGACCGTCGCGCGCACCCGCGCCGACACCGTCTGGCAAAACGCACGCATGGCACTGTCCGAAGCGGAAGCGGGCCTGCGCCTGAACCACCGTCGCCAGATCGAACAACGGGCAGAGCACGCGCAGGCGCTGCTGACGCTGCGCCGCAGCTGGCGCAACATCCCGGCCGCGTGGAAGCGTTCGGCCCGCCGCGCCGCCCTGGTCGCCCAGCACAAGAACGCGCACCAGGTGAATTTGCGCGTCTCCTCGCTCGAGCACGCGCTGGCGCGCGACGACTGGGAGCTCGACGCCACCGTGATCGACCAGTACGCGCGCCTGAACGACCAGCTGTCGGGCCGCCAGGTGGAAACGGAAGAGCGCCGCTACCAGAACAACCGCGCGATCGAAGCGACGGGGAACGCGCGCGGCGCCTACATCGAGCGCCTGCGCTACACGATCAAGACCTATTCGAAGAACATCAAGGACCTGGGTGCGCTGGCCGGCATCGACGTCCAAGCCGACCCGGTGCGCCTCGAGAACGACGACGTGCAACTGGCGCAAGCCGGCCTGCACGTGCGTTTCAAATTTGACGGCAAGGACCAGATCGGGATGAACGACGGCGAGGCTTCGGGCGGGCAGCAGGTGATGAAGTCGCTGGTCTTGCTGATTGGTTTGCTGAAGTCGGAAGAAGGCTCGGGCGGCTTCGTGTTCATCGACGAACCGTTCGCGCACCTGGATATCCGGAACATCCAGCTGGTCGGCGAGTTCCTGAAGAACACCGACGCCCAGTACCTGATGACGACACCGCTGACGCACAATACCGACGTCTACGACCCGTCGGAGCTGACGCTCATCACGAGCAAGAAGAAGAAGGACACCCAGTGGGCGCAGCCGATTTTCGTGCTGCAGCGAAGGAAGGGTGAGGCGAAAGCCGCTTGAGAACAAAGGGACCCGCGGGTCCCTTTTTTAATGATCTCGCCGACCCGCATCGGAGGGACGTAGGGTGGGCGGGTCTCCCGCCCACGCGTTCAAATCGCGGCCCACGCGGATGCGAGATTTATTGCCGCAACCAACATCGGATAACCACGTAACCGCTTGGGCACAAGTGCCCGGTGAACCCGTCATTGAGGCCATTGGCCTAATGCCGGTCAATTAAGCCAACATCGTCTTTCCTAGCATTTTGTTGGCAGCGGAGTAAGGTACGGGGTCCGTGAGGCCAATCGCCTCAATGACCCCTGCGGTCAAGCCTTCTCGATCGCCTGGCGAAGACGACGCCGCCACAGCAGCAAGCCCACCGAATACGTCCCGAAGTAGCCCGCCGTCAGCCCCAGGCACAGCATGGTCAGCGGACTGTCCGTGAAGCGCGGCGTCGGCAGGCCGCTGCCCTGGCTGGCATAGATCTCGATCCCGAGATACAGCACGCGCGCGATCAGGATCATGGCCATCACGATCCCGAGCCGCATCGGCGGCGTGAAGAAGTAGCCCGTATCGAGCGCCTCGAACACCGTGCGGCGCAGGGCGACCACGCCCCAGAACACGCCCAGCGCCGTGCCAAGCGCGAGCGCGCCGAGCGGGTAGGGGCGGGTCAGCACTTCCGACAGCGGCACCAGGATCATCCCGATGAACACCAGCACGCCCGTGTAGTGGCGCGTCATGAGCGAGCGCTGGCGCGCCATCTGCGTCTTCAGGCGCGTATAGATGCGCCAGACGAGGATCGGCGTGAGCAGGAGCAGGGCGAACGTGGTGATGGTCATCGGTCAGGAGCGCTGGTGGGAATCGGAGCGGGCATTGTAAACGACGCCAGCAGCCATGGTTGAGTGGGGCAGGGAGGTATCGTGGCGGGCGTCAGGCGGCTACGGCCCATGGTAAGGTGACAACACCGTTTTCAGGAGACCAGACCCATGTTCGCAGCCATCCCCCTCCCCGTGCGCGCGCATCGCGCACCCGACCCCGTGCCGGCCGACGAGCCCTTGCCAGACCCCTTCGATGCGCCGCACCATCCGCTGCATCAGCCAGGGCACACGCCGCAAAGCGAAGATCCGATTCCCGATCCGAAGCCGAGTTTGCATTAACAAAGAGGTCCCCGCAGGGACCTCTTCTTTTTCAATCGAATGCCCAGGAATACAGGACATCCAAGGCCGTATTCGTCCCCGCCTGGAACTGCAAGGTAAACTTCGGTGTCAGCTTGTAGCGCAGGCGCACCAGGCTCGAGGCCGTCGTCGCACCCTGCTCGAAGCTGACATAGGCACGCGAGGAAATCCGTTTGCCGACCGTGACGACGGTATTGGCCAGCCCTTCGGCCTCGCCGTTGCGGCCCTGGCCGATGCCCAGCTCGTCGACGCCGAGCGAATTGGCCAGCTTCGACTGGATGCCGCCGGTACCGCCTTTGCCGCCCAGCAGGGCGCCGGCTGCGGCGCTCAGCACGTACTTCTCGTTGCCGCTCGTGCCTTCCATGCCGTGGCCCAGCACCAGCCAGGACAGCTTTTCGCTGTCCGGCACCGACGGCGTCGATACCAGGCGTGCCTGCGGCGCGCGGGCCGTGCCGCGCACCTGCACGCCGGCTTCGACGTTCGTCTCGCTCAGCTGCTCGCCCTCGGGGCGCTTGCGCACGGCGAGGACGTCGAGGGCCGGGTTGTCGTACGGACCGGCAAAGGTGATGACGCCGCGCTCGATCGCCAGCTTCTGGCCGTAGGCGGCGTAGTTACCGCTGGCCACGCGGATCGAGCCGTTCACGCGCGGCGCGGCGTTGCCGACCATGCGCACCCGGGCGCTACCCTCGAGCATGGCGTCGATACCGAGGCCACGCAGGTGGAAGTTGTCGCCCAGGTCTGCCCGCAGGTCGATCGACAGCGGCATTTCCGCTTCCTTCTTTTGCGGTGGCATCGGTTTGCCGCGGCCCAGCACGATGACGTCGTCCGAGATCGTCGGCCGGCCTTGCGGCGCGAATTCGATCAGGGCGCGGTCGGCCTTGAAGCGGCCTTCCAGCGAATAGCGGCTGGCGTCGCGCACCAGGGCGGCATTGCCCGAAACGATGACGGTGCGGTCCGGCCGCGACAGAGCTTCGAGCTTGTCGGCCACCAGGTTCAGCTGCATCGCCGGGTCGCCCGCGCCGAAGCGGATCGAACCGTCGGCGGTGGCGCTGCCCGACATGCCTTGCAGGTAGAGGCGCTGCAGCACCAGGCGGTCGCCCGCAAGCTGGGCGCGCAACTGGCCGCCCTGCAGGCGTACGCCCTGCTCGGGCCAGCGCACGGCGATCGCGTCACCGTTCACGCTGCCGTTCAGGGATGGCGTGCCGATGGTACCGGCGCCGGTCAGCGCCAGCTTCAGGCTGCCGTCGAGTTCGAGGTCGCGCTGGCCGGCAAACGGCGCCAGCCAGGCGATCGAGGCCATGTCGGCATTCGCCGTCATGCGCAGCGGACTGTCGCGGTTGACGCGCCCGCCAATCATCTGGACGGTGCCGTCGACGCGCGCGGTGCCGGTGCGGGTGCCGTCGAGGACCAGCTGGGTGCGCAGCGAGCTGCCTTGCACGTCGGCGCGGACATCGAAGGTGCGCAGGCCGAGCGCTACCGGGGTATTCGCCCCGACCAGGGCGTCGCCGCCTTCGCGGAACAGGTGCACATTGCCGGCCAGCGCAGGCGCGCCGCCGGTGCCGTTGCGCAGGTCGAGCGCCCAGTCGGCGCCGAGCGTCAGGTTACCCTGCACGTTCTCGCGCAGCGCTTCCGAGAACTGGCCGAGGTAGCTCAAAGGCACGCCGGCCGCCGCACCGCGGCTGTTCCAGCGCGCGCCGGTCTTGGTCAGCGTATCGATGCGTACCGTGCCCGCAGGCAGGCGGATCACGGCGCCATTGAAGGCAAGCGACTCGGGTTTCGCCAGTCCGGCGACACCGGCCCCGGGCGCCACGCCGATACGCAGCGGCACCGGCTGGGCCAGGGTCATCGCATAGCGGCCCTTGTTCTGCAAGGCGGCCAGCGTGCCGGCCCAGGCATTGCCGCTCCAGCCGCCGCGTACTTCCGTCAAGGCGTCGAAGTCTTCGCCACGCGCCGCGGCGCGCAGCGTGTGGGCGCCGCGGGTACCGGTCGTTTGCAGGCTGGCGGCCGCGATGCGGGTCTCGCCGTTGGCATACTCGACGACCTGAATGTCGCTCACCAGGGGATCGGCGGCGCCGCGGCCCGCGCCGAGATTGGCCGTCGCGCGCAAGGACTTCAGGCTGTGGGTGCCCATCAAGCGCAGGTTCTGGCCTTCCAGGTTGGCCGTCAGCGACGGCGTGTCCATCGTGCCGCTGAGGGTGCCGGCGCCGCGCAGCAGGCCGGCGTAGTCAGGACCGAGGGCCGCCAGTTGCGGCGCATCGATGCGCCAGTCGAGGCGGTCGCCGCCGGCGCCGAAGCTGCCTTTGGCTGCCAGTACATTGGCGCCCACATGCAGGTCGACGTCGGCCCCGGACACGTGGCGCTTGTCGGCCGCCAGGCGCGCATGGCCCCACAAAGGGGACTTGGCCAGCGTCGATTCCGCCAGCTTGAGGTTCAGCGCACCGCGCCAGTCGGCGCCGGAACGGCCGCTGGCGTCGAAGGCGCCGTTGATCGAACCGGGCAGCGGGCTGCCGAAAGCGGCCGGATTGAAGCGCGCCATGTTGCCGCTGCCCTTGGCTTCGACGTAGCGCGCTTCTTTCGTGCCGGCGAGCCAGGCTTCGCCGCTCACGTGCAGGTTGCTGGTGTTGGCTTTGCGCTGGGCCGCGACCCAGCCCAGGCCTTTCGCGTCGGCGACGAACGTCGTGCGCGGGTTGTCCATGGTGCCGGTGACGACGCCGTTGGCGATGATGGCGCCATACAGGTCGCGTTTGAGCGTGGCCAGGTTGCGCCCGTCGACGCGCCAGGCCATGCGCTCGCCGGGCGCGCCGAACGCGCCATCGAGCTTGACCGTGTTCTCGCCCAGGGCCACCGTCGCGTTCACGCCGGTGACGTGTTTCGCGTCTGCCGTCAGCTTGCCTTTGCCCGACAGCGGCTGGTCGAACAGCCGGCTCGGACGCAGCGTGAAATCGGTATTCACTTTCCAGGCCGGGGCCAGCACGCCGGCCGCGTTGACGACGGCATTGATGTCGGCCTGCGGATAGTCGCCCAGCGCCGCCGGATTGAAGCGGCTGGCGTTGGCCGTGACCTTGAAGGCCTTGTCGTCGCCCAGCTTCATGTTGCCGCTCAAGGCGACGGTGCCGCTGCCGGCTGCGAGGCGCGCTTCGGACACGTTGACTTCGTTGTTCTCGAGCCTGGCCTTGGCCGTCAGGCGCAGGCCGCTTTCGACCAGGCGCACCTCTAAGGATTGCACATTGCCGACGTTGGCCACCGCGATGTCGCCGGCGATTTTGGTCGGCTTCATGCTGCCGTGGATGCCCTTCAAATCGAAGCGGTCGGTGTGCAGCGCGAAGTTGGCGGTGCCCGGACCTTGCTCGTCCCCGTTTTTACTCTCGTTGCGCTGGACGTTGCCGCTGCCCGTAAACCGGCCGGCTTGCCCGAAGTCGAGGAGCACGTCGCCGATGCGCATGGCGGTCAGGTCGCCGCCCAGCTGGCCACGGAAGGCGCGCAGTGGCAGGCGATGCTGGTCGATGGTGCCGGCCGGGCCGTCGTTGACCAAATTGACGCTGCCGGAAATGGCGCGCTTGTCGTCGAGTTTCGCCGCCACGTTCAAGGTCAGGTCGGCCGTCGGCAGCGATGGATTGAAGAAGCCCGGATCGATATTGCGCGCATTCAAATCCATCGTGCGCAGCGGGATCGGGGCGAAAGGCGAGAGCGTCATGCGCGCTTCGCCACCGGCGCGGCCGGCGTTGCCGGTCGCGTTCAGGGTCGTGAGATTGAGGTCGCCGCCGGCGCGCAGTTTTAACGCTGCGGGCGTGGCGCCCGGGCCCACCTTGGCCTGCGACAGGCTGGCATTCGCGTCCAGTTTGAAGGGACGGCTGGCGCCGATCTTGCCGTCGACCGCGACCTTGCCCCAGGGCGTGCTGGCGACTGCGTCGCGCAGCTGCCATTCCACCTTGTCGCCATGCAGGCGCATGCGCACGTTGGTGATTTCCGTGGCCGCACCCTTGTTCACGAAGGTGGCTTTGGTCAGTCGCGCATCGTCGAGCATGATGCGGAAAGGGGGCGCGAGCGAGGCTGGCATCACCGTCGGCTCGTCGGTTTCCTTCAGCGTTTCCATGCGCAGGTCGGCCGCGTGCAACTTGTTGACCTCGATGCCTTTGGAGAGCAGCTGGCGCGGCGACCATTCGAGGTCGATGTTGGTGGCGACCGCCAGCTGCGTGTCGGTGCGCCAGACGATGCGGTCGATGTGCATGGCGCCATAGATCGAGCCGCGGATGCCGGTCATGGTCAGCTTGCCGCCGGTCGAACGGCTGACCCGCTCGGCGATCATCTGCAGCGTCGTTTCGCGGCCCAGGTACCAGAGCGCGCCCCCGACGACAACGCCGGTGGCGACCAGGCCGATGGCGACGCGGCGCGGCCAGCGCCGCGCTTTCGGCGCGGGCGACTTGGCCGGGGTGGGAGTGGTGGTGGTGTGATCGTCCATCAGAACGTGAATCCAAGTGAGAAGTGCAGGCGCGCCTTGCGCACCGCCTCGCCATAGGCAAGGT
>JANNNC010000069.1:0-41822 GCA_031398335.1 Massilia sp.
ATAAGGATGTAAAGAAGAATGCTTTTTGAAAAAGTATTACAAATCGGTTTGCTCACCGCCGGCACCAGCTTCGCATTTAACGCTGCAATCGTCGGCTCGCAGCGCTGGCATGGAAAGCTGACGCACGATCACGACCTGGGTAGCGTACAAAAAGTGCATACGACTGCTGTTCCACGCATCGGCGGCCTCGGTGTGATGGCAGGCCTGCTGTGCGGCATTGGCGTCTTCATGTATGCCTTTCCTGGTCAACTGGATGCAACGCAGTTGAACCTGATTATGCTGCTCCTTTGTGCGAGCATGCCCGCATTTGTCGCCGGCGTCGTCGAAGACTTCACCAAAAAAGTGTCGGTGCGCATGCGCCTGGCTGCCACGGTCGCCAGTTCGGTGCTGGCCAGTGCCTTGCTGGGCGCGACGCTTGGCGACCTGAATATCTGGGGTCTCGACAGCCTGCTGGTGTATGCACCGGTCGCCATCGTCGTCACCGCAGTCGTGGTCGCGGGCGCGGCCAATGCCGTGAATATCATCGACGGTTTCAACGGTCTTTCGAGCAGCACGATCATCCTGATGTCGGCCGGCCTGGGCGCCATTGCCTGGCAATACGACGACGGTTTTGTCATGACCCTGGCCGCCTTGAGCGCAGGCGCCGCGGCGGGCTTTTTCCTGTTGAACTACCCGGCCGGCAAGCTGTTCCTGGGCGACGGCGGCGCCTATTTCCTGGGTTTCTGGGTTGCCGAGATGGCCGTGCTGCTGTTGACCCGCCATGCCGAAATCAACGCCTGGCAAGTGCTCGGTGTCTGTGCTTACCCGATTATCGAAGTGCTGTTCAGTATCTACCGCCGCCGCTTCATCCAGAACGTGAGCCCTGGCGCCCCGGATGCCTTGCACCTGCATACGCTGGTCTTCCGCCGCGTCGTGTACAAGCATGTGCGCCGCGACCCTGCGCGTTCGTGGAAGCGCAACGCCGGTGTCGTATGGTTCATCAGCCCGGTAGTTGCGCTGTGCATTGGCGGTAGTGTGTTCCTGGGCGGCAGTGTGTCGAGCGCAATCGTGCTGGTCGCCATCCAGCTGGCGCTGTACGTTGCCGCCTACGGCCGCGTCGTGCGGGGCCGTTGGAGCGCGCGTGTGCGGCAACCAAGACTGGCCACCATCGACGCGGTCGATGACGCCAGCATGGCCAGCTGACTGGTTCCAAAAGCACGCAAGGAAAACGCCGGATCAAGTAAAAAGAGCCGCGTCGATCAAATCGACGCGGCTCTTTTTTATTTGGATATTCGCCGATACTGTTCAGCGGCGCCAGTCGCCAGTCCACCAGCGTTGGAACCAGATCGCCCAATGCAGCAGCAGCCCGCCGCCAAACAGGTAATCGGCAACCATTCCCGCCTTGAGTGCGGCCGCAAGCACGCCTGCAATCAGCAGGAGCGTACGCAAGAGGGGAAGGATGCGATCAATGCGTTCGCAATAGTGCGAAACAGCAGCGACACCCGGTGTAGGGGCTTGCAACGGACGTTTGGGTATTCTCAGTTTCATAGTCGCCTTTCAGGTTTGTCATGAACGACTCCTGATTGGTTGAGTCTAGCATGACATATGACGCCTTCGTTACATTTGTTGAGAATTTGAGGTTTATCAATTCTTACATATGAATCTGTCTGACCAATCATACGCCAATCAAATTTACACACGTTTGAAACCTGATGGCATTTTAATATTTTTATCATGTTGTCATAAATAGCATCGCTTTGCCTGGCGGCGAACAGACGGGGTTTTGTCCTGCTGCTTGCCATATAGCCATAGGGCAACTCCATGGATAATGATGTCCTTCAGCCGGAATTCCTTCCGGCGCTGAGGATCTCGAGAGCACACGATGGCAGGCGATAGCGACGCGGAAAAGACAGAAGACGCATCCCCCAGAAGACTGGAAAAGGCGCGCGAAGACGGCGACGTGCCGCGTTCGCGCGAGCTCGCTACCTTTGCCGTCTTGATGACCGCCGGCGCCGGCCACTGGATCACCGGCGACACCCTGGCCGGCCGCCTGGCCGATGCGGTGGCCTCGGGCCTGACCCTCAGCCGCGAACAGGTCTACAACCCGACTGTCCTGCTCGAGCGCGTCGGCAACGACGTCGGCGGAGTGATGCTGGCCTGCCTGCCGCTGGCGCTGGCCATCATGCTCGTCGCACTGGCCGCGCCGCTGCTGATCGGCGGCTTCAATTTCAGCTCCAAAGCCTTCATGCCGAACTTCGGGAAGCTGAACCCAATCAGCGGTCTCGGCAACATGTTTTCCACCAACGCGCTGATCGAGCTGCTCAAGGCGATCGCCAAGACGGTGCTGGTCGGCGCCGTTGCCTGGATCGTCGTCATGAGCCAGAAGGAAGCCGTACTTGGCCTGGCCGTCGAGCCGCTCGGCGCCGGCACCGGCCACGTGGCCGACCTGATGGCGCACGCCTTTCTCTTCATCGTCGGTTCGCTGGGCGTGGTGGCTTTGATCGACGCGCCCTGGCAGATTTGGCACTACAACAACAAGCTGAAGATGACGCGCCAGGAAATGATCCAGGAATCGAAGGAATCGGACGGCAATCCCCAGATCAAGGGGAAGATTCGCCAGATGCAGCTGCAAATGGCGCGCAACCGCATGATGCAGAATGTGCCCACTGCCGACGTCGTGGTGACCAACCCGACCCACTATGCGGTGGCGCTGAAGTACACGGATGGGCAGGGCGGCGCGCCGCGCGTGGTTGCCAAGGGCGCCGACGAGGTGGCGGCGAAGATCCGCGAACTGGCGCGCGCCAACAATGTCGCGCTGCTCGAAGCCCCGGCCCTGGCCCGTGCCCTCTACAAACACACGGACATCGACGACGAGATCCCGGAAAAGCTGTACTCGGCGGTAGCCGAAGTACTGGCCTACGTCTTCCAGCTGCGCAATTACAGCAAGGCCGGTGGCCAGTATCCGGATCGCCCGACCAGGCTGCCGGTGCCGCCCGAGATGGACCCGCTGAACCCGGCGTCCCAAGTAAAACCCGACACGAATAACGGAGCTGTCTGATGAATAGTTTGAGAATGCCGGGCTGGGTGAATGCGATTGGCGCCAAGGGCAATTCCCTGGCCGCGCCGATCCTGATCATCCTGCTGCTGGCGATGATGATTTTGCCGCTGCCGGCCTTCGTCCTCGACCTGTTCTTCAGCTTTAACATTGCCCTGTCGGTGATCGTGTTGCTGACCGCGCTGTATACGGTCAAGCCGCTCGACTTCATGGCCTTCCCGGCGATCCTGCTGGTGTCGACCATGCTGCGCCTGGCGCTCAACGTCGCGTCGACCCGTATCGTCCTGACCGAAGGCCACACCGGCGGCGCGGCGGCCGGTAAAGTGATCGAAGCCTTCGGCCACTTCCTGATTGGCGGCAATTACACGGTTGGTATCGTCGTCTTCGTCATCCTCACGATTATTAACTTTACCGTCGTCACCAAGGGTGCGGGCCGTATCGCCGAAGTCGGCGCGCGCTTCGCCCTCGACGCGATGCCCGGCAAGCAGATGGCGATCGACGCCGACCTGAACGCCGGCATGATCACCGAGCCGGAAGCGCGCAAGCGCCGCACCGAGGTGTCGCAGGAGGCCGAATTCTACGGCGCCATGGACGGCGCCTCGAAGTACGTCAAGGGCGACGCCGTGGCCGGCATCATGGTCACGCTGATCAACGTCATCGGCGGCCTGATCGTCGGCGTGGTGCAGCACGACATGGCCATCGGCGACGCCGCCAAGACCTACACCTTGCTGGCCATCGGTGACGGCCTGGTGGCGCAGATTCCATCGCTCATCATCTCGATCGCGGCCGGTATGGTCGTCTCGCGCGTGGCCAACGACCAGGACATCGGCGGCCAGATGATCGGCCAGCTGTTCGCGAAACCCGAAGTGCTGTACATCACCGGCGGCATCATCGCCGGCATGGGCCTGATCCCGGGCATGCCGAACCTGGTCTTCCTGCTGCTGGGCGCGGTGCTGGGCGGCAGCGGCTACCTGCTGGCCAAGCGTGCCCGCAATGCCCCGGAACGCGAAGCCGAAGCGGCAGCGAACGAAGCGGCCTCCGGCGCCGAGCGCGCGGGTGCGACCGAGACCGAAGAAGCGACCTGGCAGGACATCATGCCGGTCGATACGCTGGGCCTCGAAGTGGGCTACCGCCTGATTCCCCTGGTCGACAAGGCGCAGGGCGGCGAGCTGCTCAAGCGCATCAAGGGCATCCGCAAGAAATTCGCCCAGGAAGTCGGCTTCCTGGCGCCCCCCGTGCACATCCGCGACAACCTGGAACTGAAACCCTCGGCCTATCGCATCACGCTGAAAGGCGTGGAAGTGGGCACCGGCGAAGCGATCAACGGCCAGTTCCTGGCGATCAATCCGGGCATGGCGAGCGGCACGCTGCCGGGCCAGGCCACGACCGATCCGGCCTTCGGCCTGCCGGCTGTCTGGATCGAATCAAGCATGCGCGACGAAGCGCAGAACCTGGGCTATACGGTGGTCGACGCCGGCACCGTGGTCGCGACCCACCTGAACCACCTGATTACGACGCATGCGTCGGAACTGCTGGGCCGCATGGAAGTGCAGGCCTTGCTCGATCATCTGGGCAAGGAAACGCCGAAGCTGGTCGAAGACCTGGTGCCGAAAGTGGTGTCGCTGGCAACGCTGCAGAAGGTGCTGCAGAACCTCCTGATCGAAGGCGTGCACATCCGCGACATGCGCACCATCATCGAGACCCTGTCCGAGCATTCGAACGGCACCCAGGACCCGGGCGACCTGACGGCGCTGGTGCGCATTTCGCTGGGCCGGGCAATCGTGCAGCAGCTGTTCCCGGGTACGAATGAACTGTCGGTGATGACCCTGGATAACCGCCTCGAACGCCTGCTGATGCAAGCGCTGGGCGCGGGCGGCGATGGTACCGGCATCGAGCCGGGCCTGGCCGACACCATCGCCCAGCAGGCGCACAACGCCGCGCAGCAGCAGGAGGCGATGGGGCACACGCCGGTGCTGCTGGTGCCGGGCCCGCTGCGCGTGCTGCTCTCGCGCTTCCTGCGCCGGGCGCTGCCGCAATTGAAGGTGCTGTCGCATTCGGAGATTCCGGAAACAAAGACGATTCGCGTGACCAGCCTGGTGGGGGCGGGGTAAGCATCACGGTCCTTGCGTTGAACCGAGTCCTTTATACTCCGGGTTGGCTGTCGGGTGGCAGCGCTGATGGAGTAGTAGATGATTTTGGTAACAGGCGGGGCAGGATTCATCGGCGCAAATTTTCTGCTCGACTGGCTGGCGCAATCGCGCGAGCCAGTCCTGAACCTCGACAAGCTGACCTATGCGGGCAACCTCGGCAACCTGGCTGCGCTCGCGGGCCGGCCTGAGCATCGGTTCGTCCACGGCGATATCGCCGACCGCGCCCTCGTCGCCGATCTCCTGCAGCGCCACCGGCCGCGCGCCATCGTCCATTTTGCCGCCGAAAGCCATGTCGACCGCAGCATCGGCGGGCCGGGCGAATTCATCCAGACCAATGTCGTCGGCACCTTCCAGTTACTGGAGGCCGCGCGCGCCCATCATGCAGCTTCAAGCGCCGCAGAGCGCGAACGCTTCCGATTCCTGCACATTTCGACCGACGAAGTGTATGGTTCGCTGTCGGCGGACGACCCGGCATTTACGGAGTCGAACCGCTATGCACCGAACAGCCCCTATTCCGCCAGCAAGGCGGCAAGCGACCACCTGGTGCGGGCCTATCACGCCACCTATGGACTGCCGGTCCTGACGACCAATTGTTCGAACAATTACGGGCCCTTCCAGTTTCCGGAAAAGCTGATCCCCTTGTGCATCGAGTGCGCCCTGGCGGGCGAGGCATTGCCCATCTATGGAGACGGCCGGCAGGTACGCGACTGGCTGTATGTGAAAGACCACTGCGAGGCCTTTCGCTGCGTGCTGGAGGCGGGGACGGTGGGGGAGGTCTACAATATCGGGGGTGGCAACGAGCGCACCAACCTGGATGTGGTCGAGGCGCTCTGCGCTGTGCTCGACGCACGCCACCCGCGCGCCGATGGATTGTCGTATCGTGGGCAAATCCGCTTCGTGGCGGACCGGCCGGGGCACGACCGGCGCTACGCCGTGAATGCCGGCAAACTGGCGGGCGCCACGGGGTGGCGGCCGGCGGAAAGTTTCGATAGCGGCCTGCGCAAGACGGTGCAATGGTATTTGGACAACCGCGCGTGGGTGGACACGGTCGCCGACGGCAGCTACCGGCAGTTGCGCCTCGCATAGTCTGGCTACGGCATGAATATCCTTCTTACAGGCAAAAACGGGCAACTCGGCTTCGAACTGCAGCGTGCGCTGGCGCCGCTCGGCCCTGTGGCCGCACTCGGCCGCAGCGAGCTCGACCTGGCGGACGAGGGCGCCTTGCGCGCCCTGGTGCGCGAACTGCGCCCGGACGTGATCGTCAACGCCGCGGCGTACACGGCCGTGGACAAGGCGGAGTCCGATCGCGAAGCGGCGTTCGCCGTCAATGCCGGGGCGCTGCGCATCCTCGGCGAGGAAGCCGCGCGCCTCGACGCGCTGGTGCTGCATTTTTCGACCGACTACGTCTTCAGCGGGGAGCAGGACCGGCCCTACACTGAGCGCGACCTGCCGCAACCGTGCAATGTCTACGGGCTCAGCAAACTGGAGGGCGAACGCGCCCTGGCCGGCGCCTGCGCGCGCCACCTGATCCTGCGCACGAGCTGGGTGCTGGGCGCACACGGAGGCAACTTTGCCAGGACAGTGCTGCGCCTGGCGCGGGAGCGCGATGCGTTCGGGATCGTGGCCGACCAGGTCGGCGCGCCGACCTCGGCCGCGCTGCTGGCCGACCTCTGCGCCCACCTGCTGCGCCAGTACCAGCAATCGCCTGCGATGGCCTTCGGCACCTACCATGTGGCCGCGGCCGGCAGCACGACCTGGTTCGACTATGCGCGCTTCGTGCTGCGCGCAGCCGAGGCGGCCGGAATACCCTTGACGGCAGGCCCGCAGGCGATCGTGCCGATCGCCACGCAGGCCTATCCGACCCCGGCCCGGCGCCCGCGCAGTTCGCGCCTCGACACGACACGCTTTTGCGCGACCTTCGCGCTGTGCCTGCCGCCGTGGGAAGAGGGTGTCCGGCACGTGCTGCAACAGATTTTTGAAAGCGAACCATGTCTTCAATGAAGCGCAAGGGCATTGTCCTGGCGGGCGGAAGCGGGACGCGCCTGTATCCGGTGACCCACGCCGTGAGCAAGCAGCTGATGCCGGTCTACGACAAGCCGATGATTTATTACCCGCTCAGCGTCCTGATGTTGAGCGGCATTCGCGAGGTACTGGTCATCAGTACCCCGCACGACCTGCCGCTGTTTGCGCACTTGCTGGGGGACGGCAGCCGCTGGGGCATGGACATCCGTTATGCCGAACAGCCCAGTCCCGACGGCGTCGCACAGGCTTTGGTGATCGGCAGGGAATTCCTTGACGGGGCGCCGAGTGCGCTGATATTGGGCGACAACATCTTCCATGGACACGACCTGGCCAAACTGCTCGCGGCCGCCGACGCGCGCACCGGCGCCACCATCTTTGCCTGCCATGTGAGCCACCCGGAGCGCTACGGCGTGGTCGCGTTCGATCAGGAGAAGCGTGCCGTGAGCATCGACGAAAAGCCCACGCTGCCAAAATCGGACTATGCCGTCACCGGGCTGTACTTTTACGACAACCAGGCCTGCGACCTGGCGGCCGAATTGCGCCCCTCGGCGCGCGGCGAGTTCGAGATTACCGACCTGAACCGGCGCTACCTCGAGCTTGGCCGCCTGGCGGTGGAGATCATGGGCCGCGGCTATGCCTGGCTCGACACCGGCACCCACGACAGCCTGCTGGAAGCGGCCAGCTTCATCGCCACCTTGCAAAAGCGCCAGGGCCTGCAGGTTGCCTGCCCTGAAGAGATTGCCTATCGCCAAGGCTGGATCGATGCCGCCGCCCTGGAGGCGCTCGCTGCGCCCCTGGCCATGAACGGCTACGGCCGTTACCTGCTCAATATTCTGAAGTGAGCCGTCCATGCAACTGAGCATTGCCCCAACCGCCATCCCGGACGTGCTGCTACTGGTTCCCCGCGCCTTCGAGGATGCCCGCGGCTTCTTCATGGAAAGCTTCAACGCGCGCGACTTCGCCGCGGCGACCGGGATCGATACTCCCTTCGTCCAGGACAACCACAGCCTGTCGCAAGCCGGCGTGCTGCGCGGCCTGCATTACCAGCTCAAGCATCCGCAGGGCAAACTGATCCGCGTGATCGAAGGCAGCGTGTTCGACGTCGCCGTCGACCTGCGCCGCGCCTCGCCGACCTTCGGGCAGTGGGTGGGCGAGGTGCTCAGCGCCGGCAACGGGCGCCAGATGTGGATTCCGCCCGGCTTCGCCCACGGCTTCGTGGTCCTCGGCGGGCGCGCGCAATGCCTGTACAAGACGACCGATTACTGGCATCCCGCCTTCGAGCGCACGCTGCAGTGGAACGATCCGGCCATCGGCATCGACTGGCCGATCGACTTCGTGCCGCAACTGGCGGAGAAGGATGCGAACGCGCCGCCTCTGCGCATGGTCGAAACGTTCGAGTAGGGGGGCGCTGTATGCGAGCAGCGCCACGGATCATGGACCGCCGCCATGGATTCCGAGCGAGCGAGCGGCCGCAGCAAAGCCGGGGACGTTCAACAGGGGAATCGGCCTCCCCGCAATGAGCTTGGACTTTGCGCGGTCGAACAGCACAATGGCCTTGCCGGAGTTGACATGGCGCGACATGTAGCTGAAGCCGTCATAGCGGGCCGGATTGCTGAACACGGCGCCGGCCCAGCTCTGGGTCAGCATGTAGTCGCTGGTGCCGGACAATTCGGCGGTGCCGCCGAGCCGTTTGAGCAGAGTGCCATGCAGCGCCAGCAGTTTCAGGTTCGTGCCGCTGAAACGCCAGGCATAGCGGGACAGCAGGCTATCGGGGGCGACCAGGTAGCGGCCGTCCACGGGTTCGGCGTCGTGCAGCACGGACTCCGCTATCGCAACCTTCAGGGATTGCCCGAGGTAGCAGGCACCGAATTCCGCATTGCCCGCTAGCGCTCCCGGGGCGTCGAAACGGTTGAAGCCGCTCACGCCGAAAAATGGCTCGCCGCCGCTGTACGAAGAAATCCGAACGAGCCGGCTGGGGTCCAGGTAGCTAGCGCGAAAGCGTTCGGTGGACAGGATCGATGGTGGAGCAGGGAGGGTCTTAGTCCCCAAGTTCGCGCTCCAGGAATCCGCCGGCAGCGCGCAGAACATCGTCGAACTTGCCTTTCGAGAGCGCTTCGACGGGCGTTTTTCCACCAAGCGAGCTGGCGGGCGTCGTAAAGAATTGCCACTTGGTCGCGCCCGGCAGCTGGCCAAGCGTTTGCGCCACGCGTTCGAAATCGCGCTTGGGCAGCTTGGCATCGCTATAGAATGCAGGATAGAGCTTGCGCCCCGCGGGACCGTCGAGCGAAAACAGCCGTTGCTCGGCCACGGCCTTGCTCAAGGCTTGGCGCGTCACATGCAGCCGGTCGCAGATGTCGGCGGATTCCAGAAGCTTGCCCTCGTCGCGCAGACGCGCGCGCGAACGCATCGCCTCTTGTTGTAGGTTGGCCATGAAGGCGTCGTTGTCGGCTTGGTCTGTTGCGCCGGCCTCACCGGACGGGGTAGCGCGGTCTGCCAGATTGCGCAGCAGCCGCCGTATCGTCCTGACCGAAATCGGTTTCGGCTCGGCGGGCGTTACGGTCTCCGTGGCGGATGTCGCAGGAGGTAGCAGCTTGACGAGTGCGTATCCTTCGCCCAGGTCGGCGAACGCGGCGGTATAGCTCGTTGTGCGGGCTTCGACGGCGCCCGCCGCCCGTGCGGAGGGGCGCGCCCCGCGCCGCACCGTGACGGAGGTAACGACGCTGCCGGCAAGGCCAGCCTTCGCTACGTGCATACGGCCCTGTGCGAGGGTGTCCGTGAGGATCTTTTCGCCGGCGCGTGCCTTCGTCTTGCCGGCCGTGCCCGACGGCGCACCGGGCGTCCCTTTCGCGGCGACGCGCGCGGTGCTGCGTTTGTCCTGAGTCCTGTTGCCTGAGAAGCTCATGGCCTGTTCCTCCGATTCAAGCCCATAGTGTACACCTAGCGTTACAAGCGTCAACCATGTCAACCGTGCCAGACACGCGGCGCGCTGCAGGTGCGCGCCGAGAAAGCATCGCCCGCCACAGCCCGGATCACAGCATCTGTTTCCCCCTCATCCTCCTGTCTAAATCGAATTAGCCCACTTTCCCCATCCTTTTCCCCGGATGCTTGCTCCACGGCATCGTCAATAATCACTGCCATAGACCGGCTGCGTGCGTGCCGGTATCAATCGAACAAGCAGTGCGGAGAATAAGATGAATGTGAAGAAATTTACAGCGGCAACATCCCGGGAAGCCTTGCGCAAGGTGCGCGATGCGCTCGGTCCCGATGCCGTCATCCTCTCGAACCGTCCCGTCGATGGCGTCGTCGAAATCCTGGCGCTGGACAACGACGACGTCGCCTCGCTGTCCGCGCCTGCGCCCGGCACCGACATGGCCCAGCCGCAGCCGCGCCTGGACTTGAATGCTTTCGACCCGGAACCACAAAGTTTTGTGAACCGCCGCAGCGCCGCACCCGCCGCCGCTACCCCTGAACAGATCTACGCCAGCCGCCGCGCCGTCCAGCAGGAAGCGGACTTTACCGCCGAGCCAGCCATGCCGCGCCGCCGCGCCGCCGCCCCGCAAGACACCGAATTCGCCGCCGAACACAGCTACGCCAACCGCCGCGCCGCCCAGCCGGAACCCGCCTTCGACATGAGCGCGATGACCTCGATGATGTCGGCCGCGATCGCCCAGGCGAAAGAATCGGCCGCGCAAGAGATGAGCGGCATGATGACCGAACTGCGCGCCATGCGCGGCATGATGGAGTCGCAACTGGCCGAGCTGTCCTGGGGCGGCACCCAGCAGCGCGAGCCGCAAAAGGCCGTCGTGCTGCGCGAGATGCTGGCCGCCGGCTTTTCCGCCTCGCTGTCGCGCTACCTGATCGACAAGATGCCGGCCAACAAGGACGCCACCGAGGCGATGCGCTGGATCAAGACCGTGCTGGCGCGTAACCTCACCACGATGGCCGACGAAGACACGCTGCTCGACAAGGGCGGCGTGTTTGCCCTGGTCGGCCCGACCGGCGTCGGCAAGACCACCACCACCGCCAAGCTGGCCGCGCGCTGCGTGATGCGCCACGGCCCGGAAAAGCTGGCCCTGATCACCACCGACGCCTACCGTATCGGCGGCCACGAGCAGCTGCGCATCTACGGCAAGATCCTGGGCGTGATGGTGCACTCGGTGAAGGACGAAGCCGACCTGCGCATTGCATTGAAAGAGCTCAAGAACAAGCACACCGTTCTCATTGACACCATCGGCATGTCGCAGCGCGACCAGATGGTGACGGAACAAGTCGCCATGTTGCAGGGTTCGGGCGCCGACGTGAAGCGCCTGCTGTGCCTGAACGCCACGTCCACCAACGAAACCCTGGCCGAAGTCGTGCGCGCCTACCAGGGCAGCGGCCTGCACGGCTGCATCATGACCAAGCTCGACGAAGCAGCCTCGATCGGCAACGTGCTCGACGTGGTGATCCGGCAAAAACTGAATTTGCACTACATCTCGAACGGCCAGCGCGTGCCGGAAGACCTGCACCTGGCGGACCGCGCGATGCTGGTCGACCGCGCTTTCCGCAGCTGCCGCGACGCCGCGAATCAGTTGGACGAAGCCGACCTGCCGCTGATGATGGCCGGCACTGGCAACCTGCACAAGGACGAGAGCCTGCGCGAGGTGCGTTTTGGCTAGTTTCGACTTTGACCAGGCCGAAGGCCTGCGCCGGATGCTGGCCGGCCCCAAGCCGCGCATTGTTACCTTTCTTTCCGCCACCCCGAGCGACGACAAGGGCGCGATGCTGGTCAACCTGGGCGCCTCGCTGGCGCAAGCCGGCAACGAAGTGCTGATCGTCGACGCTTGCCAGCGCGATTACGGCGTCGCCCGCCGCCTCGAGATGGAACGCCACGTCAGCCTGCTGCAGGTGGCGCGCCAGGAATGCGCGCTCAACCAGGTGGTGCAGGTGGCACCGCAAGGTTTCAGTGTCGCGCTGCTGGCGCGCGACGGCCATGCACCGGCAACGGGCAGCGACGAGGCACGACGTTTATCCAAAGCATTCGACGTGCTGGTGAAAAAGCAGGGCGGCATCGTCATCGTCGATGGCGAACTGAACCGCGAAGGCGGCTTTGCCGTGCCGCTGCTGGCCGATTCCGAAATCGTGATTCAGGTCTCGACCAGCGCTACTTCGATCACCAACGCCTACGGGCTGATCAAGCGCCTGGCGCAGGAATTCGGGCGCCGTCCGTTCGGCATCCTGGTCACGGGCGCCTCCGAGGCCGAGGCGAAAGTGGTTTACGATAATATGTCGGCAGCAGCAAGTCGTTACCTTGCGGTAACGTTGAGTTCGATGGGCTCGGTGCCGGCCGATGAATGCCTGCAGCGCGCGGCGCGCCTCGGGCGCTCGGTGGTCGATGCCTTCCCGCTGGCCGGGGCCTCGGTGGCCTTCCGCGAGCTGGCCGGACGCTTCGCGCTGCCACGCCTGACCCGGTTCGAGCGCCAGAGCGGCGGCGCGCATTTTGGTTCCTGAGAAAAAAAGCACAAGCATGTATACCGTCAAAGGGAAAGCGGACAAGAACCATTTGCTCACCGAGCACGCTCCGCTCGTGAAGCGCCTGGCGCACCAGATGAAGGCCAAGCTGCCGCCATCGGTCGAGGTGGACGACCTGATCCAGGCCGGCATGATGGGCCTGCTGGACGCCATCAACCGCTATGAAGACAACCACGGCGCCCAGTTCGAGACCTATGCCGTGCTGCGCATCCGCGGCGCCATGGTCGACGAGCTGCGCAGCAACGACTGGATGCCGCGCAGCACGCGCTCGACCATGAAGAAGGTCGAGACGGCAATGACGAAGCTGCAGCAGCAGCTGGGCCGTCCGCCGAGCGAACTCGAGGTGGCCAAGTCGCTCGACGTATCGCTCTCGGACTACCAGGAAATGCTGTTCGAAGGCGGCGGCCACCAGCTGGTCTATTACGAAGACTTCCACGATGAAGACGGCAACGACAGTTTCCTCGACCGCTATGCGGTGGACGACGACGACCCGCTGCGCGCGCTGCTCGACACCGACTTCCGCTCGGCCGTGATCGAAGCGATCGATTCCTTGCCGCCGCGCGAGAAGATCCTGATGGGCCTGTATTACGAAGAAGAACTGAACCTGAAGGAAATCGGTGCGGTGCTCGGCGTGTCCGAGTCGCGCGTCTCGCAATTGCATACGCAAGCGGTGGCCCGCCTGCGCGCTTCGCTCAAGGAAAAGCTGTGGACTTCGCCAGCCTGATCGGCCTGGCGCTGGCCGTGGCCGGTCTCATCGTCGGGCATACGCTCGACGGGGGACGTTTCGCATCCCTGATCCAGCCGGCGGCCTTCGCCATTGTCGTGGTCGGCACCTTCGGCGCCGTGCTGCTGCAGTCGGAAGCGCGCACGTTCAGGCGCGGCATGCGCATGCTGCGCTGGGTGTTTTTCCCGCCCAAAGACAGGCGCCAGCCGCTCTCGCGCGAGATTACGCTGTGGAGCCACACGGCCCGGCGCGACGGTTTGTTGTCGCTCGAGCAGTACATGGGCACGAAGGACCTGTTCATCCAGAAGGGCCTGCGCCTGGTGGTCGACGGCATCACGCCCGACAAGATCCGCAACCTGCTGGAAACCGAAGTGACCGCCATCGAATTTTCCGAGCGCCAGGCCGCGCGCGTCTGGGAAGCGGCCGCCGGCTATTCGCCGACGATCGGCATCGTGGGCGCGGTGCTGGGCCTGATCCACGTGATGGAAAACCTGTCGGATCCGTCGCGCCTGGGGTCGGGCATTGCGGTGGCGTTTGTGTCGACCGTGTATGGCGTCGGGCTGGCGAACCTGTTCTTCCTGCCGGTCGGGAACAAACTGAAGGCGATCGTGTCGGACCAGGTCGCGCAGTACGAAATCCTTCTCGAGGTGTTCCACGACCTGGCCAGCGGCAACCATACGCGCGTGGTCGAGGAGCGCGTGGCGAGCCTGCTGGCGAAGCGCTGACATGGCGAGGAAACGCTACGACGAATCAAGCGAACACCACGACCGCTGGCTGATTTCCTACGCCGATTTCATTACGCTGCTGTTCGCCTTTTTTGTCGTGATGTACGCCATTTCGGTCGTTAATATCGGCAAATACAGGGTGCTGTCGGACGCACTCGGCGACGCCTTCGGCGGCCGGCCCGAGGCGCCCCAGGCCAGCAGCACCATCGAACAACTTCCCCTGACGAACCTGATCGCCCGCAAGCGCGCCGAGGCGCAGCGACGCGAACGCGAACGCCTGAATATCCTGGCGCGCGAACTGAAGGCCTCGCTGGCGCCGCTGGTGAAAAGTGGGCAGGTGCGCGTGACCCAGACCGGGCGCGGCGTCACGGTCGAGATCAATGCGAAGGTCCTGTTCGAGGAAGGCCAGGCAGCGCTCGGCGGCGAGGCGCGCACGACGCTGGGCACGGTTGCATCCTTGTTGAAAAACGATCCGCATGCGATCCAGGTCGAAGGGCATACCGACAACCTGCCGATTGCCAATCCCTTGTTTGCATCGAACTGGGAATTGTCGAGCGTGCGCGCGAGCAGCGTGGTGCGGCTGTTCATCGACAGCGGGGTGGCGGCCGGGCGCCTGACGGCGCTTGGCCATGCGGCGAACCTGCCGCTGGCGCCGAACAGCGATGAGGCGGGCAGGGCGCGCAATCGAAGGGTGGCGGTGACGATCCTGGCGGCGTTGCCTGTGAAATAAAATTTCATTTCGGCTGAGCTGGTGAAATAATGTTTCACATTTCCGAATGTGTGACGGTGCGAAACGCGTGGGCTCTACGGTGCGCAACCGTTTCGACTCTCCTCACCCCCTTGGATTTTCGCCGCGCCGCCCGCACAATGGGTGACACAACCATACGGAGCTGACCATGCTGCGCAGACCATTCTTGCTGGCCGCCCTGGGCGCGGCGAGCTCCCTGCCCCTTCTTGCGGGCGCTGCCGGAGATCCGACCGTGAGCGTAAAACACAGCATCGATATCGAAACGCCGCCCGGCAAGGTGCTGGTGGCACTGACGTTCACCAACCAGGGCAAGACCACGGTCTGGATTCCGCGCGAATTGGCGGCGGCGGATGAATTGACGGGCGCCCGCTTCGACGTGCGCGATGCCGGCGGCAAGCCGGTGCAATATACGGGGAAGATGGTCAAGCGCGCCGCGCTCACCAGCGCGGACTACCAGGCGCTCGAGCCCGGCAAGATGCTGATGAATACGATCGACATCACGAACACTTATGCGTTCGTGAAAGGCCGCCACAACTACCACATCGGCTATGCCGGTCCGGTGCTGGCCGATATCAGGCAACTCGACAAGCCGGTGGAGTTTCCGGCCAGGCCGGTGTCGTTCATCTACAGCGCGAAATAAGGAATCAAGGAATGAAAAAGCCCGGCCGGCAGGCGAGACCTGCCGGCCGGGCTTCGTTTTTTAATTCAATGCCGGGGTGTTTTCGGCGAAATACTCGTGCGAGTCCGCGTTCTGCACGGCCTTGTTCGGATCGCTGATCGCGAGGCTGGCGGCGCCGGCCTGGCCATACACGTTGTCGTCGGTGCCGGCGACGGCGTTGAAGTGGCTCATCTCATGCACCAGGGTGCCGCCTTTCGAATCGGTGCCGGTCATCGGCGCCGTCCAGAAGGCCTTGCAGACGTAGATGCGGTACGGCTGGGTCGGGTACACGTAGGCGTAGTAGTTCTGGTTGCAGCCGCAATCGACCACGACCGACTTGTTGTCGAACGCATCCTTGATGGCCGCAAAGTTCGTCTTGACGGTCGCCTGGCGGGTGGCCGTCGCGGTGCCGAACCACTTCGTGTAGCGCGGACCCATGGTGGCGTTCGCCATGTAGCTGACCGAGCCGTTCGACATGGTCTTGGCGGCCGAGATCGCCGAGGCGATCGTGGTCTGCTGCGAGGCGGTGCACGAGGCGTAGCTCAGGCCGGCAGGCGCCGGGCTGCCGTCGCCGCCAGGGCGCTTGAGCGCTTCCATGATCGGCGAGTTCGAGCCGCGCGGCAGGCGGCCTTCGATATAGACCTGGGCCGCTTCCGACTGCAGCTCGCCGATGCCGTTATTTGCCTTGGCCAGAAACAGGTCCGGCGAGGTGGTGCGGTACTTGATCGCGTAGTCGCCGCTGACGCTCAGGTCGTACAGCGACGAGAGCTCCACTTTCACCGTGTGCGTAGCGCCCGGTTTGAGCAGGTAGTAGTCGGCCTGGGTCGGCTTGCCGCGCTTGATCATGGCGCCCGTGTAAGGCACTTTCGCGCCGTCGCGCGTGATGTCGAACAGCGGGGCGGACAGGCCCTCGAACGGGGTGCGTGCCTTGAGCACGTACTGCGGGGTGGACGAGGTGTTGGTCAGCGTGACCTTGACGATGACGTCGTCGCTCGGGCCGAGCGCCGCTTTTTCGGGCGCCACGGTCACTTTCACGCCGTTCGATCCTGCCTGCGCGCCGACTGCAACGCTCAGTGCTGCAATACCGATTGCCGACTTCCAGATGCTGTTCCTGCTCATGGGTGTTCTCCGTAGGTAGTGTGTCGTGGCTTATCAGCCATTCTTTTGACAAATCTTCGTCTGAAACTTGATTTCAATCTAACGAAAACTCGCCCCATACTGGCGAATTCATGAGCTGAGAGCAATGCAAATCGGATTGGGCGGTGGAGCAATTTGCGAAAACGTAACAGTCGTGCATTTTCCTTG
Source organism: Massilia sp. (assembly GCA_031398335.1). Classification (GTDB taxonomy): domain Bacteria; phylum Pseudomonadota; class Gammaproteobacteria; order Burkholderiales; family Burkholderiaceae_D; genus Telluria. Next base: position 16,878 of record JANNNC010000069.1, read on the forward strand.
CGCTGCGCTGGATTTCTTTTTTTCCTCGTGCTAAGTATTGACGATTGTCATTAATTCAAGGGCGGCGAATTCTCGCCGAAGTATTCGTGCGAATCGGCGTTGTTGATGGCGCGCTGGGGCGCCGTGCGCGCCATCTCGGCCGCGCCTTGCTGGCCATACACGTGGTCGTCGGTGCCGGCGACGATCTCGAAGTGGCTCAGCTCGTGCAGCAGGGTGCCGCCCATCGAGTCGGTCCCGGTCATGGCTGCGCTCCAGAAGGCATTGCACACCCAGATCGTGTACGGCTGGAACGGGTAGACGTAGGCGAAATATTCCTCGTCGCAGCCGCAGTCGACCCTCACCGGCTTGGTCTCGAAGGCATCCTTGATGGCCGTGAAGTTCTTGTTGACGGTGGCCTGGCGCGCCGCATCGAGGGCGCCGAACCAGTTGACGTAGCGCTGGCCTTGCTCTTTTCCGCTGGTCAGGTAGGCCAGGCTGTTCGCAGCCATCGCGCTGCCTGCCGCCATGGCGTTCGCGATCGTGTCCTGCTGGACGTTCGAGCACTGCGCATAGGTCAGGCCAGGCCCTGCGGGCGCGGCCAGCAGCGGCGTGCCGGTCCCGCGCGGCAGGCGGCCCTCGATGAAGATCGCGGCCGTGTTCGAGACCAGGGCGCCGGCTTGCGCGCTGGCTGGCGTCGCCGCGCCGCGGTAGCGCACCGCGTAGGCGCCGGTGGCGGCCATGTCGTAGGAGCGCGAAAGTTCGACGCGCGCGCTGCGGCTTTCGCCCGGCGCCAGCACCAGGTAGTCGGATTCGCGTGGCACGGGACGCTTCACTTCGCGGCCGAGGTAGTGCACCGGCTGGCCGTCGCGCGTGACGTCGAACAGGGCGAATTCGGCGGGACCGAAAGGGGTGCGCGCTTTCAGGATGCGCTCCGGCGCGGCGCCGGTATTGGTGAGCGTGACGGTCACCAGTACCTCGTCACGCTTGCCGAGCGCGGCGCGCTCGGGCGTAATGGCGACGGCGATGTCGGCGTGGGCGGGCAGGGTGGCAGCGACCAGCAGGGCGGCGAGGGTGGTGCGGTGCATGGATTCCTCCGTCAGGGTATGACAACCAGGAACACTTTCCGCTTGTTCAACCTGCGCCGCTTGCGCCGAAGCAAGGTTTCGTAGGGTGGGCACTCCTACGAAAACCCGGCCCCGAAACAACAACGGCCGCGTTAGCGGCCGTTATTCGTGAAACGGAGAAAACTACAACTCAACCAACCACAAACCGCCGCGACGGCGCGCTGCCAAAGGTCTGCCCCTTGGCGCCATACAGCGTCGACTCCGCCGCGCCCGTCGTCGGGGTACGCAAGGCATTCAACACGCTCTGGTTATGCGCCATCTGCCGGTTGATCAGCATGCCGTTGACGCGGTTCAGTTCTTTTGCGTTCGCCGTGAGCGCCAGCAGCTGGGCCCAGACGGCACGCGCCGCCTCGTCGCCCTGCGCCGCCAGCCACGGTTCCATCCCGGCTTCCGACGCAGCATACCCAGCCAGGCCCAGTGCGGCATGGCGCTCGCGCGACAGTTGCGCCAGCTCCTGCACCAGCGTTACCTTGCGGGAGGTCAGTTCGCCCACGCCAAGCGCATCCGCCGCCACCAGCAATTGCTGTTCCTGCTTCATCAGGTCCACGAGTGCGCTGATGCGCTCGTATTCGGCGGGGAGGGTGGCGGTCGGTTGGGTCATGGGTCGTTATCGGTTGCGTGAGTGGAGCAGGTCGCGCACGGTATCGAGCAACCCGTCCGCGATCCTTTCGGAATTGACCTGGAACTGCCCATCGGCAATCGCCAGCTTGATACGTTCAACTTTTTTGGCATCGAACACCTGGGCGCTGCCCGAGGTGCCGGTCGTTGCCTGAGCCTGCGACGACAAACGCACACTGTCGGTCTGCGCCGGCGTGGCCGTGGCCGCGGCCTTTTCGGCCTGCTTGGCGTTGGCTGCGGTCGTATTCGGTTGCTGAAGGCCTTGCGGGCCTTTGAGGGTATCGTTAATTTTCACAGCATCATCCTTCTTTGTTCGGAGCAGGAACTCCGGGATCTGCAGTGTGTAACGGCTGTTCGCCCACAAACTTTAGCGCAGAACCCCAAACAAAGAAGTTTTTTCAAAAAAACAAGCCCGGCAGGGAGAGCAAGCCCCGCCGGCGCTCCTTACAATGTCACTTCGACAATGCCGCCCTGGCGCGCGGTGCCGCTGACGATCGCGCCGCGCGGCGTGCGTACCTGCACCACCTGGCCCTCTACCGCATTGCCGATCGCCTTGCCTTCGCCCGCGACCGAGAAATTCTCGCCGCGCGACACGATCCGCACCGCCTGGTTTTGCTGCACCACCGGTGGGCTTTTCAGGGAATCGAGGCGCAAGGGCGTGCCGGCCGGCAGCGAGACCGTCGGCGTCCGGCCGATCGCCTGCGCCATGTCGGTGACGATCCCGTTCGGCATGGCCGCGATGTCGCCCTGCAGGGTGGCCAGCTGGCTGGCGTCGATCGCCTGGCCCTGGGCCAGCGGCGCGCCGGCAACCACGTAATCGGCGATGACGCTCACCTGCGCCTGCAGGAACATCGTCCAGACCGGCGCCGTGCAGCGCAGGCCGACCGTGGTCTTGCCCCAGGGGCGGGCGCCCGGCTGCTGGAAGGCTTCCGGCGCCGGGCAGGCGGCCAGCGACAGGCGCGGGTCGACCGCGCCGACCTTGATCGTCACCTTGCCCGGCAGGCCGCTGCTTTGCGCCTGCAGATAGCTTTCGGCGAGTTTGCGCAGCGCGGCGCCGTCCTGGCGTGCGCCGGCCTGGGCCCATGCGAGGGGCGCGGCCAGGAATAACATGGAGAACAGCTTGAAGTGGTTGAGCATGGCAGGGAGCCCTTCTGTGATGGCTGCCATCTTAGGCGGCTTGATGCCACAGCGAAACTTTGAATAGCCGGGTGTTGGGGGTGCTAATCCTTCGATGGGCTAGTGTTGCTCAAACGTATGATTCACGCTGTCCCAACAAGAAATCTGTCCGGAGGCGGCATGATCGGCAAACTCGACAACTACTTACGCTTCAACGAATCCGCGCTCTCCCTGCGAGCCCAGCGCCAGGAACTGATCGCGTCCAACATCGCCAACGCCGACACGCCGAACTTCAAGGCGCGCGACATCGATTTCGCCAGCGCCATGCAGGGCGCGCTGGCGAAAGCCCATCCGGGCGCGGCCAATCCATTGGCAGCCACCAACAAGGGCCACGTCCAGCCCGGCGCCGACGGCAAGGCGCTGCCGGACGGCACCCCGGTGCTGTACCGCGGCGTGGTGCAGGGCGCGGTGGACGGCAACACGGTCGACATGGATGTCGAGCGCAACCAGTTTGCCGACAACGCGCTGCGCTACGAAGCCGGCATCACGATGATCAACCACCAGATCCGCGGCCTGATGGCGGCGATCCAGAACGGTCAATAATTATGTCCCTCTTTAATATCTTCAACGTCTCCGGCTCGGCCATGAGCGCCCAGGCCCAGCGCCTGAACACCGTTGCCAGCAACCTCGCCAACGTCGACAGCGCCACATCGAGTACCGGCGAAGCCTACCGCGCCAAGCAGGTCGTCTTCGAAGCGGTGCCGATGGCCACCGGCGGCACCGGCGTCAAGGTGCGCGAAGTGGTGGAAGACCCGGCGCCCCTGAAGCAGGTCTACGACCCCAAGCACCCGATGGCCGACGAAAAAGGCTATGTCTCGATGCCGAACGTGAACCCGGTCGACGAGATGGTCAACATGCTGTCGGCGTCGCGTTCCTACCAGAACAACGTCGAAACGATGAATGCGGCCAAGAGCATGCTGCTGAAAACCCTGACCCTCGGTCAGTAACGATTGAATCACTGAGCCGGGCACCCAATAAATGACCACCGTAAATTCCGCCGCATCGACCACCTCGATCAACGACCTGATGTCGACCATGAACGCCAAGAAGAAGGAAACGACCGACAGCGTCCAGGCCGATACCGACAAGTTCATGACCCTGCTGGTCACCCAGCTGAAGAACCAGGATCCGCTCAATCCGCTCGATAACGCCCAGGTCACCAGCCAGCTGGCCCAGCTGCAGACCGTGACCGGCGTGAACAAGCTCAACGAAACGCTGGAGTCGCTGAAATCGAGCTACCAGTCGACCGAGGCGATGTCGGCCACCAACCTGATCGGCCATGGCGTGCTGGTCGAGGGCAATACCCTGAACCTCTCCGGCGGCAAATCGGTCTTCGGCGTCGAGCTCGCCACCGCCGCCGACAACGTGCAGGTGATCGTCACCGATCCGCGCACCGGCAAGGACGTGGCCACGATCGACCTCGGTTCGGCCGAAGCCGGCGCCATGCCGCTGGCCTGGGATGGCAGCAGCGACGCCGTCGACGCCGCGCTGCTGGCCGACGGCCGCTATTCCTTCCGCGTCGCCGCGACCCTCGCCGGCCAGCCGCTGACGGACGTCAAAGCCTTGACGCTCGACACGGTCGCCAGCGTCAGCACGAATTCGAAGGACGGCGTCAAGCTGAACCTCGCGGGCGCCGGCGCGGTCACCCTCGCCGACATCAAACAAGTCTTGTAATCAAGCCGCTTACCCATCTTTCCAGGAGCATCACATGTCTTTCCAACAAGGTCTCAGCGGCTTGAACGGCGCAGCCAAATCGCTCGACGTCATCGGTAACAACATCGCCAACGCCAGCACGGTCGGCTTCAAGGGCGCCCAGGCGCAGTTCGCCGACGTGTATGCGAGCTCGCTCAACGGCGCCGGCGGCGTGACGGCCGGTATCGGTACCAAGGTCTCGACGATCGCCCAGCAGTTCACCCAAGGCAATATCGAATCCTCGAACAACTCGCTCGACGTCGCCATCAACGGCCAGGGTTTCTTCCGTACCGTCTCGTCGGGCATGGTCCAGTACAGCCGCAACGGCCAGTTCTCGCTCGACAAGGACGGCTTCATGACGAATGCCCAGGGCGCCAAGCTGACCGGTTATGACACCGGTCCGAGCGGCGAAATCCTGGCCGGCGCCCCGACCCCGGTGCAAATCAAGACCGGCGACCTGAAACCGGTCTCGACCACCAAGGTCGGCATCGAGATGAACCTCGATTCGCGCGTGGCGGCCCCGGTCGTGAGCCCGTTCGACGCGAGCGACCCGAACAGCTACAACAAGCAGTCGCCGGTCGACGTGTATGACACGCTGGGCAACCCGCATGTGCTGTCGACCTTCTACGTGAAGAACGGTTCCGGCACCTGGGACGTCTACGCGGCCAACGACGGCACCGAAGTGACCAACCTGAAAGTGGCGCAGGCGGCGCAAGGCCAGACCGGCGCCTTCGCGGCGGTCAACGGCGCACGCGCCGCCTGGGATACGGCAACCAAAGCCATCCCGCCGGTGGCCGCCACGATCTCGGCGGCGCTGGCGACGTATGCCGATGCGGCGTCAAGCATGGTCGCCACCGCTGCCGGCGCCAACGGCGCGAACGCCACCGCCCAGACGGCGATCACCACCGCTGGCGCCGACGCGGCGCGCGTGGCCGGCAATACGCCGGACCTGGTCGACAAGGCGATTGCCGCCTCGGTCAACGTGCCCGCGGTGCCGGTCGGCACCTTGCGTTTCGACGAGAACGGCGCCCTGAACGCGGCGACCACCGCCAACGGCGGCAAGTTCAACATCGACCTGCCGATCTTCCCGTCCACCGGTTCCGAGCCGACCCAGTCGATGGAAGTCGCCTTCACCGGCACCACCCAGTACGGCACCGCGACGAGCGACAAGAAGCTGACCCAGGACGGCTACACGGCCGGCCACCTGCAGCGTTTCTCGATCGGTAAAGAGGGCATCATCCTCGGCCAGTACAGCAACGGCCAATCGAAGCCGCTGGGCCAGGTGGTGCTGGCGAACTTCGCCAACGCCAACGGCCTCGAACCCCTCGGCAACAACGCCTGGGCCGAATCGGCCAATTCGGGCACGCCGCTGATCGGCACCCCGAATTCCGGCAGCTTCGGCGTGATGCAGTCGTCGGCGGTCGAGACCTCGAACGTCGATTTGACGGCCGAACTGGTCAACATGATCACCGCGCAGCGCGTGTACCAGGCGAATGCGCAGACGATCAAGACGCAGGATTCGGTGTTGCAGACGCTGGTCAACCTGCGTTAATCACCGGGTTTCACGCCGTACAAAAACCGCATCGCGAAACGCATCAAACGGGAAAACAAATGGATCGCCTGATCTACACCGCCGCCTCCGGCGCCAAGCACATCCTCGAGCAGCAGGCCACGACCTCGAACAACATGGCCAACCTGAACACCACAGGTTTCCGTGCCCAGCTCGATACCTTCCGCGCCGTGCCGGTGCTGAGCGAGGGCTTGCCGACCCGTGCCTTTGTCGTCAACAACACCGTCGGCGCCGATTTTTCGACCGGCCCGTTGCAACTGACCGGCCGCGACCTCGACGTCGCCATCAAGGGACCGGGCTGGATCGCGGTGCAGAATGCCGACGGCAGCGAAGCCTATACCCGCAACGGCGCCCTGCAGATGAGCCCGAACGGCGTGCTGACCACGACCGCCGGCGCGACCATCGCGGGCGAGGGCGGGCCGATCACGATTCCGCCCGACGTCACCGTCACGGTCGGCGGCGACGGCACGATTTCCACCGTCTCGACCGCGGAACGCCCGGCGGCGCCGGTGATCCTCGGGCGCATCAAGCTGGTAAACCCGGCCGAGAAAGACCTGGTGCGCGGCGACGACGGCCTGTTCCGTTTGAAGGACGGCGCCACCGCCCAGCCGGATCCAGCCGTGCGCGTCGCCGGCGGCGCGCTGGAAGGCAGCAATGTGAATGCGGTCGATGCCATGGTGACCATGATTGGTCTCGCGCGCTCGTTCGAGACGCAAATGAGCCTGATGAAGAACGCCGAGAATAACGCCGCGAAAGCCAGTCAGATCCTTGCTTTGAATTAAGTGTTTCTCCAGCATAATTCTATTGTGCATGGCGGCCCTCGGCTGCCGCCAATAGGAGAAACCCATGATTCGTTCGCTGTATATTGCCAAGACCGGCCTCGAGGCACAGCAAACCAACCTCGACGTCATTACCAACAACCTCGCCAACGTCAGCACCAACGGCTTCAAGCGTTCGCGTGCGGTGTTCGAGGACTTGCTGTACCAGACCGTGCGCCAGCCCGGTGCCCAATCTTCGCAGCAAACCAACCTGCCTTCCGGCCTGCAGCTCGGCACCGGTGTGCGCGCCGTCTCGACCGAACGCATCTTTACCCAGGGTAATCCCCAGCAGACGGGCAACTCGAAGGACGTGATGGTGAACGGCTCGGGTTTCTTCCCGGTTCTCCTGCCCGACGGCACCCAGGCCTATACCCGCGACGGTTCGTTCCAGACCGACGCCAACGGCACCCTGGTCACCTCCAGCGGTTACCCGGTGCAGCCACCGATCACCGTGCCGGCGAACGCCGAATCGATCACGGTCGGCCGCGACGGCACCGTCTCGATCAAGGTGGCGGGTACCACCGCCACCACCCAGATCGGCAACCTGCAGCTGATGACCTTCATTAACCCGGCCGGGCTGGAATCGAAGGGCGAGAACCTGTACATGGAAACGACGGCCTCGGGTAACCCGAACGCGAATACGCCGGGCACCAACGGCGCCGGCGTGCTGATGCAGGGTTTCGTCGAAACCTCGAACGTCAACGTGGTCGAGGAAATGGTCAACATGATTCAGACCCAGCGCGCCTACGAGATCAACAGCAAGGCGATCACGACCTCCGACCAGATGCTTGCAAAGCTGGCCCAGCTATGAAAACGCTGATCTTCACGATCCTGCTGGCCGTCCTGGGCGGCTGCGCCGTAACGCCGAGCACCATCGTCCAGGAAACGCGCAGCGCGCGTCCGGCGCTGGCCGAACTCGCGCCGCCAACGGACGGCGCCATCTACAACGCAAGAAGTTATCGCCCGATGTTCGAAGACCGCCGCGCGCGCCAGATCGGCGACCTGCTGACGATTAATATCGTCGAGAAGACCTCGGCCAACAAGGCAGGAACGAGCTCGGGCAACAAGACGGGCAGCGCCAGCTTCGGCCTGCCGGGCCCGCTGCAATCGAAACTGGGCGCGAATATCGCCACCGAGGGCGGCATCAAGTTTGCCGACGGCGACAACCAGAGCGCCAGCAATGCCTTCACCGGCACCATCGGCGTGACCGTGACCGAGGTGCTCTTGAACGGCAACCTGATCGTCGCCGGCGAGAAGCAGGTCGCGATGAACAAGGGCATCGAGTTCATCCGCTTCTCGGGCCTCGTCAGCCCCGACACGATCCAGAACGGCAATATCGTGTCCTCGACCCTGGTGGCCGACGCCAGAGTCGAATACCGCACCAACAGCCGTGTCGACCGCGCCGAGATGAATTCGATGATGTCGCGTTTCTTCCAGTCTTTGTTGCCGTTCTAATCGGAGTGATCATGCGTTCGACTTTCCCGCTGCTGGCGCTGTGTGCCGCCCTCGTTGTTGCACCTGCCGCCCAGGCCGAGCGCCTGAAAGACATGGCCAGCATCGCCGGCGTGCGCCAGAACCAGTTGTCGGGCTATGGCCTCGTGGTCGGCCTGGACGGCACCGGCGACCAGACCAGCCAGACCCCGTTCACGGTGCAGTCGATCATCGCCATGCTGCAACAGAAGGGCGTGAACCTGCCGCCGGCCGGCCAGCTGCAACTCAAAAACGTCGCCGCCGTGATGGTCACGACCTCGCTGCCGGCCTTCGCCCAGCCGGGCCAGAACATCGACATCACGGTCTCCTCGATCGGTAACGCCAAAAGCCTGCGCGGCGGCACGCTCCTGATGACGCCGCTGCACGGCGCCGATGGCCAGGTGTACGCCATGGCCCAGGGTAACGTGCTGGTCGGCGGCGTCGGCGCTTCCGCCGGCGGCGCCCAGGTACAAGTCAACCACCTTTCGGTGGGCAAGATCTCGGACGGCGCCACCGTCGAGAAGGCCGTCGCCTCGAACCTGGGCGAAAACAACCAGATTCGCCTGGAACTCAAGCAAACCGATTTCGCCACCGCCAGCCGCGTCGTCACCGCCCTGAACGACCAGTTCGGCGTCGGCACCGCCACCGCCCTGGACGGGCGCGTGATCCGCGTGCGCACACCGGCCTCGTCGGACGCGCGCGTGAGTTTTATCGGCCTGATGGAAAACATCGACGTCAAGCCGGCCGCGGCCGCCGCCAAGGTCATCCTGAATGCACGCACCGGTTCGGTCGTGATGAACCAGGCCGTCACGCTCGATACCTGCGCGATTTCGCACGGCAACCTGTCGGTGACCGTCGGCGCCGACACGCAAGTGAGCCAGCCGGCGCCGGGTTCGCGCGGCCGCACGGCAGTGACCACCACGCCGAGCGTGGAAATCAAGCAGGATCCGGGCAAGGTCTTGCTGGTAAAAGGTGGCGCCTCGCTGGCGGAAGTGGTGAAAGCCATGAACTCGATCGGCGCCTCGCCGCAAGACCTGCTGGCCATCCTGCAGGCACTCAAGGCTGCCGGTTCGCTGCGCGCCGAACTCGAAATCATCTAAGGACGCGGTCATGATTCCTTCCAGAGGCAACGCGACCAACAGCTTCGCGCTCGACACCCAGGGCCTCGGCGACCTGAAGCGGTCGGCGAAAGCCGGCTCATCCGAAGCAACCCGCGGTGCGGCCCAGCAGTTCGAGGCGCTCTTCATCAACCAGATGATGAAGAGCATGCGCGAGGCGATGCCGTCGGAAGGCTTGAACGACAACCAGCAGACCAAGATGTTCACCTCGATGCTCGACCATCAGCTGAGCCAGAACATGTCCAAGCGCGGCATGGGCCTGGCCGACGTGCTGGTGCGCCAGCTCTCGGCCCAGACCGACGCCAAGGCGTTGGCCATCGGCGGCGCGGACGGTGCCGCAGGTACCAGCAGCACGAATGGCGCGGCCAGCATGCTCGACATCCCGATGCTGCCGAAGCAGCCCGGCCCCCTGAAGGGCCTGGAAGGCGCCGCCCAGACGAATGGCATCAGCGCCAGCGGCCGCACCCAGGCGCCGCACGTGCGCGCCTTCCAGGAAAAGCTCGGCGCACATGCGGCCCAGGCCGAAGCCGTCACCGGCGTGCCGGCCAAGTTCATGCTGGGCCAGGCGGCGCTGGAAACGGGCTGGGGCAAGCGCATGATCCGCAATGCCGACGGCAGCAATGCCAACAACCTGTTCGGCATCAAGGCCGGCCCAGGCTGGAAGGGCAAGGTCGCCACCGCCGTGACGACCGAATACATCAACGGCCAGCCGCGCCAGAAGGTGGAAAAGTTCCGCGCCTACGACACTCCGGCCGATTCGTTCAAGGATTACGCGCGCATGCTGGCGAACAATCCGCGCTACGAAAAGGTGCTGGACCACGCCGGCGACGCCTCGGCCTTTGCCCACGGCCTGCAGCGCGCGGGTTACGCGACCGATCCGCAGTACGGCGCCAAACTGTCGAAGATCATCAAGAATTCATTGGCGTAACTCATTAGCTTAAGAATAACAGGCAGTAATTAACGCTCAAGTTTCAGCGCGTGCTGCCGTAGAAGATTAGTCAACCAGAGAAAAGAACATGGCCGGAAACCTCCTCAGCATCGGAAAAAGCGGTTTGTTCGCAGCGCAAACCGCGCTGACGACGACCGGCCATAACATCACCAACGCCAACGTCGAAGGCTATAGCCGCCAGGGCGTGGTGCAGGCGACGTCGACGACGATGGAGACGGGCGTCGGTTTTGTGGGCACCGGCACCAGGGTGGCCGAGATCAAGCGCTACAGCGACGAGTTCCTGAACCAGCAGGTGCGCACGGCGACCGCCTCGACCTCTTCGCTGGACGCCTACTACGCCCAGATCAGCCAGATCGACAACCTGCTGGCCGACACTACCTCCGGCCTGTCGCCGGCGATCCAGAACTTCTTCTCGGCAGTACAGGACGCGACCGGCAACGGCGCTTCGATCCCGTCGCGCCAGGCCTTGCTGTCCTCGTCGGAAACGCTGGCGGGCAGTTTCCAGCAGATCGATGCGCGCCTGGAGGAAATCGGCGAGGGCGTGAACGGCCAGATCGACACCAACGTCAACCTGATCAACACCTACGCCAAGCAGATCGCCGAGATCAATGCGAAGATCGGCTCCTACGGCTCGACCGAGCAGCGCCAGCCGAACGACCTGCTCGACCAGCGCGACCAGCTCGTCATGGATCTCAACAAGCGCATCAAGGCAACCGTCACCGCCGGCAGCAACAATGCGCTGAACATTTCGATCGGCAACGGCCAGCCGCTGGTCGTGGGCCAGCAAGCCTTCCAGCTGGCGACGGTCAAAACGCCGACCGACCTCGCGCGCCTGACGGTCGGCTACGTGACCGGCGACAAGGTCACCCAGTTGCCGGAAAACGCGCTCGCGGGCGGCGAACTGGGCGGCATGCTCGAGTTCCGCAGCGGCACCCTCGACCGCGTGCAAAATTCCATCGGGCGCCTGGCGATCGGCATGGCCTTCACCTTCAACGCCCAGCACAAGCTCGGCATCGACGGTGCCGGCCAGCAGGGCAAGGATTTCTTCGTGCAGGCCCCGGCCTACGTGGCCGGCGCGGTCGATAACGCCAGGACCAGTACGGCCAAGGTGGGGGCGGTTGTGAGCGATCCGACCCAGCTCACCGACAGCGACTACAAGGTCGAGTCCGACGGCGCCAGCTTCTTCGTGACGCGCCTGTCCGACAACAAGCGTACCAAGGTCGAGCCTTACGACGCGGCCGGCACCACCCGCACCATCGACGGCGTCGACTTCAGCATTTCCGGCAACGCCGCCTCGGGCGACAACTACCTGGTGCGCCCGACCGCGAACGGCGCCTCGGGCTTCCAGCTGGCGCTCTCCGACGTCGGCCAGATCGCCGCCGGCACGCCGGTAGCCACCAGCGCCCCGATCTCGAACAAGGGCACGGGCCTGATCAGCGCCGGCAGCGTCAGCGCGAACTATTTCACCGCGCCGCCGGCGCTGCCGATTTCCCTCGGCTACGACAGCAGCAGCGGCGGCCAGCTGACCGGCTTTCCGGCCGGCGCCACGGTGTCGATGACCCTGAACGGCACCACCACGACGCATACCGGGGGCAGCGCGCCGTTCAAGGCCAACGCCAGCTATAGCTTCAGTGGTGTGAACGTGACGATGTCGGGCGTGCCGCAAAACGGCGACACCTTCAGCATCAACGCCAACGTGGCCGGCACCGCCGACACGCGCAACGTCCAGGCGCTCGGCGCCCTGCAGACGAAGAACATCTTCAACGGCGGCAGCGCGACTTACCAGTCGGCCTTTGCCCAGACCGTGAGCGCGGTCGGCAACAAGACGCGCGAAGTGCAAGTGAACGCCAGCGCCGGCGACGCCCTGCTCAAGCAGGTAAGGGGCGCGGCCTCGGACGTGTCGGGCGTGAACCTGGACGAGGAAGCCACCAACTTGCTGAAATACCAGCAGGCCTACCAGGCTGCCGGCAAGGTCATGCAGATTGCCAATACCATCTTCGACACGCTGCTGTCGATCGGACGCTAACGCGTAGCGAAGCGGAGAATAATTACATGCGCATCAGCACCAAGAGCATCTACGAGAACGCAACGACCCAGCTCAATACGCTGCAGTCGAACATGGCGCGCACCCAGACCCAGCTGGCCACCAACAGGCGCATGCTGACCGCGGCCGACGATCCGATCGCCTCGGCGCGCGCGCTCGAGGTAACCCAGTCGAAATCGCTCAACGAGCAGTATGCGACCAACCGCTCGAACGCGAACAGCTCGCTGGCACTGGTCGAAGGCGCCCTCAACGACAGCGGCAACCTGCTGATGGACGTGCAGACGCTGGCGGTGCAGGCCGGCAGCGGCGCGCTGTCGAAAGCCGACCGCAACATGATCGCCACCGAGATCGAAGGCCGCCTGAACGACCTGATTGGTGTGGCCAACACCTCCGACGGTTCGGGCGGCTACCTGTTCTCGGGTTACCGCGGCACCACGATCCCCTTCACCCAGACCGACAGCGGCGCCACCTACCAGGGCGACCAGGGCCAGCGCAAACTCCAGGTCGGCTCCTCGCGCTCGATCGCGATCAGCGATTCGGGCAGTTCGATCTTCGAGAACAACCGCACCGGCAACGGCAGCTACCAGACCAAGATGGTCGCCGGCAACCAGGGCGGGGCGATCGCCAGCAGCGGCTCGGTGGCCGACGCCACCAAGCTCACCGGCCACAACTACACGCTCGAATTCAAGGTCGCCGGCACCCCGGCGGTGACCACCTACAGCGTCACCGACACCAGCACCGCGCCGGCGAGCAGCGTGCTGGCGGACCAGCCATATGTGAGCGGCAAGCAGATCGCCTTCGACGGCACCTCGTTCGCCATCGCCGGCCAGCCTGCCAACGGCGACAAGTTCGAGGTCAAGCCAAGCGAAAAGGAATCGATCTTCACGACCATGACCAACCTGGTCAGCGCCCTGCGTGAAGCTGGCGACGACACGGTCAGCCGCGCCACCTTGTCGAACAAGCTGAACACGGCCAGCGAAGGCCTGAAATCCTCGCTCGACAATATCCTGACGGTACGCGCCTCGGTCGGCTCGCGCATGAAGGAACTCGACTACCTCGACACCTCGGGTTCCGACCTCGGCATCCAGTACGACACCACGCTCTCGAAGCTGCAGGACCTCGACATCGTGAAGGCGATTTCGGAGTACGCGGCCCAGCAAACGACGCTGGAAGCGGCGCAGAAATCGTTCAAGACGATGTCCTCGCTGTCCTTGTTTAATTACATCGGTTAAACAAATCCGTTATTCCCGTCCGACAGCGGCGTAACGTAGGGAGGGTACTCCGTGCGCACCCTAGGGTCAGGCCCGGCCAACCAACTTTGTGCCGCATCGCAACGCGTCCCGCGAATATTCCGGCGTCCCCGCGAGCGAGCGTTTAAAATGCTGTCCTGCAACATTTGCGTGGGAGCCCGCCGGGCTCGCTTGCCACGCCGTTTTTCTACAGGACCATCATGAAACAGCTTCACACCCTGGCGCTGGCAGCGCTTGCCGCCGTCGCTTTCCCAGCCGCCGCATCCGATTTCGAGCGCGTGCAAACCCTCTCCCAGGCTGAATTCGGCAAGCTGGCGCAGGACTTCACGGCAGTGGCCAGCTACAAGAGCATCGCCCCGGCCGAGCCGCTGGGCGTCATTGGCTTCGACATCGGCGCGGCCGTCAGCGCCACGCGCCTGGACAACGCCGCCGTCTGGGAAAAAGCCGGCTTCGAGCACACGACCGTCTACATGCCGACCGTGCGCGTGCAAAAAGGCCTGCCCCTGAACATCGACATCGGCGCGACCCTCACCGCCGTGCCCGATTCCGACATCAAGCTCTACGGCGCCGAAATCAAGTACGCCTTCGTTTCGGGCAACGTGGCGCTGCCGGCACTGGCACTGCGCGCCGCGGCAACCAAATTGTCGGGCGTCGACGAATTCGACCTCGATACCCGCAGCGTCGAACTGACGGTGTCGAAAGGCTTCCTGATGTTGACGCCCTACGCGGGCGTGGGCAAGGTCTGGGGTTCGCTGACCCCGGATACCGGCCGCCTGGCCAAAGAAAAGCCGGAAGGCACCAAAGTCTTCGCAGGGTTCAACCTGAACCTGGGCATCGCCAACCTGGCCGCCGAAGTCGACCGCATCGAGGGCAACCAGACGGTCAGCGTGAAGCTGGGCTTCCGCCTGTAATCGCGCACGGCGCATCTCCGCAGTTCCAGGCCGCTTCGACAGCGGCCTTTTTCATGCCGCCGGCGCCTCGCGCCTCCAGACCAGTTCACCATTCCTCGACACTTCGCGCACCCGGTGAAACGGCACCATGCGCGCCTCGCCGTCGTGGCCGATGAGGTCGAAGCCGAAATGCTGGCCGCGTTCGATCCGGATGCGTTCGAACGAAACCCGCACGACGCGCTTGAATACGCGGTCGTAATAGCGGATGACGAAATCGGCGTTGCCGAATTCGGTATCCCAGATGATGCGGTTGATGACGTCGTGGATGGGTGTCATGGCCAGCCGCGATTCAGGTCGGGCACTCTGCCGTTTGCGCTGCGAGCAGCTGCGCAATCTCGCCGGGACCGGCCGCGCGCCCGACGGCCTCGCCCTGCGCCCAGTCGCAGCCCATGGCCCGCAGGCCGGCCAGTTGCGCGTTTGTCGCGACCGCGTCGGCGACGACGGTCATTTGCAGGCGCTGCGCCAGGTGGACGATCGAGGCGGCCAGCCTGCCGGCGCGTTCGTTGCGCTGATGCTGTCCGAGCCGCTCGACGAAGCTGCGGTCGAGCGTGAGGCTGTCGGCCGCAAACCCGGTCAGGTAGCCCAGGCCCGCGGCGCCAAGCCCGAAGCCGTCGATGGCGATCCGTACGCCGGCGCGGCGCAGCCTGGCTAGGACCGCGTTGACCAGCGCGCTGTCGTCGGCCAGCATGCCCTCGTCGACGCCCAGCTCGAGGCAGCGCGGATCGATGCCGGTTTCGCCGACGATCGCCAGGATACGCTCGGCCATGCCGGGATGCTCGAGCTGGCGCGCCGACAGCTTCAGCGCAATCCTGACCGCCGGCAGTCCGGCCGCGTGCCAGGCGGCGTTCTGCAGGCAGGCGCTGCGCAGCGTCCATTCGCCGATCGGCACGGCCAGGCCGCTTTCCTCGGCCAGCGGCATGAAGCGCGCCGCCTCCAGCCGGCCGTGGCGCGGATGGCGCCAGTGGAGGCGCGCTTCGACGCCGGCAACCAGTCCGGTGGCGAGGTCGACGCGCGGCTGGTAGGCGAGCTGCAGCGCGTTGGCAGCGACGGCCTCGCGCAAGTCGTTCGCCAGGTCCAGTCCTTCGTCCGGCGCAGTGGCGGCGTCGGGGGCGTGCACCTGGAACCGGTTGCCGCCCAGGTTCCTGGCACGGACCATGGCGGCGTCGGCGCGCGCGAGCAGCGTGTCCATGTCGCAGGACGGGGCGGGGAAGAGGGCGATGCCGATCGAGACGCCGACGGCGCAGTCGCGCTCGCCCACGGCCAGCGGAAAGGCAAACTGGTCGAGGATCTTTTGCGCCGCCTGGCGCGTGTCCCCGGCGCTGTCCAGGTCTTCGAGGATGACGATGAACTGGTCGCCGCTGAAGCGGACAATCGTGTCCGCTACGTGCAGGCAGGAGCGCACCCGCCGGGCAGCCTGCACCAGGACCTCGTCGCCGCCCTCGATGCCGAAGGCGTCGTTGATGTCCTTGAACCGGTCGAGGTTCAGCAGCATCACGCCGACCGGGCGTGCGTTGCGCAGGGCGCGTGCCATGGCGTGGCCGAGGCGGTCGCGCAGGACGCGACGGCCGAGCAGGCCCGTCAGGGCGTCGATCCTGGTGCTGTCGAACAGGCCGCCGGCCACGAGCTCGCGCCCCTTGGAAGCGGCCTGGTCCAGGGCTTCGTCGGCCCGCGCCATGGTCTGGCCGATCGATTCGCCTTGCCGGTACTGCGCCGCCCCGATCGAGACCGTGACGGCCAGTTCCGGCGCGATGCCCGCGAAGCGCAGCCGGCTCACGTCCTCGCGCACGCGGTCGGCAAGCAGCTGCGCTTCTTCCTGCGTGGTATGCGGCAGTATCAGCAGCAATTGCGCGGCGCCGTAGCGGCCGAACGCATCAAGCTCGCGCGCATGCCGTTTCACGCACAGCGCGACCTCGCGCAGCACCAGGTCGCCGGCGGCCTGGCCATGGTCCGCGTTGATGCGCCTGAAGCCGTCGATGTCGAGCAGGCACAGGCTGAACGGCGTGCCGCGGGCGGCGCTGTTGCTGCGTTCTTCTTCGGCCAGCTTCAGCGTGCGGCGGCGCTTGCAGGCGCCGGTCAGGTCGTCGCCTGTCGCCAGGCCATGCATGAAATCGAGCGCCTGCTGGAGCTTGACGACGCCCTGGGTCCTGGTCAGCTCGAACAGGATCACGAACAGGACGATGACGATGTACAGGCCGACGTCGCACAACAGGTACAACAGGGCCATGTCCTCGATCGGGTGCGTGGGCAGAGGAATGCCCAGCAGCGGCAGGGCATGGATCAGGACCACGGTTGCGCAGGTCAGGCCGAGCCAGAACATGGCGGTGGCGAACCCGCCCAGGAACAGGGCAACCATCGGCGGCACGACCATCCAGCCGGCGGTCGGCGCCGATACCCCGCCCATCGCATAGGTCAGCCAGCTGAAATTGAAGAACACCGCGCACAGGAACACTTCGCGCGCCACCACGATGCTTTTGGTAAGGCGCATCAGGAAAGGCGCGACGAACATGCCGGCGCAGCAGGTGAGGATGACCCTGGCCGCCGCGCTGTAGCCGAGCGCATGGTAGGTGAAGGCGTACAGGGGGCCCGAAAGGGCGGCCATGACGGCGGCATTCATGACGTTCTGGGCGCGCGTCAGGGTGGCGGCATCTTCGCGCACTTCCAGCGGAATGAACCATCGGATGGCAGCGATATAACGAGTGATCAAACGGGTGCCGAAATTCATGATGCTGTCTCTGGGTGCTGGATGTCCGCCGCTTATCCATGCGTGCAGCCCTTCCGGCGGCTGCGACGTCGAAGCGGTGCGGGATCGTAGCATGGCGCCCATCGTTTTTGCATAATTCATGCAATAAGCGCAACGACGCCTGCCTGCAGCGGGGACGCGCGGAAGGAAGCAGGCAATGGCAGGGCGGGCGCGCTAGTCCGGCAGCCGGGTATCGCTGCAGACCATCTCTTCGAGCAGCTTCTGCGACAGCGCCGGGCTGAAATAATAGCCCTGCATTTCGTCGCAGTCGTGGTCGCGCAGGAAGGTCAGTTGTTCCAGCGTTTCCACCCCTTCGGCGATCACCTTCAGTTTCAGGTTGTGGCCGAGGGCGATGATGGCGCGCGTGATGACGGCATGGGCGTCGAGGTTGACTTCGCCGAGGAAGGAGCGGTCGATCTTGATGAAGTCGACCGGGAATTTCTGCAGGTGCGACAGGCTCGAATAGCCGGTGCCGAAGTCGTCGATCGACAGGCGCACGCCCAGCGCCTTGAGTTCGGCCAGCGCCTCCATGGCTTCTTCCGGATGGTCCATCAGCTGGCTTTCCGTCACTTCCAGTTCCAGGTTGGCCGGGTTCACGCCCAGCCGCTCCAGCGTGCGCGCGAGCTGGCCGGCGAACTGGCGCTGGCGCAGCTGGCGCGCCGACAGGTTCACCGAAATCACGAAGTCGTGGATGCCGAGTTCATCGAGCGCTTTCAGGGCGCCGCAGGCTTCGACGATCACCCATTCGCCCAGCGGCACGATCAGGCCGGTTTCCTCGGCCACCGGGATGAACTTGTCGGGCGGCACGATGCCGTTTTGCGGATGGTTCCAGCGCAGCAGCGCTTCGGCGCCGACGACTTTACCGGTGCGCAGGTCGACCTTGGGCTGGTAGCCGAGTACCATTTCGTGGTTGCCGATGGCGCGCGAGAGGCTGGCCTCGAGCATCAGGTGCTGGTGCACGATCTGGTTCAGTTCGCTCGAATAGAACTGGCAGTTGTTCTTGCCCATGGCCTTGGCGTGGTACATCGCCGCGTCGGCCGCGCGCATCACGCGGTCGAACGTGTCGCCGTCGTGCGGGAAGCGCGAGACGCCGATGCTGGTGCCGGGCAGGATGTCGCGCCCGGCCACCGTGATCGGGGCATTCACGCGCTGGCGGATGCGCTCGATCAGGTCGGCGAGCTGTTCGTGGCTCGGCTGGTTGTTGATGACCAGGACGAATTCGTCGCCGCCGACGCGCGCCACCGTGTCGTTGTCGCGCACGCTCAATTTCAGGCGATTGGCGATCTCGCGCAGCACCACGTCGCCGGCGTCGTGGCCGAAGTTGTCGTTGATGTGCTTGAAGTTGTCGAGGTCGAGGAAGGCCAGCGCCCCCAGCGCCTTGTTGCGCACCGCCAAATCGATCGAGAACTTCAGTTCGTCCTGCAGCAGCGTGCGATTGGCCAGGCCCGTGAGCGGGTCGTGGTGGGCCAGGTGGTGCAGGCGGCGCTCGTAATGGCGCGCCTCGGTGATATCGCTGATGACGGCCACGAAATGGGTGACTTCGCCGTCGACATTGCTCACCGGGTCAATGCGCAGGTCGCTCCAGTATACTTCGCCGTTCTTGCGCGCATTGCGCAGGATGGCCTGCACGCTTTCCTTCTTCTTCAGCGCTTCGTGGATGCGCTTGTGTTCGTGCACGTCGCAGCCCTCGATGCGCATGAAGCGCGGGTCGCGCCCCTTGATCTCGCCGAGCTGGTAGCCGGTCATCTGCTCGAACGCGGGGTTCACGTACTCGATCAGGTTCTTGCCGTTCTCGCAGCAGGTGATGACGATCGCGTTGACGCTCGAATAGATGGCGCGGTCGCGCACCCGCAGGCCTTGCTCGGTCTGCTTGCGCGCGCTGATGTCCAGGCCGGTGCCGAAGATGACGGGCAGGTCGCCCAGGCTGGTGCGGGCGCAGTGAAACAGCAGGCTGGTGCGTTTTCCGTGCTTGCCGACCAGTTCCGCCTCGTGCGAAGAGTGGCCGCGCTCGAAGGCCTCGACGATCTTCGCGACGATGCCGGGCTGGTCCTTGTCGTCGAAAAAGGTCTGGACGTCGCAGGTCGGCAATTCCTCGGTTGTCATCTCGAGTGCGTTCTCGAGCAGGTGATTCCACAGCAGCAGGCGGCCGCTCTGGTCGATGACGTAGAACACGCAGGGCAGGCCTTCGATGATGTCGGCGGTCGGCAAATCCTGGATCAGTGCATAGCGCGGCGGCACCAGGCCGGCGCGCGGGATGACGATCACGCTGTAGGTGCCGGGCTGTTCCGGATCGAGCGACTGTGGGGCGATGGTGATGCGCACAGGCAGGCGGCGGCCATCGGCGCAGCGCAGCTGGCCGGCCGAATCGATGTCGACCCGTGCGGCGATCGAGAGCGCGGGTCCATCGACGAGGTCGAACTCGATGACCTGGCCGAGCGACTTGCTGCGGATGTCAGCGGCGGTATAGCCCGCCAGTTTTTCGCATGCCTTGTTCCAGCTGGCGATGGCGCCGCTGGCGTCGACAACGAAGACGGCGAGTGGTAACGGTGAAAGATTCAACACGTTCTCCTGCTGTGGCGTGCCATGCCTTGCATGGTGGGCAAAGCTGGCATGCACGGTCCATGATAGTCCAGTGAACGGGGACGAGCGAGCGATTTTCGTTTGAAGATATGGAACAGGAAACCTTGGTTTCCGACATGAATTGCGCAGGCGTGCGCGGCGTGCTTACGGTGTAGCGGACGCGGCAGGGGGCTGGACAGGCGCCGGACGCTGCGGTGCGAGCGCGGGCGGTACGCGTTCGGCTGCCGCGCGCGGAATACGGCGTCCGGCTTCGATGCCCTCGTTGAACAGGTTCTGGATCGGCGTGTTCAGGTAGGGCAGGGCCACGCTCAGGGTCAGCATGCCCACGCCGAGGGTGATCGGAAAGCCGATGCCAAAAATGTTCAACTGGGGCGCTGCGCGCGTCAGGATGCCGAGCGCGACGTTCGTAATGAGCAGGGCGGCAATGATCGGCAGCGAGATCTGCAGGCCGGCCGAGAAGATGCGGCTGCCCAGGCGCGCCAGTTCCAGCGGCGCGGCCGAGGAGAGTGGGGTGGCGGAGATCGGCAGGCTCACAAAACTTTCCGCCAGCGCCGCCAGCAGCACCAGGTGCGCGTTCACGGCAAGGAATGCCATGGTCGCCACCATCGACAGGAACTGGCTGATCGCGGCCGAGCGGCCCTGGGTGTTGGGATCGAAGAAGGAGGCGAAGGAAAAGCCCATGGTCGAACTGGCCAGTTCGCCGGCGTACTCGATGGCGGCAAACACCAGGCGCATTGCAAAGCCCATCGCCGCGCCGACCAGCAGTTCCTGCACCAGGATCAGCAGGCCTGCATACGACATCGGGTCGATCGCGGGAATGGCCGGCACGGTGGGGGCGATGATCAGCGCCAGCAGCACGCCGAGGAGGACTTTTACCTGGTTCGGCACGCTGGCGTGGCCGAACAGCGGAGCGGCCGCGAGCATGCCGAGGATGCGCGTGAGCGGCCACAAGAGGCCCGCGATCCAGGCGTTGATCTCGATCGAAGTCAGCGTCAGCACAGCGGGGACAAGCTAGCTGACCATGCCCGGGATACCCGTGAACACCTGGCGCATGTAGTCGAGCATCACGGACAGCATCCAGGGCCCGGCGATGACGAGGGCGATGAAGACGCCGACCAGTTTCGGGATGAAGGAGAGGGTCGCTTCGTTGATCTGGGTGGCGGCCTGGAAGATGCTGACCACGAGGCCGATGATCAGCGCGATCAGCAGCAGCGGCGCCGACACCAGCAGCGTGATTTCCATGGCCTGGCGGCCCATCGTCATGACGGATTCAGGCGTCATTGCGTCCCCTAATTGAAACTCTGGGACAGCGAGCCCAGCAGCAATTGCCAGCCGTCGACCAGCACGAACAGCATCATCTTGAACGGCAGCGAGATCACGGCCGGCGACATCATCATCATGCCCATCGCCATCAGTACCGAGGCCACCACCATGTCGATGATCAAGAACGGTATGAAGATCGCAAAGCCGATCTGGAACGCCGTCTTCAATTCGCTGGTGACGAAGGCCGGGATCAGCACGCGCAGCGGAATGTCTTCGGGGCCCTGCAGGGCGGGCGTGCGCGAAATCTTGACGAACATGGCGAGGTCCGACTGGCGCGTCTGCTTGACCATGAAGTCTTTCAATGGCTGGGCGCCGCGGCTCATCGCCTCGGTCATCTGGATGCGGTCTTCCTGCAGGGGCAGGTAGGCCTCGGTATATATCTTGTCGAAGGTCGGGCCCATCACGAACAGGGTCAGGAACAGGGCCAGGCCGACCATCACCTGGTTCGGCGGCGCAGTCTGGGTGCCGATCGCCTGGCGCAGCAGGGACAGCACGATGATGATGCGGGTGAAGCTCGTCATCATCAGCAATGCCGCCGGCAGGAAGGTGAACGCCGTCATCAGGAGCAGCGTCTGCACCGGCAGGGTGTAGGTGGTGCCGCCGCCGGGGCTTGGCGCGGTGGTGAAGGCGGGCACGCCGGGCGCGGCCAGCACGGCCAGCGGCAACAGGGCCAGGCCGGCCGCCAGCAGGAGTTTCTTCTTACTTTGCATTACGCTTGTCGATTGTCTGTTTGAGCCAGTCGGCGAAATTCGAGGCCGACGGCGTGTGGCCGGCGAGGGCGGCGCCGGCAGCGGCATCCCCTTTCGGCATCGTGGCCAGCGCGTTCACGCGGCCCGGGGAAGCGCCCACCACGATCCACTGGTCGCCCACTTCGACGACCATGATGCGTTCGCGTCCACCGATGTTGAGGGCGCCGACCATGCGCAGGTTGGCCGAGCTGCCCGTCACGCGCGGGCCGTAGCGCTTGGCCGCCCAGGCCAGCGCCGCCAGCAGCGACAGCACCAGGATCAGGGCGAAGATGGTCTGCAGCAGGCTGCCGGTCGAAGGGCCGGGCGCGGCTTGCGGGCTTGCGACCGGATTGGCGGGCGTGCCGGGAATGGCGGCCGGGGCCGCGGGCATGCTTGCCACGCCGGGCGCCGGAGCCGTGGGCGCGCCGGCCGTGGTCGGCACTTCGCCGACGGTGGTGGCGCGTTCGGCGACGGGAGTGCTTGCGGGCGTGGCCGGGGCGGTGCTTTGCGGCGTGGCCGCTGTCGTTGGCGCAGCAGGCGACGGGGTGCTGGCCGGCCCGCTTGCCGAGGCAGCCAGCGGCAGCAGGAACATCGATGCCAGCAGCGCGCTCGCGGCGTACATGATTGCTGGAGGGCAGGCGGGGACGCGCGTCGACATCATTTATTCAGTTTTCTGATCCGTTCCGAAGGCGTGATGATATCAGTCAGGCGGATACCGAACTTGTCGTTCACGACCACCACCTCGCCCTGGGCGATCAGGCAGCCGTTCACCAGCACGTCCATCGGCTCGCCGGCCAGGCCGTCGAGTTCGACGACCGAGCCCTGCGCCAGTTGCAGCAGGTTCTTGATGGCGATCTTGGTGCGGCCCAGTTCGACGGTCAGCTGGACCGGGATGTCGAGGATGAAGTCGATGTCGTTCGGGGTGTCCGGACGCACGTTCTTGGTGCCGAAGTCCTGGAACACGGCGGCGCTGGCGGTCTGCTGCTTTTGCAGTGCGGCGGCCTCGGCGGCGGCCTGTTCGGCGATCGCGGCGCCCCAGTCGTCGTCGAGGAATTGGTCGTCTTGGTTGTCGGACATGGTGTTTCTCCTGAATTACTTGAAGCTGTCGCTGTTGGCCAGCAGTTTCTCGACCTTCAGCGCGTACTGGCCGTTGAAGACGCCATAAGAGCATTCCATCACCGGCACGCCGTCCACCGTTGCCTGGACCATTTCCGGGACGGTGATCGGAATCACATCGCCGACTTTCATGTTGAGGATCTCGTCGAAGTTCGCCCTGCCGTGACCGAGCTCGGCCACGAGTTCGACTTCGGCCACCTGGATCTGCTGCGTCATCAGGCGGATCCAGCGCTTGTCCACTTCCAGCGCCTCGCCCTGCAGGCTCGAAGTCAGCGTGTCGCGGATCGGCTCGATCATCGAATACGGCATGCAGAAGTGGATCTGGCCCGATACCGGACCGAGCTCGATGGTGAAGGTGGACGATACCACGACTTCATTGGGCGTCGCGATGTTCGCAAACTGCGTGTTCATCTCGGAGCGCACGTACTCGAACTCGATCGGATATACCGGCTCCCACGACTTGCCGTAGGCCTCGAAGACAACGTCGAGGATACGCATGATGATGCGCTGCTCGGTCTGGGTGAAGTCGCGGCCCTCGACGCGCGTATGAAAACGCCCGTCGCCGCCGAACAGGTTGTCCACCAACAGGAACACCAGGCCCGGATCGAACACCATCAGCGCGGTGCCGCGCAGGGGCTTCATGTGGATCAGGTTCAGGTTGGTCGGGACCACCAGGTTGCGGATGAATTCGCTGTACTTCGAGACCCGCACCGAGCCGACCGAGACCTCGGCGCTGCGGCGCAGGAAATTGAACAGGCCGATGCGCAGCAAGCGCGCGAAGCGCTCGTTGATGATTTCGAGCGTCGGCATACGGCCGCGCACGATCCGCTCCTGGGTCGCCAGGTTGTAGGTGCGCACTCCCGAGGTGTCTTCAGGCGCGGATACGTCGTCCTGATCGCCGTTGACCCCCTTGAGGAGGGCATCGACTTCTTCCTGTGAGAGGAAATTATCGGCCATGTCGGTTCTTTACTGGATGCTTATTGGATAATAAACGAGGTGAACAACACGTCCGACACGTCCTGCTCGTCGCCGTCCTCGTCGAACGGCACCTGGACCGCGGCCTTGATCTCGCCCGCGAGCTGCTGCTTGCCTTGCACCGTGTTGATTTCCGATGCCTTCTTGCCAGAGAGCAGGAGCAGGATGCGGCTGCGCACCTTGGCCATGTTGTCCTTGACGAGCGTGACCTGTTCCGGGCCGCCGACCTGCAGTGTAAACTGCACTTGCAGGTACTGGTCGCCGTTCTCGGGCTGCAGGTTCACCGTGAAGGCATCGACAGGCACATATTCGGCCTTTACCGCCTCCTTGTCCTTCTTTTTCTTCTTCTTCGGCGCCTCTTCGGCATGCGCGGATTCGGCGTCGCCGCCGCCGTGCAGGAAGAACCAGCCGGCGCCGGCGCCACCGCCGAGCACCAGCACGCCGATGATCGCC
Organism: Massilia sp.; assembly: GCA_031398335.1. Taxonomy (GTDB): domain Bacteria; phylum Pseudomonadota; class Gammaproteobacteria; order Burkholderiales; family Burkholderiaceae_D; genus Telluria. The sequence goes on from JANNNC010000069.1 coordinate 41,551, forward strand.
ATGATCATCAGCTTTCTCTTCGAGCCTGACGCTGGTGCTGCCTCTGCCTTCGGGTCAGCCTTCATTTTCGGATTCGCTTTCAAGTTGCCTCTGGTGCCTGATAGGGGTTGCGTGATTATGTCATTATCGAGAAAAAGTGCGCAGCGGCAAGCTTGGAAAAGAGAGGGGAAGGGGGCTCAGCTTGGGGTTTGTGGCCGTGTGGCAACCTGAAACGTCTCATGTAAGGTCAAGCCACCGCCGTGCGCGTGTGCGTCCGCCCGCGTGGGCGCGGG
>JANNNC010000070.1:0-1541 GCA_031398335.1 Massilia sp.
GCTGCCGAACCACGGGCGCCCGAGTCGGCCATCATGTAAATCGCGTTGAACGATTCCTGGGTGCCTTGGGTGCCGTCACGCTTGGTGACCGGCTCGATTTTGAGCTGGTCCATCATGGCCTTGCCGACTTCATCGGAGGTCTTGCCCCAGATGTCGACGACCTTGTTGTAACGCTCGCCGGCGGTGACCAGACCCGAGGAATACTGCTGCTCGATCTGCTTCACTTCCGCTTCGGCCGACGCGATCATGCCCTTCTTGACGTCCGGGATCATCATGTCGTCGACGGCGATCGAAATACCGGCACGCGTTGCCAGGCGGAAGCCCGATTGCATCAGCTTGTCGGCAAACACGACCGTGGCACGCAGGCCGCACTTGCGGAACGACGTGTTGATCAGCTTCGAGATTTCCTTCTTCTTCAGGGCGCGGTTCAGCACCGAGAATGGCAGGCCCTTCGGCAGGATCTCGGAGAGGATCGCACGGCCGACGGTGGTCTCGTAGCGGGTCACGGTGCGCTTGAACTCGTCGCTATCGGCGACACGCGGGAATTCGACGATACGCACGGTGATGCGCGTGGCCAGTTCGACTTCCTTGTTGTCGTAGGCGCGGATGACTTCCGACACGTCCGGGAACAGCATGCCCTCGCCCTTGGCGTTGATCGCCTCGCGCGTTGCGTAGTACAGACCCAGCACGATATCCTGGGACGGCACGATCGACGGCTCGCCGTTCGACGGGAACAGGATGTTGTTCGACGCCAGCATCAGCGTACGCGCTTCCATCTGCGCTTCGATCGACAGCGGGACGTGCACAGCCATCTGGTCACCGTCGAAGTCGGCGTTGAACGCCGCGCAGACGAGTGGATGCAGCTGGATCGCTTTGCCTTCGATCAGGACCGGCTCGAACGCCTGGATACCAAGACGGTGCAGGGTTGGTGCACGGTTCAGCATCACCGGGTGTTCCTTGATGACGTCTTCCAGGATGTCCCAGACCACAGGTTCCTGGATTTCGACCAGCTTCTTCGCCGCCTTGATGGTCGTTGCCAGACCCATCAGTTCGAGCTTGTTGAAGATGAACGGCTTGAACAGTTCCAGGGCCATCAGCTTCGGCAGGCCGCACTGGTGCAGTTTCAGCTGTGGACCGACCACGATGACCGAACGGCCCGAGTAGTCGACGCGCTTACCGAGCAAGTTCTGGCGGAAACGACCGCCCTTACCCTTGATCATTTCGGCCAGCGACTTCAGCGGACGCTTGTTGGCGCCGGTCATCGCTTTACCGCGACGGCCGTTGTCCAGAAGCGAGTCGACTGCTTCCTGCAGCATGCGCTTTTCGTTACGCGTAATGATTTCCGGAGCGCGCAGTTCCATCAGGCGCTTCAGGCGGTTATTACGGTTGATGACGCGGCGATACAGGTCGTTCAGGTCGGAGGTCGCGAAACGGCCGCCATCCAGCGGGACGAGCGGACGCAGCTCCGGCGGCAGGACCGGGAGCACTTCCATGATCATCCAGTCCGGCTTGATGCCCGAACGCTGGAATGCCTCGAGCAC
>JANNNC010000168.1:0-7304 GCA_031398335.1 Massilia sp.
GATCCAGTGCATCGCGTACGACACCAGGCGCACGCCCTGGTTCGGGTCGAAACGCTTCACGGCTTTCATCAGGCCGATATTGCCTTCCTGGATCAGGTCAGCGTGCGGCAGGCCGTAGCCGAGATAGCCGCGCGCAATCGACACCACCCGGCGCAGGTGCGACAGCACCATCTTTTGTGCGGCGTCGAGATCGTTCGCATCGCGCAGGCGCGTTGCCAGCGAAACTTCTTCCTCATGGGTCAGCATCGGCAGGCGGTTCACCGCGGAAATATACGCGTCGATGTTACCGAGATTGCCGGTGAAGCCGAGTCCCAGGGCACGATTGCTGGTTGGAACCAATGCGGATTGTGCGGACATGTTCTTTTCCTCGTAGAGTCATCTATGCTGCATCGTCGGACTGGCCGGGACACCCCGGTGCCGACTGCACGACATCGTGCTTGATGCGTGACAAGCCTTGTATACCTTCACTTGAGGACATATATTAGCACTCTCTGATGGTGAGTGCCAGCGACCCCTCCATAGGGCCGAATCGTTTAAGTCTGACCAAAGTATTGCCTATCAGTATTTAAAAAAAGTGCAGATTCACTCTAGAGCAGAATCTTGCAAATTTATTGATAGACCTCAAATGTGTGTGCTTGTACTACCGTTTAGACCCTAGGTTACGGGGACGGCCTTCCGGTTTTCTGTTAGGTGGCGCACGATGCAGGAAGTTCACTGCGCGACGCGACGCCGTCTGGCGCGGACGCGGCATGGAGGACTACAAGAAGATTTAGCAAAGGAAATACGATGGCAGGAACGAGCGTGCCTGCCATCAACAAACTTGCTTCGGATCAGCTCAACCGGGCCAGGTGACGCTGGACCGACAGCATCGCCCCGATCAGTCCGAGCCCGGCGCTCACCGCCAGCAAGCCCAACAGCTCCAGCGCCCCCAGCGGCGCCAGCTGGAATTCCGACGCATACAGCCGCGCGAATTCGGCGATCGCCCCGTTCAGCGGGTTCAGGGCCAGGGTGACCGCGCCCAGCGCCACCGTACCGGCGCACAGGCCGAGCAGGGCGCCCGTGTAATAAAACGGACGGTGGATGAAGTTATCGGTAGCCCCCAGAAGCTTGGAGACGGCAATTTCCTCGCGCTGCGTCAGCACCTGCAGCCGGATCGTGTTGAACACGACCGCGATCACGACCACACCCAGCGTGATGGCCAGCAGCAGCAGGGCCAGGCGCAGGATGCCGAGCAGGGCGGCCAGGCGTTTGACCCAGGCCGAGTCGACCTGCACCGTGTCCACCTGTGCCAGCGCGCTCATCTGCTGGACGATGCCGTCGATGCGCGCCGCGTCGAGCGCGCTCGAAAAGCCTTCCAGCTTCATCACATAACTGTCGGGCAGCGGATTGTCGCCCAGCGTCTCGAGTGCGGCGGACAGGCCGCTGCGCTCTTTCAAATCGTCGAGCGCGTCTTCGCGCGGCACGAAGACGATGCGGGCATTGCTGCCCTGGAGGATCTGGCGTAGCTGGGGTTCGAGCGACTGCGCATCCTCGCGCGTGGCGCCCGGATTCACGAACAGGCTGACCTCGGGATCGACCGACAACTGCTCCGACATCGGGCGCACGTTGTCGAGCAGGGTGATGCCGGCAAACGGCAGCGCCAGCGCGACCGCCACGACGATCACATTGAACAGGAAACTGCCCGGCGCCTTGCGCACGTGCGTCAGCGCCGCGCCGAGGGCGAAGCGATGCTCGCGCAACCACGGGCTCATGCCGCACCTCCGTCGCGCTCATGCGGGACCAGCTGGCCATGCTCGAGCCGGATCACGCGCGCGGCGCCGTCGAGCACTTCCTCGTCGTGGGTCGAGATCAGGCAGGTCACGCCGACAGAATGAAAAGCGCGCAAGGCATCGAGCACCTTGTCGGCCGCCACGCGGTCGAGATTGGCGGTCGGCTCGTCGGCCAGGATGATCTGCGGGCGGTTGACGATGGCGCGGGCAATCGCCACGCGCTGCTGCTCGCCGCCGGACAACTCCAGCGGATGCGCCTTGGCGCGCTCTAACAGGCCGACCTTGTCGAGGGCGGCGCGGGCGCGTTGCTCGGCGCCTGCCTTCGGCGCACCCGAAACCAGCAGCGGCAGCATCGTGTTGGCCAGGATGTTGCGGTCGTTCAGCAGGCGCTGGTGCTGGAAGATCAGGCCGAGTTTGCGGCGCAGAAAGGGGATGCCGGGGCGTTTCAGTTTGCCGATGTCCTGGCCGAACACGATCACGCGGCCGCTGCTGGGACGCTCGATGGCGGCGATCATTTTCATCAGCGTCGACTTGCCGGCGCCGGACGGGCCGGCCAGGTAGACCAGCTCGCCTTTGTTGATGTTCAGGGACACTTCGCGCAGGGCAGTAGCGTCCAGGGAATATTTCTTGGAGACGGAGTGGAATTCGATCATCGCGCGATTCTTATCTGTTAACCCAGCAGCGCTTCGGCGAACTCTTCTGCATCGAAAGGCTGCAGGTCGTCCAGCTTCTCGCCGACGCCGATGAAGTACACCGGCACCGGACGGGTACGGGCGATCGCGGCCAGCACGCCGCCCTTGGCCGTGCCGTCGAGCTTGGTAATCACCAGGCCCGTCAGCTGCAGTGCGTCGTCGAAGGCCTTGACTTGGGCCAGCGCATTCTGGCCGGTGTTGCCGTCGATGACGAGCAGCAGTTCGTGCGGGGCGCCGTCCATGCCCTTGCCGATCACGCGCTTGATCTTTTTCAGCTCTTCCATCAGGTGCAGCTGGGTCGGCAGGCGGCCGGCGGTATCGACCATGACGACGTCGACGCCGCGCGCCTTGCCCGACTGCACCGCGTCGAACGCGACCGCGGCCGGGTCGCCCGAGGCTTGCGAGATCACGGTGACGTTGTTGCGCTGGCCCCAGACCATCAGCTGCTCGCGGGCGGCGGCGCGGAAGGTGTCGCCGGCGGCCAGCAGCACGGATTGATCCGAGCGCTGCATGTGCTTGGCGAGCTTGCCGATGGTGGTGGTCTTGCCGGCGCCGTTGACGCCGGCAATCATCATCACGAGCGGCGCATGGCGGCCCAGTTCGAGCGGCTTTTGCAAGGGCTGCAGCATCTCGACCATCAGCGTTTTCAGCGCGGCCTTGACGGCGGCGGCGTCGAGCAGCTTGTCTTCCTTGACCTTGCGCCGCAGGCTATCCAACAGGAACTGGGTGGCGTCCATGCCGGCATCCGACATCAGGAGCGCGGACTCGAGTTCTTCGTACAGGTCTTCGTCGATGCGCGCGCCGACGAACAGCAGCGACAGGTTGTTCGAGGTCTTCGACAGGCCCGCCTTCAGGCGCGTCATCCAGGACCTTTTCTTTTCCGCCTCGGTCGTCGGGCGCTCGGCCGTCTCTTCGATGAAGAGTTCGACGTCAAGCGCGGCTTGCGGCGCTGGCGCCGGGGCGGACGTCGGTACTGGTGCGGGCGTCGAAACGGCGGGTGCAGGGGCGGGCGCGGCGGGCGCCGGCGCTAGCTCGGCCTCGACCGGCGTCTCGGGGGCGGCTTTTTTTCTTTTAAAGAAACTAAACATGGATTGTGTGGTGGAGGGTAATGCATGCACATGCCGGGTTCAGTCACCGGCACGACGAAATGGGTCGCGCGTATTTTACCAGAGGGATGTACTGACGAATCGGCAATGAATTGGCCGGCACGCGACGCGCCCGGCGTGCGCAAACGCGACAGTTCGGCTGCCCGGCCCGCGGGTCGTTCAACGACCTGGAGCGCGCCACGCGTGCGCACTGGCAGGCCCGTGCGGGCAGGTCTACAGTAAGCGTGAGGCCTTCACCGATCGAAAGGGACGCACATGACACTGCCGAAGCTGTTTTACTGGATCGCCGGCTCAGCTGCATTTCGCAGCACTGCCGCCTGGCTCTTCATCGCGCTCGTCGCGCTCTTTCTCACGCATCCCACGGCGGAGCAGCACAGTGTCTTCGACGGCCCCTTGCCGCTGCCGGCCGAACTAGAACCGCTATTGCCGATGTAATAACGAGCGGCCGCCTTACTGCCGGTTGCGGACCCACCAGTTGCCTTTCTTTTCCTGGACAACCGGGCTCAGGCGCCAGGCGCCGTAGGGATTGTTGAACAGCGAGCCCGGACCGTAATCGATTGCCGCGACCTGTTCGACCCGGTACACCTGCTTGCCCTCGCTCACCGAGAACGTGTGGCCGTCGGCCAGCTGCGGCGCGCGTTCGAGCAGGTAGCGCGTGAAGAAACGCAGCATGTCGGCCGCCTCGGCCTTGTCGTCCGCGCTCGTGATCGCTTCGGGCAAGCCGAAATTGTGCATGCCGCACGAATACACGTCGGCGCCGGCAACGTACACGACCAGTGCGCGGTGCGAGCTCAGGTTATCGAGCTGCTCGCACATGTCGATCCAGTAGGCCGGGGCGTGGGCGATGCCGCTGCTGTCCACTTTGACGCCCTGGCCGCCGGCGTCGACGATCGCCGCACCGGCGCGCATCATCGCATCGGCCGCTTCGCGCGAGCCGCCCGGTCCGACCAGGTAGGCGACCGTTGCATGATAGGCGATGTCGGCCATTGCCTCGGTACCCGCCCAATGGGGGCCGGCCCTGGCGAAGTCGGCTGCCAGGTCCGGGTCGGCCTTTTGCAGCACGAGTTCGCAGGCAAAGCCGGTTTCGGTGTCGCGTAATACGGTCCCGTCGAGGGCATAACCGGTGCCGCTGGCGAGGATTTCATCGGCCAGGGCGCTGCTGCTGTCCCATGGGCCGGGAATGCACAAGACCACTTCTGGGGTGTTGCTCACGGTGCTTCATCTCCTCAGTATTCTGCGTCGGCGCCCGCGGGGGCGCATGATTGCTGTGCCGCGGCGCGGCCTGGGTGGCCGTGCCGCGGCGGGATGGCTGCCTTCGGAACCGCCTCTCGGCGCACGGAGCAGCCCGCCCGTCGAGCAGCATAGCCTGTTCGGCAAAATGGTGCTTTTGGCAATCGGAGCAGGGGTGTGGGGGTATGCGGGCGGGGTGGCCGGAGAGAATGAATGGCCTTCTCCATACTCAGAAAATGGTGCCAGGACCATCGGGCAAAGATACGATGACGGTTTCCATTCCTGCGAATATCCGAATGTCCGTCCATAAGCCCCTGCAATGCAGGGCCCCGTGAATTAAAACCGATCCAGCCTCAGCCCGCTTTCGCCGCCTCTGCCGCCTGGCGCAAGGTCTCCAGCGTCGCATTCGGCGTAATCAGGTTGCCGTCATAACGCAGCTCGATCAGCGCCGGCAGCTGCTTGCCGTTCGCATGCGCCAGCGCGCGTTCGAGGGCCGGGGCGAAGTCGGCCGTCTTCTCGACGATCTCGCCATGCGCGCCGTAGGCCTGCGCCAGCGCCGCGAAATCCGGATTGCGCAGGGTGGTGCCCGAGACGCGGCCCGGATAGGTTTTCTCCTGGTGCATGCGGATGGTGCCGAACATGCTGTTGTTGAAGACGATGATGACGACACCGGCCTTGTACTGCACGGCGGTGGCCAGTTCCTGGCCGGTCATCATGAATTCGCCGTCGCCGGCAAAAGTGACCACGGTGCGCCGCGGATCGACGATCTTCGCCGCCACGCCCGAGGGCACGGCATAGCCCATCGCGCCATTCGTCGGCGCGAGCTGCGTGCGCATGCCGCCGTAACGGTAGAAGCGGTGCGCCCAGGAGGCGTAGTTGCCGGCGCCGTTGGTGATGATGGCATCGTGCGGCAGCGCGGCCATCAGGTCCTGCACCACCTGCCACAGGTCGAGGGGAGCAAGGGTGGGGTCGGCATCCTTGAAGATCGGCGGCTGCACCTGGAAGGCGGCCAGATCGGCCTTTGCCTCGGCCACCGTGTGGCGCCAGGCGCCGGCGTCGACCGGCGCCATGGCGGCCAGCATCGATGTCACTTGCGGCGCGCCGCTGGCGATCATCAGGTCGGCCTGGTAGACGCTGCCCAGTTCCTCGGGATCGGCGTGGATGTGGACCAGGCCTTGCGTCGGCACCGGGGAGGCGAGCAGGGTGTAGCCGCCGGTTGTCATCTCGCCCAGGCGCGGGCCGATGGCGATGATCAGGTCGGACTCCTTGACGCGCGCGGCCAGTTTCGGGTTGATGCCGATGCCGACGTCGCCCACGTAATGCGGGTGCGCGTTATCCAGTAAATCCTGGAAGCGGAAGGTGCAGGCCACCGGCAGCGCGTTGGCTTCGGCGAAGGTTTGCAGGTCGGCGCAGGCTTGCGCAGTCCAGGTGCCGCCGCCGAGCAGGACGATCGGGCGCTTCGACTCGGCCAGCATCGAACGCAGGGTCTCGATCTGGCTTGCTGCGGGCGCGGCCTGCACCGGCTGGTAGCAGCGCGTATCAGGCACCTGCGCCGTTTCGATCAGCATGTCTTCCGGCAGCGCCAGCACCACCGGGCCGGGACGGCCGCTGGTTGCGGTCTGGAAGGCGCGCGCGATGTATTCCGGGATACGGTCGGCGCGGTCGATCTGGGCCACCCATTTCGCCATCTCGCCATACATGCGGCGGTAGTCGATTTCCTGGAAGGCTTCGCGGTCGATGAAGTCGTTGCCGACCTGGCCGATGAACAGGATCATCGGCGTGGAGTCCTGATAGGCCGTGTGCACGCCGATCGAAGCGTTGGTCGCGCCCGGGCCGCGTGTGACGAAGCAGATGCCGGGCTTGCCGGTCAGTTTGCCGTAGGCCTCGGCCATGAAGGCCGCGCCCCCCTCCTGGCGGTTGATGACGAAGCGGATCCTTGAGTCGTGCAGCGCGTCGAGCACGTCGAGATAGCTTTCGCCGGGCACGCCGAAGGCGGTGTCGACGCCGTGGACGTGGAGTGCATCGACCAGGATCTGGCCGCCGGTACGGGAAGGGTGTGTCATGTGTCGATTGTCCTTGGAAGTGGGCCGGGCCGCGCCGGGCATCGTGGCATTCTATGCAATCGATGCAGGCCGGGCTTTTCAAATGGCGACACCGATTTTCAGAAATGGCAGTCCTTATCCCCATCGGTTACAATGCATCCCGTGAAGCAGGCCAGACAGCCGCTGGCTGGCACTCTCAAGGTGCTGGCGGGAGGAAGGTCCGGACTCCATAGAGCAGGGTGACGGTTAACGGCCGTCCGCTGAAAGCCTTGGTGCAAGCCCGGGTATAAGGCGAGGAACAGGGCCACAGAGACGAGCGTATTAAGTTACGGTGAAACGCGGTAACCTCCACTCGGAGCAATTCCAAATAGGCACGCGTTGATGTTGCTCGCGGAGCGTGCGGGTAGGAAGCTTGAGCGCCGGAGTAATTCGGCGCCTAGAGGAATGGCTGTCATAGGGGCGTCC
>JANNNC010000210.1:0-28671 GCA_031398335.1 Massilia sp.
GGCACTCGCTCTTCCGCCGCCCGCCCAGGCGCCGTTGCCCGGTGCGGTCGTGGCCCCGACACCGCCTTCCGTACCGGTCTCCACGCCCACGTCTCCGCCTGTGCTTGCAGCGCCTGCACTGCCGGGTCCGGTGACGATCCAGCCCGAAGGTAACGAGCGCTTCACGCTCAACTTCCGCAACATGCCGATCGAACAGGTCTTCGAGCTGCTGTCGAGACACGACAAGGTCAACATCATCGTCAGCAAGGGCGTGACGGGCACGGTATCGGTCAACCTCTACAAGGTCACGCTGAAGGAAGCGATCCAGATCGTGGCGAGCGCCGGCGGCTACTGGGTCGAGGTGCGCAACGGCGACTTCGTCATTCTGACGCGGGACGCGACCGACCTGCCGGGCTCCAGCACGCTGGTGAAGACGCTGAAAGTGCAGTATTCGGACACCAATCAGATGGCCACCCTGCTGACGCGATACATTTCGCGCTACGGCAAGATCACGCCGCTGATCGGGCGCAAGCTGATCGTCGTCGAGGACCTGCCGAGCCACGTCGAGCGCATCGAGAAACTGCTCGAGCAGCTCGATTCGCAGCCCAAGCAGATCATGATCGAGGCGAAGATCCTCGAGATCACCCTCGACGAGAACGAGAACTTCGGCATCGAGTGGAACAAGGTGTTCAGCGGCGACGGCGTCAACCGCATCGGCACCAGCCGCCTGCTGGAACGTACCACGCCCGGCCTGATCTTCAATTTCGTCAACAGCAACGTCGACATTTTCCTCAATGCGCTCAACAACAAGGGCCGGATACGCACCCTGGCCACGCCGAAGCTGCTGACGCTGGAAAACCAGGAAGCGACGACGAATATCGGCGACAAGCTCGGTTACCGCGTGACCACCACGCTCAACAACGTCACCACCGAAACCATCGAGTTCCTCGAAACCGGCGTGATCCTGCGCGTCACGCCCTCGGTCGACAGCGACGGGCGCATCGCGATGCGCGTGCGCCCGGAAGTCAGTTCCGGCTCTTTCCTGGGCGGGATCCCGTCGAAGAAGACGACCGAAGTCAACACCCAGCTGGTGGCGGAAAACGGCCAGTCGATCCTGATCGGCGGCCTGATCAAGGCCAGTGCCGGCCAGCGCCGCATCGGCGTGCCGCTGCTGGGCGACGTGCCCGGTATCGGCAAGCTGTTTTCGAACAACGAGCACACCGGCAGCTCGACCGAGCTGATTGTCGTGATCACACCGCGTATCGTGCCGACACGGCCGGTTGGTGCGGATGCGCAGGTGATCGAGCGCGTCGAACGCACGGAGGGCGAATTGAACACCAGGTTCAAGGGGCCGGCAAGCTTGCAGTGATTGCGACCGCCCCATAAAAAACGGCCTCCTCGGAGGCCGTTCTGGTGTGCGCTGACGGAAGCGAAGCTTACGCCGCCACGCCCGCGCTGTGCGCCTGCTGGTCCGCGTGGTAGGAGCTGCGCACCATGGCGCCGACGGCGGCGTGCACAAAGCCCATCTCGTAGGCGGCTTCCTCGAATTTTTTGAACTGGTCCGGGTGCACATAGCGGCGCACTGGCAAGTGCGAGTTCGACGGAGACAGGTACTGGCCGATGGTCAGCATCTCGACGTTGTGCTCGCGCATGTCGCGCATCACTTGCAGGATCTCGTCGTCGGTTTCGCCGAGGCCCACCATGATGCCGGATTTCGTCACCGCGTTCGGGTACAGCGCTTTAAAATCGCGCAGCAGTTCCAGCGAGTGCGTGTAGTCGGCGCCGGGACGCGCTTCCTTGTACAGGCGCGGCACGGTTTCCAGGTTATGGTTCATCACGTCCGGCAAGCCGTCGGCGAAAATTGCCAGGGCTTTGGCCAGGCGGCCGCGGAAATCGGGCACCAGCACTTCGATCTTGGTATTCGGCGACAAGGCGCGGGTCCTGGTGATGCATTCGACGAAGTGGCCGGCGCCGCCGTCGCGTAAATCGTCGCGGTCGACCGAGGTGATCACGACATACGACAGGCGCAGGTCGGCAATCGTCTTGGCCAGGTTGCCCGGTTCGTTGACGTCGAGCGGGTCAGGACGGCCGTGGCCGACGTCGCAGAACGGGCAACGGCGCGTGCACTTGTCGCCCATGATCATGAAGGTCGCCGTGCCCTTGCCGAAGCACTCGCCGATGTTCGGGCAGCTCGCTTCCTCGCACACGGTCACCAGCTTGTTCGCCCGCAGGATGTCCTTGATTTCGTAGAAGCGCGAGGAAGCAGTCGCGGCTTTTACACGGATCCAGTCCGGCTTTTTCAGGCGCTCGGCGTCGGCGATCGGCACGATCTTGATCGGGATGCGCGCGGTTTTATTCGCGCCCTTTTGCTTGTCGAGGGCGTTGTAGGCGGGATTCAGACCGGTATCGGTGTCGGTAGTCATATCGCGGGGGGCCCAGGCGGGCTCTCAGTTGGAGTTGTTCGGCTCAAAGGGGGCCAGGTGCTGCACGAGGGCTTGCGCCAGCGCTGCCTGCACATCCGCCAGCGGCGCCTCGATGCCCATGGTGCGCATGTCGACGGTGGAAAGACCGGCATAGCCGCAGGGATTAATCCACGAAAACGGCGCCAGGTCCATCGCCACGTTCAGCGACACGCCGTGGTAGGTACAGCCATTGCCGCGCACTTTGAGACCCAGCGCGGCGATTTTCGCGCCGCGGCGCGGGCCGGCGGCAATATAAATGCCGGGCGCGCCGGCAACGCGTTCACCGCCGAGATTATACGCCGCCAGCACGTCGATGACTGCCTGTTCGATTTTTTCCACAAATTGCCGGGCGTATAACTTGCCGCCCGGCTTGTTGCGGCGTAAATCCATCAACAGGTAAATCACGACCTGGCCGGGGCCGTGGTAGGTGATCTCGCCGCCACGGTCGGTCTGCACCACGGGAATAGCGTGCGCCGGCACGCCCGGTCCGCTCAGCAGGTGGGCGCGGTCGGCGCCCAGGCCGAGCGTAAAGACTGGCGGATGCTCGACGATCCAGAGTTCGTCCTGCGTGTCCGGGGTGCGCGCATCGGTGAACGCGCGCATCGCGGCAAACACGGGTTCGTAGTCGGCGATGCCCAGCGCGCGAACGAGCGGACTGACGAGGCGGGTGGGGTGCATGGGTTCCGGTGGGAAGGTGGACAGCCCCGACATTATATGCCAGTGCCTGTCGCCTTGCCCGGCGCGGCGCTACGCACCCCGGGGGCTTTACATGACGATCTTGACCATCGGGTGCGCCGACAGCGCGCGATATAAATCGTCGAGCTGGGCGCGGCTGGTGGCGCGCACGGTGCAGGTCAGGCCGGTGTAGTTGCCCTTGGGCGAAGGACGCACTTCGAGGCGGCCATCGTGGAAGGTCGGGTCGAAGCCGGTGACCACGGCGATGATCGTGGTGGCGAAGGCGTCGTGCGTCGGGCCCATCACCTTGATCGGGAAGTCGCTCGGATATTCAATGAGGGATTCTTTCGGGTCCATAAGGGCTCCTGTGCAAAACGCCATTGTAGCCAATGCGCGCATGGTGCGTGGAATTGCCGGCAGGACTCCGTTGCACGGAAGACCTGCCGGACCAGGGGTGTATCAGCGCTCCATCTGGCGCCCGCCGTCGCGCTCGCGCCGCCCCTCCCCGACACGGCGCGCCGGTGCTTCGAGCGGGGCCGGGGCGGCTTGCGGAGCAGCAGCGGGAGCGGGCGAGGGGCTTGGCATCGCGCGCGGTTGCGGCGGGGCCACCGCGGCCGGGGCCTGGCGTTGCATCTGCATCTGCATCTGCGCCTGCATTTGCGCCTGCGCCTGGGCCTGGGCTTGCGCCTGGGCGCGCATGGCCGCGGCTTCGATCGCGCCGCCCGCGCCGCCGCGCGGCGTGAAAGGCTGCGGCGCCGGCTGGGATGGCGCGACCGTTACCGCCGGCGCCTCGCTGCGCTGGCCGAAGCCGCGCTGGCGCCGGCCATCGTCGAACCCATCGCGTCCATCGCGCCCGTCGCGGCGCCAGTCGCGCTGGGCGTCCGGCGCCGGCAAGGTCGTGATCACCCCCGGCTGGCGCACGAAACCCGCCTGCGGCAGCGGCGCCACGGCCGGCGGCGCCGTCGTCACGGCTGGCGGCTGGGCGGCAGGCTGACCCTCGCGGCGATCGCGCCGGCCGTCCGGACGGCCATCGCCATCATTGTCGCGGCGCTCCCAGCGGCCATCGCGGCGCTCCCAGCGACCATCGCGCCCGTCCGCGCGGCGCTCATCGTTTTGGCTTCGCTCGCGCCAGTTGCGCGGCATCGGCGGCTGGGCCAGCGGCGCGCGCTGCCAGTTCGGCGGCGGGGTCAGGCGTGACTCGTGTTTCACCACGACTTCGCCGCGCTGGCCAAAACGGTCTTGCGGCACCACGGTCAAGCCGCGCTGGCGGTAATCGTGGACGCCGTCGCGGCGGCCGCCATGACGCCCGTCGTGCGCGTTCAGGCGCCGCAGGTGCTGGTCCGAATGGCGGTAGCCGGGCACGAAGCGGTCATCCGGCGACAGGGGATACCAGCCCTGGGCGATCGAGGAACCGACACCGAGATTCAGGCTCCAGCCGGCGCCGCCGACCCAGCCGACCAGCGCCGGCGCCCAGACCGGACGACTGTCCAGGCGCCCCGGCGCCCAGGCCCAGCGGTTGTTGACGTGGACCCAGCGGCCGTAATGGAAGGGCGCATAGCCCCAGGGCGCGTTGTCGACCCAGGTCCAGCCCCAGGGGGCGATCCAGGTCCAGCGGCCATCGCGGTAGGGTACCCAGTTCGCCGCCACCGCCGGCTGCCACAGGGCGCCGTATTCGCTGTCGTCGCGCCAGCTGCCGTAACGGTCGAGATCTTCATAACCGGTCATCTCGGCCGGCACGTAGCGGGTGGCGCGCACGGCCTCAAGCTCGCGGTCGCGCACTTGCGCCCAGTCGTCGAAGGCGTCGCCCACGGCTTGCGTCATGCGCAAATCGTTGCCTTGTACCTCGGCGCTGCGCCCGCTGCGCACCGTGAGGCGCTCGCCGCCGCCCTCGACCGTGGCCACGCCGTCGAAGACGCGGATGCTGCTGGTATCTCGTACCCGCTCGGCGTCCACGCGCACGCGGCCCGGCCCCTGCAGCAGCACGCGCGCCTGCGGCGTGGTGAGTTCGAAACCGCCGGCGACCTCGGCGTTGACGACGCGGATGCTGGCGCTGCCGTAGTGCAGGCGCAGGTGCAGCTTGTCGTCATCGAGCTGGAGGACTTCGAGTGCCGAGTCGCCGTCGAGGCGGATCGCGGTCGAGCCGACCCGCAGTTCGGTACGCGCGCCCGGCGCCGTGGAAATGGTCTGGTTCGAGGTCACCGGCCAGTTGACCAGCGCGGCATTGACGGCTTCGCCGGCGCTCTTGACGCTGACCTGGCCCTGGGCCAGGGCGACGCGGCCGACCCGGGCCGGCGGATCGTCCGCCAGCGCCAGGGTGGAACAGACCGCCAGCGCCAGCAGCGTCGCGGTTTTAATAGTACGGAGTGTCATCGGGGGCTCCAGGCGGAGAGCGCGTGAAAAAAACTCCAGGGCAAGGCGTGTCGTCGAAGACAGTACACAAGGACGGCGAGACGATGCAACGCAGCCATGGAGTTTTTTTCACACGCTCGGTGGGGACGGAATGCGTCGACCTGATTACACCGCAGGCAGGCAGGCCACGACAACCGGTATTACAGACGGTTGCACATCCTGCACAACCGAAACAAGCGCGCGTTTCAGGCAGTGCGTTTTACGAAGAACAGCATGGAACCGACGACAACCAGCACTGCGCCAAAAAAGCGGTTCTGGATGCGCATCGCGCGCGGATCGCGGAACAATCTCTGCATCGAGGACGCCAGCGTAGCGTAGCCATGCATCACGATGCTGTCGATGGTGACCATGGTTAGGCCCAGAATCACCAGTTGCGGCAGCAGGGCGGCATCTTTGGAAATAAATTGCGGCAGCACCGCCACCATGAAGATGATGCCCTTCGGATTGGTCGCATTCGTGAGGAAACCGGTCAGTACGCGCTTGCCGAACGAGGGGTGGGCCATCAGGCCGGCGGCGCTGGCGGCCGGTCCAGCCTCGGCTTTCGCGCGCCATTGCGACACGCCCAGATAAATCAGGTACAGCGCGCCGACCACTTTGACGACAAAAAAGGCGGTGGGCGAGGCCAGCAGCAGCGAACCGACGCCGGCGCCGGCAATGGCCAGCACCAGGACCAGGCCGAACTGCAGGCCGAGCACGGTGGCGCTGGCTTTTTTGACGCCATAGGCCAGGCCATGCGACATCGACAGCACGGCGCCCGAGCCGGGAGAAATAGCGATCACGGTGCCGGCGATGACGAAGGCGATCCAGGTAGCGAAAGACATGGGGAAACTCGGAAGACGGAACAACGGGAGATGGCGCGCGGCTCGCTGCCACGGCGCCATGCAAGAGGAGGCTATAAATTCAATTACTTCTTGCGCGGATTGACCGCAGCCTTCAGGGTGGCGCCGGCCGAGAAACGCGGGGTTTTCGATGCGCCGATCTTGATGACCTCGCCCGTTGCCGGGTTGCGGCCCTTGCGCGCCGCGCGCTTGGTCACCGAGAACGTGCCGAAGCCGGTGATGCCGACCGTGTCGCCTTTTTTCAGACGCTCGGTGATGATCTCGAGGATCGTGTTGACAGCGCTGTTGGCAGCGGTACCGGACATCTCGGTACGCTTGGCAAATTCCGCGATCAGTTCGCCTTTTTTCATGGTGCCTCCGGGGGTGAAAGAGCGGAAAGAGTAGCACAAATGTTTGCCACTTGTAACTTTCTCGCGCCCTTCAACCGGGCACCGGTCCTTTCAATCCGTGCCCGTCAGAGCAGGCTCGGTTCGATCCCGGCCGCCGCCAGGCGGGTGCGCAGGGCGGCGTTGATCAGGGTCTGGTAGCCGGTGCCGCAGCGCTCGGACAGGTTACGGAATTCGTCCAGCACCTCGTCGTCGAGGTAGATCGTGATGCGCGTCTTGCGCTTGGGCGGGCGGGTGCGGCGCATCGGGGTGGCGGGCTGGTTCAGGTTCGGCGTCATCGTGGTCTCCATCGGCTAGGCGAGGCTGGCGTACCGCAGCCTTCGATATTGACTATACGTACGCCGACCCTGGCCCGCCCCGTGAAAGCGACGAGCTGCAGATTTTCGGGACTGGAACGCAATTTATCGCGCTGAACCGTGTGCCTGCGCTACCTGCCCTCGGTTAAGATGCTGCCATATTGCTAATTTCAGGAGTAGTTCCATGGCCGCAGGCAGTTTGCTCGCATTACTCGACGATATCGCTACCGTCCTCGACGACGTCACCTTGATGACCAAGGTGGCGGCCAAGAAAACCGCCGGCGTGCTGGGCGACGACCTCGCCCTCAACGCCCAGCAGGTGACGGGCGTCGACTCCTCGCGCGAACTGCCGGTGGTCTGGGCGGTGGCCAAGGGCTCGATGTGGAACAAGGCGATCCTGGTGCCGGCGGCGCTGGCGATCTCGGCCTTCGCACCATGGCTGATCATTCCCCTGTTGATGATCGGCGGCGCCTTCCTGTGCTTCGAGGGCGCCGAAAAACTGGCCCACAAGTTCCTGCACAGCCCGGAGGAAGATGAGGCCCACAAGGAACGCCTGGCCGCGGCGCTGGCGGGCAAGGAAGACATGGTCGCGGTCGAGAAGGACAAGATCAAGGGCGCGATCCGCACCGACTTCATCCTCTCGGCCGAGATCATCGTCATCTCGCTGGGCACGGTGTCGACGATGCCGTTCATGCAGCAGGTGGCGGTACTGGTCCTGATCTCGATCCTGATGACGGTCGGGGTCTACGGCCTGGTCGCTGGCATCGTCAAGATCGACGACGCAGGCCTGTACCTGAAAAAGAAGGCGAGCAGTTTCGCGCAAGGCCTGGGCGGCATGCTGCTGGCACTGGCGCCGCGCCTCATGAAATTCCTGTCGATCGTCGGTACCGCGGCGATGTTCATGGTCGGCGGCGGCATCGTCAGCCACAACTGGGAACTGCTGCACCATTATTCCGAAGGCATGGCGACCGCCATGGGCGAGGTGCCGGTCATCGGAGGCGTGCTGCACGCCATCGGCCCGGTGGTCTTCGACGCCCTGGTCGGGATCGTGGTCGGCGCCCTGGTGCTGCTGGTCGTCACGCTGGTGAACAAGATGCGCGGCAAGAAAGAGGTCGTCGCGGCGCATTGAGTGCGGGAAGATCGGCGCATGCCGATTTTCCTTACGTCATCCTGACGTAGTGACAACTGTTGCATTTGGTACTACAGCACCCGTTGCAATTTGACATGCTTGGGTGCGCCCTCCAGACTGGACTGAGCAACAGGCGCTCAGATCATTCACTCGAGGGACATATCAATGCAAAGTATGACGAAGAAAACGGTGCTGGCCCTGTCGATCGCCGCGATGTTTGCAGGCACGGCGCAGGCCCAGGAAAGCACCGCCACCGAAGGCAGCGCAGCGACCGTCGTCGTGACCGGCACCCGCGTGGCCAACCGCAGCGCGCTCGACACCAGCGCCGCGGTCGACATCATCTCGGCCGACACCCTGAAAAACTCCGGCACCACGGAAATGAACCAGGCGCTGTCGGTGGCTTTGCCCTCGCTGAACTTCCCGCGTCCGTCGCTGACCGACGGCACCGACACCATCCGTCCCGCCACGCTGCGCGGCATGGCGCCCGACCAGACCCTGGTGCTGGTGAACTCGAAACGCCGCCATTCGTCGGCCCTCGTCAACCTGAACGGCTCGGTCGGCCGCGGTTCGGCGGCGGTCGACATGAACACGATCCCGACCGCGATCGTCAAGAACATCGAAGTGCTGCGCGACGGCGCCGCCGCCCAGTACGGGTCGGACGCGATTTCCGGCGTCATCAACCTGCGCCTGCGCACCGACCGCGATGGCGGCGAAGCGAGCGTGACCTATGGCGCGCGCTTCACCGAATACGATTTATTCAACGATGTGCCCCCGGCCGGCGGCACCTGGAGCGGCCCGGCCTCGCGCGAACGCACCGACGGCCAGAGCGCCACGGTCAGCGTCTGGAAGGGCCTCGCCCTGGGCGAGACCGGCCACCTGACGATCGCCGCCGAATACAAGGACCAGTCGCGCACCGAACGCGGCGGCTACGACATGCGCCAGCAATACCCGAGATTGGCGAACGGCGCCTTCGATCCGCGCGAAAACACGATCGACCGTTTCAATGCCTGGTACGGCGATCCGGAAATGCAGCAAACCACCTTCTTTGCCAACGCCGGCAATGACCTCGGCAACGGCGTCAAAGTTTATGGCTGGGCCAGCTTCCAGGAACGCGATGCGCGCTCGGCCGGCTTCTTCCGCATGGCACAGGATGTGCGCAACATCCCTTCCATCTATCCGGACGGCTTCCTGCCGCTGATCTCGCCGAAAGTGCAGGACGCCAGCCTGACCGGCGGCGTCACCTGGTCTCTCGGCGGCTGGGACATGGACACCTCGCTCGGCTATGGCAAAAACAAGATGCAGTTCCAGATCGAGAACACGCTGAACCGTTCGATCGGCCCGACCAGCAAGACCGAATTCGACTCGGGCGGCTTCTCCTACGACCAGCTGGTATTCAACCTGACCGGCGTGCGCACGCTCGACGTGGCCGGCCTGTCCTCGCCGCTGAACATCGCGGTGGGCACCGAAGTGCGCCGCGAAGGCTACGAGTTGTTCGCCGGTGAGCCGGACTCCTACCGTTACGGCGGCCAGGTGCTGGCCAACGGTACCCCGGCGGCACCGGGCGCCCAGGTGTTCCCGGGCTTCCGCCCGGCCAACGCGATCGACACCCACCGCACCGCGGCCGGCGCCTTCGTCGACCTGGAAGCGAACATCACGCCGCAGCTGCTGGCGTCGGTCGCGGTGCGCGCGGAACACTATTCGGACTTCGGCGAAAGCCTGGCCGGCAAACTCGCGGGCCGCTACGACTTCACGAAGAGCTTTGCCCTGCGCGCGTCGGTGCAAAACGGCTTCCGTGCGCCCTCGCCGCAGCAGCAGAATTTCACCTCGACCTCGACCAATTTTATTAACGGCGTGCCGTTCGAGATCACGACCTTCAAACCGACCGACCCGGTTGCCGTGGCCCTCGGCGCGCAGCCGCTCGACGCCGAGAAATCGGTCAACCTGTCGCTTGGCGCGGTCCTGCGTTTCGACCGCATCAGCCTGACGGTCGACGCCTACCGCATTAAAATCCGCGACCGCATCGTGCTGTCGGAAAACCTGACCCAGGCCAACGTGCGCACCTACATCGCCTCGCAAGGTTTCATTGGCGTGGGCGGCGGGCGCTTCTTCATCAATGGCGTCGACACCACCACCGACGGCGTCGACATCGTCATGAACTGGCCGGTGAATGCCGGCGCGGCAGGGCGCTTCGACACCACGCTGGCAGCGAATTTCAATAGCACGGAAGTGAGCAAGACCCCGGTCACGGCCCAGCTGGCGGCCTTGAGCCCGGCGCCGGTGCTGTTCGACCGCGCCAACATCATCGCCATCGAAGAAGGCCAGCCGAAGAACAAGTTCAGCGCCAACGTCAACTGGAAACTGGGCCAGTGGGGCGCCACCGCGCGCGCCACCCGCTACGGCAAGACGATGACGCCGGGCACGGTCGCCGCCTTCGACTTCCCGCTCGCCGCGAGAACCGTCGTCGACCTCGAGGGCCGTTATGCCCTCACGCCTAAACTGAGCCTGGCGCTGGGTGCGGACAATGTCTTCGATCAGTATCCGGAAACGCTGCCGCCGGCGCTGAACACGACGGGCAATACGCCGTTCTCGAACTATTCGCCGTTCGGCCGCTCGGGCCGTTTTGTGTACGCACGCGCGAATTACGCGTTCTGATCGGGCAAGAAGCAGGCCGTCACATAAAAACGCGCCCGGGAAGTTTTCCCGGGCGCGTTTTTTATTTTTTATTCATGCGTTTTTTATTGGCGCGTCAGCGTCCCGTGTCGCGCACCGTCGCGATCTTTTCGCGGCGCCCAGCCGCGACGCCATCGCGCATCGCCCAGACCAGGGACAGGGCCGACATCGCCGTCAGCACCCAGCTGGCCCAGCCAGGGTCGACCCGTACCAGCGCCGCCGGCGCGGCATGCCACCATACCAGCGCATAGCCGACCAGCGTAATGAGCACCCCGAGGCTGATCAACAGCAGCACGTGGGTCACGCGCTCGAACACTGGCAGGATGCGCGACTCTCCCTCGACGACGACGTCGCGCGCCGAAACGATGACTTCCACCAGCAGCAGCGCCGCAATGACCCAGACCCAGGCCCCGTGCCACGCGTACCAGGCCAGCGCCGCGAACAGGCCGCCGAAGATTGTCTCGCGCGCCGCGTGCAGCGCTTGCTCGGGGACGGCGTCGCCCCGCTGCGGCAGCTTCGCCAGCAACCCGTGGTTGAAGACGATGTCGACAAAGCCGAGCAGGCCGTGCAGCAGCAGCACGCAGACATAGGGCGGCACGCTGTCCTCGCCCGCCTGGACTAATCTTTACGGCGCAGGACGATGGCGCCGAGTGCCATGCCGATGGCAAAGGCGGCATACACGCCGGCCAGCGACTTTTTCGACAGCCGTTTTTCGTAGCCCGGTTTCAGGCGCTCGGGCGTGAGCTTGTAGTCGACGAAGCAGGAAATGGCCGACGTCGCGGCCGAGGTGGCGAGCGTCACCCGTAGATCCTTGCGGTCGAGTTTTTCGCCGGCCAGCTTTTCGAACAGCACCGCCCAGAAGGTGGCGCTGACGTGGTGGATGGCGTAACCGGTGATCGTGTATTTCAACGAGAAGCCATCATGCTCGGCCGCTTCATTGCCCCAGATCCAGTGGCTGATGGCGTTGGTCGGGGCAAAGGCGCTGCCGGCCTCGGTGCGCCCGAGCACGGCCAGGGCGGCGGTGGAGACGATACTGGAAGTGGCGCCGCCCACCAGCCCGCGTTGCAATGATGTGGTCCAATCTGACATAGTGTTCATCCTTTGAATCGGTAGAGGGAATTGCATGCGGATCTTGCTCACCGGCGCCAGCGGCTTTATTGGACAGCATGTATTGACTGCCCTGCTGGCCGACGGCCACCATGTGGTGTGCGCGGTGCGCCGTCCGAACAACAGCGGCGACCCACGCGTGCGCTTTATCCACGCTGACTTCGCCCACGATACCGAACAATCCGTTTGGCTGGCGCGCCTTTCCAAAGTCGAGGCCGTCATCAATGCGGTCGGCATTTTTCGCGAATCGGGCACCCAAACCTTCGACCGCCTGCATACCCGCGCCCCGTGCGCCCTGTTCGCCGCCTGCGCCGCCTCTCCCGACGTACGGACCGTGATCCAGCTGTCGGCCCTCGGCGCCGACGAGGAAGCGGACACGCCGTATCACTTGTCGAAAAAAGCCGCAGACGATTGTCTGGCCGCGCTGCCGCTGCGCGCCTACATCGTCCAGCCCTCGCTGGTCTACGGCCACGACGGCGCCAGCGCCCGCGTTTTTAAAACCCTGGCCAGCATGCCGTTCGGGGTGCGCCTGGGCAGCGCGCCGCAGCGGGTGCAGCCGGTGCACATCGACGACGTGGTCGGCGCCATCCTCGGCCTGTTGCAGGGTCGCCTGCCGCTCGCGGCCGGGGTGACAGCCCTGCGGGTGCCGCTGGTCGGGCCGCAAGCGCTGTCGTTCACCGACTATCTGGGACGCCTGCGCGCGGCAATGGGCATGCGTGCGCAGCCGGTGCTATCTCTGCCCGACGGGGTGGCGCGGCTGCTGGCCAAAGCCGCACGCCGGCTGCCCGGCGCCTTACTCGACGAAGACGCGCTGCGCATGCTCGCACGCGGCAACACGGGCGACCCGGCGCTCATTACGCAGCTGCTGGGGCGGTCGCCGACGCCAATCGCCGCATTCATCCGCGAGCCGCGCGCCGAACGCACGCTCGCGAAACTGGGATGGCTGCTGCCGACGCTGCGCTGGAGCATCGTCGCGGTGTGGATCGCCACCGCGATGGTTTCCTTCGGCCTGTACCCGGTCGAGCAGAGTTACGACATGCTGGCGCGCACCGGCATTCCGCCCTCCCTGCAGCCGCTGATGCTGTACGGGGCGGCGAGCGTCGATTTGCTGCTCGGCCTGGGCATTGCTTTCCTGCCGCGGCGGCGCTGGCTGTGGGCCGCACAATTGGCGCTGATCGGTTTTTATACGGTCGTGATAGCGTTCAAGCTGCCCGAATTCCTGCTGCATCCGTATGGGCCGCTGACCAAGAATTTGCCGATGCTGGCCGCCATCTGGCTGCTGTATGAACTGGAGGAATAACTGCCATGGATTACGTCGTCGTGAAATGGCTGCATATCCTGTCATCGACCTTCCTGTTCGGCACCGGGATCGGCTCGGCCTGGTACATGGTGTTGACTAGCCTCAGCCGCGACGTGCGGGCGATTGCCGTGGTCAGCCGCAATGTCGTGATCGCCGACTGGGTGTTTACGGCCAGCACCGCCATCATCCAGCCGGCCACCGGCTTTTATATGATCCACCTGGCCGGCTATCCGCTGCACAGCAAATGGATCATGTGGTCGATCGCTTTATATGTGCTGGCCGGCGCCTGCTGGCTGCCGGTGGTCTGGATCCAGATGCGCCTGCGCGACCTGGCGCTTGATGCCGTACGCACGGAGTCGGCGCTGCCGCCGCAGTACTGGCGCTTATTGACAAGCTGGGTCGCGCTCGGGGTGCCGGCGTTTATCGCCTTTGTCGCGATTTTCTGGCTGATGGTGGCGAAACCCACCTAACGGAACAGGGCGTCATCGAGGGCGCAGTAGAATGGCCCGCTACCAGCTACTTACGGAGAACACGATGCGCGCTTACCAGATTCTGCCGGGCGACAACATCGACGGCTTGCAGTGCGTGGATTTTACGCAGCGCGAACTGGCGAACGGCGAAGTACGCATCCGCGTACATGCGGTCTCGCTGAATTACCGCGACCTGATGGTTGCCAGCGGCAATTACCTGGTCAACGTCGATAACCCGATCATTCCCTGCTCGGACGGCGCCGGAGAGGTGCTGGCCGTCGGCCATGGCGTGACCCGCTTGCAGGTGGGCGACCGCGTCGCCGCTTCCTTCTTCCCGCACTGGCAGGATGGCCGCACTTCGCCCGCCAAAATCCGCCATTCGCTGGGCGGCGACATCGACGGCATGCTGGCCGAAGAGGTCGTGCTGCACGAGGATGCATTGGTCAAGATTCCGCCGCAGCTGAGCTATGTCGAGGCCTCCACCATGCCCTGCGCGGGCGTGACCGCCTGGAATGCGATGTTCGAGTCGAGCAAGGGCATCAAGCCGGGCGACACCGTCCTGCTGCTGGGTACCGGCGGCGTCTCGGTGCTCGGCCTGCAGCTGGCCAAGGCGGCCGGGCTGCGCACCATCATCACCTCGTCTTCCGACGAGAAACTGCAGCGCGCACGCGAACTGGGCGCCCAGCACACGATCAATTACCGCACCACGCCGGAGTGGCAGGATGAGGTGCTGCGCGCGACCCACGGGATCGGCGCCGACGTGGTGCTGGAAGTGGGCGGGCAGGGTACCGTCAACCGCTCGGTCGCGTCCGCCGCGATGGGCGGCAGCGTGGCCATCATCGGCGGGGTCAGCGGCTTTGGCGGCGAAGTCAACCCGGCGACCCTGCTGGCCGGCGCCAAGTGCCTGGTCGGCATTTTTGTCGGCAGCCGGCTGATGCTGGAACAGGTGATGCGCTTCGCGGCGACGAGCGAGATCAAGCCGGTGGTCGACCGCGTGTTCAATTTTGACCAGGCGAAAGAGGCCTATCGTTACATGGAATCGGGCTCGCACTTCGGCAAGGTCGTCATTTCAGTGACGAGCTAAGGCTTATCTTCCCTCGAAACGCACCAGCTCGATCTCGAACAGCTTCGGCCAGAACTTGCCGGTGACATACAGCTTGCGCCCCTTGCCGTCGTAGGCAATGCCGTTGAGTACGGCATCGGCCGAACTGGTGCCGCGTTTCTCGCGCGGCAGCAGGTTGGTGAGATCGATCCAGCCCGTCACCTTGCCGGACGCCGGATCGATGCGGGCGATGATATCGGTGCCCCAGACATTCGCATACAGTTCGCCGTTGACGATTTCGAGCTCGTTGAGGGAATCGATCGGCTTGCCCTCGGCCGTCACGTGCACGCGCCGCACTTCTTTCAAGGTGCTTGGGTCGAGCACGCGGATGCTGGCGC
Organism: Massilia sp.; assembly: GCA_031398335.1. GTDB lineage: Bacteria > Pseudomonadota > Gammaproteobacteria > Burkholderiales > Burkholderiaceae_D > Telluria. The sequence continues at coordinate 15,163 of JANNNC010000210.1, forward strand.
TGCCGTCGCTCATGTAGACGTGTTTCGCGTCGCTGGCCAGGCCCCAGCCCTCGCCTTCATAGGGGAATTTTCCCTTGACGCTAAAAGTCTTGGCGTCGAATACATAGCCGGTCTTCGATTGCCAGGTCAGGCCGAGGATGTTCTCGCCCACCGCCGTGGAACCCTCGCCGAAGACGTCACGCGGCAGGTCGGCCTGTTGCAGCACTTTCCCGGTTTTCAGGTCGAGACGGCGCAGCATGGAGCGGCCGATGATGCCGGTCGTTTCGTACAGGTGGCCGTCGCGGAAGAACAGCCCTTGGGTAAACGCTTGCGGGTCGTGCGGGTAGGTGTTCTTGACAACAAAGCCGTAGACGGGAATGGCGGCCACGGCGGCGGTGCAGGCGCAGCTTGCGAGGACGATCGTGGCGATGGCGAAGGGTTTCAGCATGCTGGGCGCGGGTGCGTTTCAATGGAACGGGAACTGTAGCATGCGGCGGGCACGGCTGTTAAAGATAGGCGAGCAGGCGCCCGCAGGTAATCACGCCCAGCCAGAGCAGGATCGACAGCGCCGCCCCGGCACGCGCCAGCGGCGGGGCCGTCCCGTCACGGTCCCAACGGGCCGCACTGCGGTAGGGCAGCAGGTGAAAGGCAAGGGCGTTCAGGCCGGCAAGCGCGATCAGCACAAGCTTTACGATAAACGCCGGATTGGCTGCCAGTTCGACCGGATGCGCCGTAAACAGCAGCAGCCCGGCCGGCACCACCAGCAGCACGCTCGCCAGCGCCCAGCGCAATAAATGGTTGCCAAGGGCGACGACCGGCAGCGTGCGCGCAAAGCCGAGCACGCGCAGGTCGAACAGCACGACGCTGCCGACCAGCACCGAAAAGCCGGCGATGTGCACGATCTCGACAGCCGGATACAGCCAGGCGCCTTCGCGCATCGCCATCGACAAAGGCGTTGCCGCCAGCGCCTTTAAAACGCCGGCGCCTTCACTCATCAGCGCAGCTCCGTCTTCTTGCCCTCGATCGTGATATTTTCGGCGCGCAATTCGTCGCCCTTGCTGCGGTGTGGATAGCCGTGCACCGTGGCGCGCTGGCCGGCCACCAGTTTTTCGCGGGCGAGCCCCCGGCTTTCCATGCGATACGGTGGCGCCAGCACAATTAACCAGGTTTTGTTGTCCGCCGTTTTCAGGCGCACGAAGCCGTGCGGCTGCTCGTAGCCGGCCTGTTCGATGGTGCCTGACAGGTCGAGCGGCTTGTCGGCCTGGTATTCACTCCAGCCGTGGTGGGCCAGGACAGTGCCGGTGCTGAACAGCAGCCCGGCGGCAAGCAGGATCAGGCGTTTCATACGAGTCTCCCCAGAGCGTTTAACAAGACCTGCAGGGCAAGGCGCATCGCCGCATCGGCGGACCGCGAAGACAGTACACTGGTAGGGCGAGACGAGGCAAGGCCGCCATGCGGGTCTTGTCAAGCGCGCTTACGCGACCATGCCGATTCTACGCTTGAATACGGCCGCGCAGGAGCGCGCGTGCCTATCGTGCCGCCGCTTTGTCGCGCGGCGGCACCGCAATGCGCCCGAGCACATCCAGCTTGCCGTCGCGCTGTGTGAACAGCAGCATTTCTCCCTGCGCCAGGGATTGGCCGGTGAGGGCGCGAATGTTGACGTCGTGGGTGACCAGCACCAGCGGCGTGCTGTCGCGGCGGGCGGCGAGGCGCGCGCGCAGGTCGCGCAGTTTCAAGGCAGACCGACTTCCTTCGTCGTTGAACATCGAGTCCAGGCTGGGTTCCGGCTCAACACGTCCGAAAGCGATGCGTGCCGTATCGAGGCAGCGGCACCAGCGGCTCGACCAGACGGCGCCGGGCGTGACCTTGTTGCGCGTAAACGCGGCGCCGATCGCGCGCGCATCGGCGCGGCCGGCGTCGGATAAATTGCGCTGGGTCGCGCACTGTTCTAATGTAAACCCGGGCGGGTCGCCAATGCCGGGATTGGTTGCCGCATGGCGCATCAGGGCCGTCACGCCGCCAGCGCGCAAGGCCTGCCAGAGCGCCTCCTCGTTCGGCGCGGCCGCGTGCGCACGCATGCCAAAAAATGCCAGCAGCAACAGCAACAATCGTGCTTTCATGGGGTCTCCAGTGAGGATGCGCGCCGGGGCATTATGCGGCCGCGCCTGGCGGCATGGCGCACGGGCGGGCGCACGGCGTGCCGCGGCGTGATTATGTTACGCTTTAGCAATTGTCTTTTTGAGAACGAAACGATGGAAATGCGATTCCCCCTGCAAGTCCTGGTTCCCCTGATTACCGCCGCGGCGCTGGCGGCGCCGGCGCAGGCGGCCTCACGTTGCGCGTCCTATGCGGGCGAGGTGGCGGTGATGCTGGAGGCGGTCGAGGCCGTGCGCAGCCGGGTCGATTACCTGGCGCCGCCGGAGGACGCGGTGGCGGCGCGTCACCTGGCGCAGCTTGAACTGGTCGAGCGCGACAATGCGGCGCGCCTGGGGGCCTTGATGGCGCGCTGCGGCTGGCCGCGCCAGAGCGTGGAGGGCGCGCAGGCCGCCCGCGGCGCCTGGCTGGTGGCCCAGCAGCGCAGCGAGGACATGCTGCTCCAGCGCCAGGTGGTGCGCCAGCTCGAGCTGGCCGTCCTCGACGGCGAAGCGTCCCCCCCTGCACCTGGCCTCGGCATCGGACCGCCTGGCCGTGACGGAGGGACGCCCGCAGCGCTATGGCACCCAGTTGCGCCAGGCCGACGCCTGCACCTGGGATTACTATCCGCTGGACGACCTGGCCCGCGTCGAAGCGCGCCGCAAGCGGCTCGGCTTGCCGACGCTGGAAAGCCATATGCAGGCCATCAACGCCATGATCGTCGCCGAAAACTGCCGGCCGCCGACGTCGATCATTCAACGATAAAATATACAATACATATCGTTTAATTCATATATATCATATAAACGATATTACTCTTTAATTGATGATTTTTAAGGCAGTTTTTTGTTGCCTAAAAAGATGCAAAGAGACAACTAAAACCGCATAAAATCGGCCCTCAAAAACCCTCCAGCACCACCTTGCCGCTGGCCGCGCCGCTTTCAATAAAGGCGTGCGCCCGGCGCAAATTCTCCGCGTTGATGGCGCCCATGTTCTGGGCCAGGGTGGTGCGGATGCGGCCATCGTCGACCAGCTGCGCCACCTCGTTCAACAGGCGGTGCTGGGCTTGCAGGTCCGGTGTCTTGAACAGGGAGCGCGTAAACATCAGTTCCCAGTGCAGCGAGATGCTCTTGCGCTTTAACAGGCGCACGTCGATCGGTTCCGGATCGTCGATCAGCGCCAGTTTTCCCTGCGGCTTGATGGCGTTGACCAGGGCCGCGAAATGTTTATCCGTGTGGGTCAGGCTGATGGCGTAGTGGACTTCGCCCAGGCCGGCGTCGATCAGGGCGGTATCGAGCGGCGTGCTGTGGTCGATCACGTGGTGGGCGCCAAAGATGCGCGCCCACTCCCGCGTTTCGGGTCGCGAGGCGGTACCGATCACGGTGATGCCGGTCAACTGGCGCGCCAGCTGCACCAGGATCGAGCCGACCCCGCCGGCCGCGCCCACCACCAGCAGCTTTTCGCCCACGTGGCCGCCGATCTCCAGCCCGAGGCGGTCGAACAGCAGTTCCCAGGCCGTGATCGCCGTCAGCGGCAAGGCGGCCGCCTCGGCAAAGCCGAGCGAGGCCGGCATGCGCCCGACGATGCGCTCGTCGACCAGCTGCAATTGGCTGTTGCTGCCCGGGCGGTCGATGGCGCCGGCATACCAGACCCGGTCGCCCGGACGAAACAGCGTCACCGCGGGACCGACCGCGCGCACCACGCCGCTCGCATCCCAGCCCAGCACCTTCGGTTCGGCCTGCGCCTGCGCCGGCAGGCCGCGCCGCACCTTGGTGTCGACCGGATTCACGGACACCGCGTGGACTTCGACGAGCACGTCATGTCCCGTTGCGACCGGATCCGGAAGAACAATGTCTTGCAAGGCCTGTTCGTCGGTGGCAGGCAGGGATGCGAATGCGGCGATGGCTTTCATGATGACCTCTGGTGTGTGGAATTGGTGTCCAGTGTAGCCAGTCGCGCCGGATCCGACCGGGTGCGCGCCCGCAACCGGAAAACAAGCAGGGCCTGGCGTCTTGCCCGAATTTATCGACCAATTCGCCCTGGCAAGTCGCTTGGCAGCCCTGGGGTTCTCGCGGCTAACTGTGCGCCGGTTATCCGGCGCTTGCTACTAAGATGGGCGTAACGGAATGACAACAGCATTCCAAGCTGACGCCGCCCGCGCCCGCCATCGGCGCGTGTCCGCCTGCGCCCAGCTTCGTTGAACACCATCCAGAAAGGATTCACCATGACCGCTCCCGAGCGCTATCCGCTCACCCTGCGCATCAACGGCCAGCAACACGACCTGGAACTCGAAGCCTGGGTGACCCTGCTGGACCTGCTGCGCGAGCGCCTCGACCTCACCGGCACCAAGAAGGGCTGCGACCACGGCCAGTGCGGCGCCTGCACCGTCCTCGTCGACGGCAAGCGCATCAATTCCTGCATGACGCTGGCCGTGATGCAGAACGGCCGCGAGATCACCACCATCGAGGGCCTGGCCGAGGGCAATCAACTGCACCCGATGCAGCAAGCCTTCATCGACAACGACGCCTTCCAGTGCGGCTACTGCACCCCCGGCCAGATCTGCTCGGCGATCGGCCTGATCAACGAGGGACAAGCGAAAACGGTGGCCGAAGTGCGCGAGCTGATGAGCGGGAACGTGTGCCGCTGCGGCGCCTATCCCGGCATCCGCAAGGCGGTGTGCGCCGTGGCCGGCATCAGCGACCCCGACAATGCCGTGCGCCCGGTCGTAACCGGAACGGTGCCCGCATGAACCCGTTCACTTTTGCCCAAGCCGACAGCGCCGAAGCCGCGCTGACCCAGGTCGCCGGTAACGCCAGCTTCGCCGGCGAAGCTGTGCGTTTCATTGCCGGCGGCACCAACCTGATCGACCTGATGAAGGAAGGCGTGATGGTCTCGAGCCGCCTGGTCGACATCAACCGCCTGCCACTCGATAAAATCGAGGAAGGCGGCGACGGCCTGCACCTGGGCGCCACCGCGCGCAATGCCGATACTGCCTACCACCCGCTGGTGCGCGAACACTATCCGCTGCTGACGGCGGCGATCCTGGCCGGCGCTTCTCCCCAACTGCGCAATATGGCGAGCAATGCCGGCAACCTGCTGCAGCGCACCCGCTGCTACTACTTTTATGATGTCGCCACGCCCTGCAACAAGCGCGATCCGGGCAGCGGCTGTTCCGCCATCGGCGGCCTCACCAAGCAGCACGCCATTTTAGGCGCCAGCGCCCACTGCATCGCGACCCACCAGTCGGACATGTGCGTGGCCCTGGCCGCCCTGGACGCCACCGTGCACGTGGAGTCGGCGCGCGGCAAACGGGCAATTCCGTTCGGCGAGTTCCACCGCCTGCCCGACGATGCGCCGCAGTACGACACCGTGTTGGAGGCCGATGAACTGATCACCCACATCACCTTACCGGACGCGCGCCGTTATGCGCGCCACTCGGCCTACATCAAGATCCGCGAGCGCCTCTCGTATGCGTTCGCGCTGGTGTCGGTCGCCGCCGCGCTGGACATCGGTTCGGACGGCATCATCCGCAGCGCCCGCATCGCGCTCGGCTCGGTCGCGCATAAACCCTGGCGCAAGGTCGAGGCCGAGCAGCTGCTCGAAGGGCAGAAGGAAGACCCGGCATTGTTTGGCCGCGTGGCCGACCTGCTGCTGGAAGGCGCCGTCGGCCAGGGCCACAACGATTTCAAAATAGGGCTGGCGCGCAAGGCCATCGTGCGCGCGCTGCAGACCGCGGTGCAAGGCACCGTCACCAATACCGGAGAGCCGCATGACTGACCTGATCCAGGACCTGAAAACGCCCGTCGCCGAGCCGGGCACCGGCCAGGTCGTCACCGGCGGCGCCGTCTCGCGCGTCGACGGCCGCGCCAAGGTAACGGGCGACGCCCGCTACGCGGCCGAATATGCCGTGCCCGGCATGCTGTACGGCGTCGTCGTCAGCGGCACCATCGCCAAGGGCCGCATCCTCGACATCGATATCGAGGAAGCGCTGCTGATGGACGGCGTGGTCGAGGTGATGAGCCACCTGAACCGTCCGAAAGTGCGCTCGTTCGACATCGCCTATAAGGACATGACGGCGCCGGCGGGCTCCCCGTTCCGTCCGTTTTATGACGACCGCGTCCTGTATAGCGGCCAGCCGGTGGCGCTGGTGCTGGCCGAGACCTTCGAGGCGGCGCGCCGGGCAGCGGCCCTGGTGCGCGTGCGCTACGAAGAGGAAGAGCACGACACGCGCCTGCTGGCGAATCTCGACCGCGCCTACACGCCGCGGCCGTTGAAGGCGGGCTACGAGCCGCCGCCAAAAGAGAAGGGCGATGCCGAGAAAGCATATACGGCGGCGCCGGTGAAAATCGAGGCCGAGTTCTATCACGGCGTCGAGCACCACAATCCGATGGAGCTGTTCGCCTCGACCGTGATCGTCGAACCGGACGGCCACCTGACCATCTACGACAAGACGCAAAGCTCGCAGAACAGCCGCTGGTATGTCTCGCACGTATTCGGCCTGCCTGAATCGAAGGTCACGGTGCGCAATCCCTTTGTGGGCGGCGCCTTCGGCTCCGGCCTGCGCCCGCAGTACCAGCTGACCCTCGCCGTGATGGCCTCGCTGCTCATGAAGCAGTCGGTGCGCGTCACGCTGACGCGCCAGCAGATGTTCAGCTTCGGGCACCGCCCGGAGACGGTGCAGTGGGTGAAACTGGCCGCCGACCGCGATGGCACATTGACCTCGATCCAGCACGAAGCGATCGCCGAGACCTCGAAGATCGAGGATTACATCGAAGTCGTCGTCAACTGGTCGGGACTGCTGTACGCCTGCGACAACATCAAGCTCGGTTATAAAATCGTCAGCCTCGACCAGTACACGCCGATCGACATGCGCGCTCCTGGCGCGGCGCACGGCATGCATGCCCTCGAAGTGGCGATGGACGAGCTGTCCTACGAACTGAAAATGGACCCGCTCTCGCTGCGTTTGAAGAATTACGCCGAGCGTTCGCCGGCCGACGACAAGCCGTATTCGAGCAAGGAGCTGCGCGCCTGCTACGAGCAGGGCGCCGACAAATTCGGCTGGTCGCAGCGCCCGCTGGCCACCCGTGCGCGCAAGGAAGGCGCGGAGTATGTCGGCTGGGGCATGGCAACCGGCGCCTGGGATGCGCTGCAGATGTTCGCCCGCGCCAGCGCCGTGATGCATGCGGACGGCAAACTGGTGGTCTCGAGCGCGGCCACCGACATCGGTACCGGCACCTACACCGTGATGGCGATGATCGCCGCCGAAGCGATGGGCTTGCCGCTCGAGCGCGTCACCTTCCAGCTGGGCGACTCGACCCTGCCGGCCGCGCCGATCGAGGGCGGTTCCTCGCACGTGGCAACCGTCGGTTCGGCCGTCGCCGGCGCCTGCGAGAAGCTGCAACTGACGCTCTTGCGCTATGCCCAGTCGGCGGCGGACTCGCCGTTCCGCGACAAACGGTTAAAAGATGTGGAATTCGCGGGCGGCGTCATGCGCTTGAAAAAGGACCCGGACACCTTCATTTCGCTGGGGACGATTGTCGGCCGCGCGGGGCGCGAGCGGATCGAGGAAAAATACCTGATGCTGCCGAATACCCTCAAGCAGCGCAAATTCCGGCGCATGGTGCACTCGGCCGTGTTCGTCGAAGTGCGGGTCGACGAGGAGCTCGGCGTGGTGCGCGTGACGCGCGTGGTCAGCGCGATTGCGGCCGGGCGCATCATGAACACGAAAACGGCCACCAGCCAGATCGTCGGCGGCGTGGTCTGGGGCATCAGCCAGGCCTTGCACGAAGAAAGCCATACCGACCACCGCTTCGGGCGCTTCATGAACCACAACCTGTCCGAGTACCACGTGGCGGTAAATGCCGACATCCACGATATCGACGTCGTCTTTGTCGAAGAGGACGACCGCATCGTCAGCCGCCTGGGCGCCAAGGGGGTGGGCGAGATCGGTTTGGTCAGCGTGGCAGCGGCGGTGAGCAACGCGATCTACCATGCCACCGGCAAGCGCATTCGCAGTACGCCGATCACGCCCGAGAAGGTGCTGGCGGGCGGGCCGTAATGTAAATTTTTTCATTCACCCCACCAGGAGCCATCGATGAGGACCATTCCCGTCACTGGCGGCACGCTGGACGCTTCGCGCGAGGACCTCGGCCGGCTGGTGCTGCGCGTCACCCTCGCCGTGCTGCTGCTGTTTCACGGCGTCTCCAAACTGATCGGCGGCATCGGCTTCATTAGCGGCATGCTCGAGAAAATGGGCTTACCCGGGGCGCTCGGCTACCTGGTGCATGTGGGCGAAGTCATCGCGCCGCTCCTGATCCTGGCCGGGGTATGGACGCGCCTGGCCGCGTTGATTGTTGCCGGCAACATGATCGTCGCCGTGCTACTGGTGCACACGAAGGAATTTTTCACGCTGTCGCAAACCGGCGGCTGGGCGCTCGAACTGCAGGGGATGTTCTTTTTTGCAGCAATCGCCCTAGCCCTGCTGGGCGCGGGGCGCTACAGCATCGGCGGGCGCGGCGGCAAGTGGAATTGAATGTGCATCGCAGGGAGAACCCGCGCCACAACCGAAGCGCCTATTCCATGCGCAGCGCGTAGTGCACGTCGTTGCGGTCGCGCGTCTGCGGACCGGCCACCAGGTAGGTGCCCCAGCCGAGGCGCCCGGCGTGGGGTTCTCCGGACAAACTGGCGCCCTGCACGTCGGCCGCGCGCAGCACCAGTTCGACCTCGTATTCGAGGGCGAGGCCGTTGAACATCGTCACCAGGCTTGTCAAGGCGCGCGCCGCCAGGCCAGCCGGCAGGAAGGCGTCGAAGCCGGCGCGGTCGAGCGGCCCGATCACGAGGCGCAGGCGCAGGTCGCGCTGCCAGACGCGCTCGCCGGCAATGGCACGGCTGCCGAGGGTGGCGCTGCCACAGCCCAGGGTGCTTTGCTGCGCGGGCGGCACGGCATACCAGGCGCCGACGAATTGCGTGACCTTCAGCGCCTGCCCGAAATACTCGGACAGCACGCGCCCCATCTGCACGCTCGAGACCGGCCGCTGGCGGATGGAGGCGGCGAAGTAGCCGAGCGAGGCGTCGAGCACGGCCCCATGCTCGGGCCGTCCCAGGCGTTGGCGCAGCGCGGGATTGCCCAGTCCCGCCAGTCCCAGCAGCAGCGGCAGGAAACTGTCCTGGCCATGGCTTTCATATTTCAGGTGCAGCCGGTATTTGCGCCAGGCTTCATAAAATAGCGCCAGCGAGCGGTTCGAGAACGTGTCGAGGAAGGCGCGCGCGCCATCGTCCTTTTCATTGAACTGCTGCTCGGCGACGCGCTCCGTGTAATGCGGCGGCAGCACGCCGTGGTTACCGAGTAAACCCATGAAGGCAGGCGTCACCCGGATCCATTTTAAATTGGACGACTTTAATGCCGCGCCCAGCGATGCGACATTGGGCTCGATATTGCGCGGCTCGGTGTGGATTGCTTCCAGCTGGCTGGCCGGAAAGCGCAGCGAGGTCGAATTCTGGAAGCGCAGAAAATTAGCGACCAGCCCGTGCTGGGACGTGCCGTGGCGGCGCAGCCAGAGTTCGAGCATGCGCACCGCCTGGAAATACTCGAAGCGGTAGGGTTCGCGGAACAGGCGCTCGATTACAGCAGGGGCAAATCGCCGCTTTTGGGCTGGCATGTGCATAACTCTTCTCCGGTTTTCGCCGAAACGATGACCAGTTGCGTAAAACTGTTGGCGTGCACATACAGGGCCAGGAAGCGCTCGACGATGGTGGCGAAGGCGTGGATGCCGCTGCCAATAAAGGCTTCTTCGTCGATGGCGAGGCGCACCTGCACCCCGCGTACCAGGCAATTGAAGGGATTGCCGGCGAGCCAGGCGCTGGTGGCCTGTTGTTCGATGGCGTGAATGCCGCCGATCTGGCGCTGCGACGAGGGAGAACGGGGCAGGTCGTACAGCGCCAGCATCTCGCGGAAGGCTTCCACCCCGCCGGCGCTGATCGACAGGTGGTTCAGGGCGAGGTGGGAAATCAGGCGCCAGTGCGCGCTGCGCCCGCTGGGAAAGCGCCACGAGTTGGTGGGTTTGCGCAGGAAGGCAATCGTGCGCACGCTCGATCCCCCCTCCAGGAACAAATCGCCGCCGGCCTGGTTATAAGACAGCTGCGCAGGCAGGTCGCGGTTCGAGCAGGTCAGTTCCAGGTTGAGCGTGTCGGTCTCGACCGCCGCCGGATCGAAATCGATATCGACGATCGTGATCTGGGTTTCGAACCCGGGGCTGCGCTCGACCAGCGTCTCGTCGCGCCGCATCGCCCAGTAGTGGCCGTTCTGTTCGGGCGTCTGGGCATGCTGCAGCGAATAGAAGGGGCGAAACTGCACCACGCTTTCTCCCTGCGGCGTCTGGCGCACGAGGTTCACCGAATCGATCGATTGTACCTCGAAGGCAAACGCGCGCCGGGCGTCTGCCAGCACCGGGTAGCTGGCAGTCGTATGCGTCAGGCGGATCGGCTCGCCCCGCTGGCGAAACAGGTTGATCACCGGCGTGCAGCCAAGCAGCAGGTTGTTGGTCGACAGGGTACTCAGCATGCGCGCCGTGTTCGAGTCGCTGCGGATGCTAGATAAGGCCAGGTGCAGGGTGACCGATTTTGCGCCGGGCACGGCAGCGCCCAGCGCGGCCAGGTCGATGTCGAAAAAATTGAATTTCTCGGGGAAGCAGAAATACTCGGTCAGCAGGCGGTAGGCGGCGTGCGAGCGGGCCGGGAAATCGATCAGGGATTCGCCGTCCTCGAAACCGGCCGGCTGGATCGGAATGGCGCCGAGCCCGATCCAGCGCCCGCCCGCGTCGGCCTCGGCATAGGCTGCGACCGTGCGCATGAAGAGCGCATCGCGCAGGGCGGCGCAAAACGAGGGTTCGCCATCGATGAAGACGCGCAGCCTGGATATATCGAGCTGGCCGATGGCGGTCCGCTCGACGCTGCCGGCAATGGTGAAACTGAGGCTGGCCGTGGCGCCGGCGGGGGGCCGCAGCGCGTCGGGCGGGCGCAGGATCTCGGAAAAGCGCGCCCCTGTAATCTCCAGCGGGGCAAGCGCCACCGGATACACGGTGCGAAACGTGCAGGCGCCGCCGCGCACCGGGCGCGTGGTGAGCTGGGTGCCGCGCGCGATCGATCCGGCTGCGCTCTGCTGCTTGGCCGCGCCCGTCAAATCCAGGCGTGCAATCGAGCACGAGGGAAAAGGGCGCAGGTAATGCGGGTACAGCACGTCGAACAGCGCTTCGGTGAATTCCGGATAGTCGTCGTCGAGGCGCTTGGCGATGCGGGCGTTCAGCAGCGCGAACGATTCGATCATGCGCTCGGTATGCGGGTCTTCGCACATTTCCCCGCTGATCAACAGGCGGCCAGCGATCTTCGGGTAGCGCTCGGCGAATTCGCGCAGGTTGCGGCGCAGGTAACCCAGCTCGCTTTCATAATACGGCAGTAATTGTTCCAAATCAGGCTCCCGCCGGCACGGCGCGGCCGGCCTTGCTGATGCTGTAACTCAGGGTCGCTGGCTGCAGGACGGCGTCGAAATTCACGGCTTCCTGGGAGGCGCTGGCCACCAGCACCCCGGTGATCGAAAAGTCGAGGCGGTTCACCGCACCCCGGCGCATTTCGAGTGAGGCCTTGACGTCGCGCAGGCGCGGCTCGTGGCAGGCGATCGCCTTTTCGATGCACGCGCAGATCAACGCGCGGTCCGACGGGCTCGACAGGGACAGTTCGGCGAAATCCTTCATGCCGTAGCTGACGATCGAGCGGCTGCACTCCGGATAGGCCTTCAGGAAATCCTCCGGCAAGACGGCGCGGGTATTGAGTAAGGCTTCCAGGTCGCGCGCCACGGCATCCTTCATGTCGTCGACCGACATGCGCGCCACATGGCCATTGCCGGAGCGCAGCGGCACCCCGAGCAGGCGGTCGAACAAGCCTGGCGTGAAATGGTTCATCGGACTTCCCCTATTGAAATGGCACTGGCGCAAGTGGCGCCAAGAAGCTCCGTAGTGTGTCCGCGCGGGACACGCTCAACGTTGAAAAAAGATAAGGAAGCGCCATCGCCCGTGATGGCGTTGTGCAAACCCGACGTTTGAGGAAGCGCAAACCCCGACCATGGAGGGCAGTGCTACTGTTTCCTTTGGTAAAAGTTGCGCGCAACGAAAAATCACTCACAGGGATGACAGCGGACATGACCAGCAAAGTACTCTGGGGCGAGGGTTTACTGCTGCGCCCCCAGCATTTCCAGCGCCAGGACCAGTACCACGAGCATTGCCTGCAAAAAGGGATCAAGGCGGTGCACCCGTATGCCTGGGGCGTGGAGCGGCTGCAAGTCGACCGCGAAGCGCTGGCAAATAACGTACTGCGCATCCTCGACCTGGCGCTGCGTTTCCAGGATGGAGAACTGGTCGACGCCCCGCACCTCGATGCACTGCCCGACACGGTCGATTTGAACCTGCTGCAGCCATCCCAGCAGAGCGTGACCTATTACGCGGCGCTGCCCGGCATGAAACCGTTCAGCGGCAATTTCGCGACCCAGGGCCAGGCGGCGAACACTGCCCGTTTTATCCAGACGAACCAGGAAACGGCGGACCTGTACACGCAGGCCGCCCCGGTGCAGCTGGCCTACCTGAAAAAATCGGTGCGCCTGGTGCCGGATTCCGATCCGCGCGACGCCTACGTCCACTTCCCCCTGCTGCGCTTGCGCCGCGCGGCCGTCGGCGGCTTCGAGCTCGACCCGGGGTTCGTCCCGCCCAGCCTGTCGATCGGCGCCGCTGCGCCCTTGTTCCAGCAACTGCGGCGCCTGCTCGACGCGCTGCAAGCGAAAGTCAGCGCCCTCTACGGCCACCATCGCGAGCCGAGCCGCAAGGTGATCGAATTTCGCTCGGGCGACATGTCCTCGTTCTGGCTGCTGCACACGGCCAGCTCCGCCTACGCCACGCTGACCCACCATTTTCACCACCCCAGCCTGCATCCGGAGCGCCTCTACGAACAATTACTCGATGTCGCCGGCGGCCTGATGACCTTTTCCAAAAGCTGGACCCTGGCCGACCTGCCGGTGTACCAGCACGCCGATCCGGGTCCGGCCTTCACCAAGCTGCACACGATCATCCGCGAATTGCTCGACACTGTGATCTCGTCGAAATATTTCGCGATTGCGCTGAGCGAGGTGCGTCCCTCGTACCACATCGGCGCCCTCGACTCGGGCAAGATCGACGACAAGACGACGTTTTATATTGCGGTCTCGGCCGACGTCCCGGCCGTGCAGCTGGTCGACGTCGTGCCGCTGCGTTTCAAGGTCGGCGCGCCGGACGATGTCGAGAAATTCGTTCTCTCTGCCCTTCCCGGGGTGCGCCTGCAATACACCACGCAACCGCCGGCCGCCCTGGCCGTGCGTCC
>JANNNC010000216.1:0-2313 GCA_031398335.1 Massilia sp.
GGCGCCGGACATCAGCAGGCCTGACAGGATCAGGCTGGCGGTTTTACTGGTCATGGGGTCGAATTCGGAAGGCTGAGATTGACTTTATGGTAAGCCAAAACAGGGGAATTGTCGCGGGGTGTGCGGGCGTGCGGTGTCGGAAAGCCGGGTCAAGGATGGGGGCTCGTAACGTGAAAGAAACCACCATCGGGGCGTGCGTAGCCTTGGCCGTCAAAGGCCATCAAGTTTTTGGCGATAACAATCTCAAGCGGGTTGATTAATCAGCCCGAACTTGGTCAGTGCCTTGATCCAACGTGGCGCGTTTTTCTTCACTGACATTGCTTCGTAATCGGTGGCGCTGTCCCGGTAGTATTGGCCACGCTTGAGCATGAAGAAGATGGTGCGCAGTATCTTGTGAGCGATCGCGATGATCGAGCGCTTGTGGCCACGCCGAATCAGCAAGGCCTGGAACTTCGATTTGAAGACGGAGGTCGTACGGCTGGCCGAATGTGCAAACTCGCAAAGCAAGCGTCGTACATATGGGTTGCCTTTGGTGGCGCGGCCTGACTTGCGCTTGCCGGCCGATTCATTGTTGCCAGGGCAGACTCCAACCCATGAGGCAAGACGATCCGGGCTGCCGAAGGCATCCATGTCGGTGCCAATTTCAACGAGCAGCATGGCAGCGCCGATCAGGTCAATGCCGGGAAGCGTTTGCAGCAGTGCCAGTGCGTTGCGTTGCTCGGCCATGTTGGCCAACAGGTGCCCGTCGAAGCGCGCGATGCGCGCCTCGATTTCCTCGATGTGTTGCATCAGTTCGTTCAGGACGAAGCGGTGATGTGCCGTCAGATCGCCCTGCAGGGCTTCGAACAGCTCTTCGCGACTGGCCTTGAAACGCGTGCTGGCCAGCGCCAGTATCTCTTGCACGCTGGCGCCGGCGATGAGGGCCTTGACCATCTTGCGTGCCGCTACCCCGTGGACATCGCTGACGACGACGCCGAGCCGGATTCCGCTGTCGGTAAGTGTCTTGTGCAGCCGGTTTTTCTCGGCCGCCAGTTGACCGACCAGTTTCTGCCGCTGACGCGCCACTAGACGTAGTTCCCGCAACCGCGCAGGCGGAATGAACGAGCCACGCAACAGCCCTGCACGCGCCAGCGTGGCCAGCCATTGCGCATCGCAGATGTCGGTCTTGCGACCAGGCACGTTCTTGACATGCTTGGCGTTGACAACGAGCGTCTTGAGCCCGGCCGCCTCCAGTGCCGCATACGGGCTCTTCCAGTAGATGCCAGTACTTTCCATCACCACCAATTCGACCTTCAGCGATGCAGCCCAATCAGCTAGCGCCTTGCGGTCGCGTTTGAAGGCGCCGAACTGGCGCTGCACAACATGCTTTTCGCCATTTTCATCCTCGATAATTGCACAAGCCGTTATCTGTGCCTGATGCACGTCCAGACCCAGCACACGCTTATAGAATGCCACCAGATCCATTTTTCACCTTTCGGGTAAAGTTAGAAATGGAAGGCAGCGATGCGGAAAAGCTGAAGTAGCCTGAAGGCGACAAGTCGCCAACGGCCTGCTTAACGTTCGCTCTCTGAGGATGCAATCCGGGGTACGAGTCAGCTCCGCGGGTCACGTTAGGGTCGGGGTTCGTGCCTCCACGATAATGCGCGACCTCTATCGTTGCCTTCCACCTTCATTTTCTTTCATGTTCCGGGGCGGCGGCGCTCGCAATGACCGTTAGGGTGGGCAAGTTTCTTGCCCACGCGTTCAAATCACGCTCATGCTTCCCGCGCGGCTGTTCAACCCCTGCCTATCACCGCGTGGGGTAACTCGGGGTAAATGCCCGAGTTACGAGCCGCCCGCCCTACAAAAGCTCAAATACGCACCGCCCCCGCCAGCGACTCGATGGTGCGCGCCAACCCCTTCACCACGCGCGCCATGCCCGCATAATCGAGCCGGTCATGCGGGTCATCCACCGTGTGATGGTAGGGATAACGAAGGAAAGCCGTATCCGTGATCATCAGCGCCGGATAGCCGTGCCCCTGGTGGGCGCCGTGGTCCAGCAGGGTCACACCCATGACATGCGCCGGCGCCGCCAGCCCCTCGGCAGGGAAGTCCGCATGCTCCCGGAACGCCGCCAGCGCCTGGCGCACCAGCGCCGACGATTCGACCGTGCCGACGAAGGCGATGAAGTTGCCGCTGCCCGCGACCTGCCTTTCCAGCCCCGGCGCGCGCCCATCCTGCATGCTGCCGATCTTTTCGCCCTCCGCATGGTCCAGCGATGACGGCTCCGCGTTAACGAAAAAGACGAATTTCACTTCGGTGCCACGGCTGGGC
>JANNNC010000018.1:0-9134 GCA_031398335.1 Massilia sp.
CCGGCATTGTCGACTATATCCACTACTACAATCACGACCGCATCAAGCTCAGATTAAACGGGCTGAGCCCTGTACAATTCAGGACTCAGCACTTGGCAGCAGCGTAGACTTAACTGTCCAACTTTGTGGGGTCACTTCAGGCGTGCCCACGCTGCTCGGTGGCGAGCTTACTGCGCAGGGACGAATACGGGCGCCGGCTCCGGCGGTGCCGGCGCGCCGTCCGCGCGCGGATGCAGCAGGTGATCGTCATTGTCCTCGTCGACTTCCTCGGTCTCCACCGGCGCCGCCGCCAGCTCGACGTCGATCCCCCGGAACTGCGGCATCTCGGCAAACTCCGCATAGATCCAGTCGTCGTTCTCGCGCAACACGCCTTCCGGCTCGGGACGCGGGACCTCCGGGCGTTTGGCCAGCGCCACCTGCATGTAGTCGAGCCATATCGGCAGGGCGAGGGTGGCGCCGAATTCGCGTCCGCCGAGCGAACGCGGTTCGTCGTAGCCCATCCAGGCCACGGCAACGATATTGCCGCCATAGCCGGCGAACCAGCCGTCGATGGCGTCGCTCGTGGTGCCGGTCTTGCCGGCGATGTCGGTGCGCGCCAGGCGTTTGGCGGCGGCGGCGCCGGTGCCGTAGCGCGTGACGTCGCGCAGCATGCTGTCCGTGATCCAGGCGTTGCGCGCGTCGAGCACGCGTGCGGCCTCGTCGCGCGGCGCCGGCGGCTTGGTCTCGATCAGGACCGTGCCGTCGCCGTCCTCGACGCGCGCGATCAGGTAAGGCTTGACGCCATAGCCGCCGTTCGCGAACACCGCGTAGGCGCCGGCCATCTGCAGCGGCGTGACGGCGCCCGTGCCCAGGGCCAGGGTCAGGTTCTGCGGATGGCGCGCGGCGTCGAAGCCGAATTTGCCGAGGAAGTCATGCGCATAGGGCACTTCGACCGCGCGCAGCAGGCGCACGGTTGGCACGTTTTTCGAATGCGCCAGCGAGTAGCGCATCGAGATCGGACCATTGAACACGCCGTCGTCGTTCTGTGGCGACCAGTCGGCGCCGGCGTTCTCGCCCGGCATGACCAGTGCCTGGTCGAGGATCAGGGTGCCTGGACCGAAGCCCTTTTCCAGCGCCGCCGAATACACGAAGGGCTTGATCGCCGAACCGGGCTGGCGCCAGGCTTGCGTGACGTGGTTGAACTTCTGCAGGTTGTAGTCGAAGCCGCCGACCAGGGCCTGGTAGGCGCCGGTATCGGCGTCGAGCGCGACAAAGGCGGCCGCCACCAGCGGCACCTGGGTGATGCCCCAGCCATCCTTGGCGAGTTTACTGATACGCACCACGGCGCCGGGCGCGATGCGCTGGCTTTCTTTGGCTTTGCTCGACAGGCCGGCGGCGGCAAACTTCAGGCCGGCGCCGGAAATGGTGATGGTGTCGCCATCGATGGTCTCGACCTTGACCGATTTGGCGGAGGCGGCGACCACCACCGCCGGCTCGAGGCCGTCGCTCGACGGCCGCTTCTGCAGCGCCTCGCCGATCGCTTCCTCGCGCTCGTCCTCCAGTTCGGGCAGTTCGATACGCGCCTCGGGGCCGCGGTAGCCGTGGCGGCTGTCGTAGGCCAGCACGTTGCGCCGCACCGAATCGTAGGCCGCTTCCTGGGCTTTCGAGTCGATCGTGGTATACACCTTGATGCCGCGCGTGTACGACTCTTCCGCATACTGGGCAAACACGACCTGGCGCGCCAGCTCGGCCACGTACTGGGCGTGGGTGCCGAATTCCTGCGGCTTGGAGTGCACGCGCAGCGGCTCGGCCACCGCCTGCGCATACTGGGCCTCGTCGATGTACTTCAGGTCGCGCATGCGGCGCAGCACCTGTTCCTGGCGCAGCTTGGCGCGTTTCGGATTGACCGCCGGGTTGTGGCGCGAGGGGTTTTGCGGCAGGCCGGCCAGCATCGCGGTCTCGGCGATCGTCAGCTGGTCGAGCTTCTTGCTGAAATAGCTGCGTGCGGCGCTGGCAAAACCATAGGAGCGCTGGCCCAGGAAGATCTGGTTCATGTACAGCTCGAGGATCTGGTCCTTGGTCAGGGCGTCCTCGATTTTATATGCCAGCACGACCTCGTTGAGTTTCCTCGACAAGACCTTCTCGCGCGACAGGAAGAAGTTACGCGCCACCTGCATCGTGATGGTCGAGGCGCCGCCCGAGCCGAAGCCGCCCGTCACGTTCGCCTTCACCGCACGCGCCGCGCCCATCCAGTCGATGCCCTTGTGCTCGTAGAAGCGCGCGTCCTCGATCGCCAGCACCGCCTTCTTCATCATGGGAGGCATGTCGGCGATCGCCACGAAGTCGCGGTGCTCCTCGCCGAATTCGCCGATCAGGACTTTATCGGCGGTGTAGATGCGCAGCGGGATCTTCGGCTTGTAGTCGGTGACGGCGCCGATCGAGGGCACGTTGGGCAGGACCGCCATCATCAACCAGACGGCGACGCCGGCGATCGCGACGACGATGGCGGCGAGAATGAAGAAAACGAAACCGCCTTGCGGTCGACGGCGTTGAAGGGACTTGGTCAAGACAGTATTCTCCTGCTGTGGGCCGCGCAAAAGGCAGGCCCGGCGGGGCATTATAATCCGCTTTCTTTCGCTTCCTGCGTATGCCATAGTCACGCCTTCAGGCCCCCTTAAGAAAGCCTGGTACTCCAATCACCCAGGACCACGATGCCCTACGATCCCGCTCCCGCTATTGTCAAGCCGTATATCCCGGCGTCGGCAGACCTCCCCGAATTCACCATCCGCGCCCTGGTCATGGGCGTCGTGCTGGGGATGATCTTCGGCGCTTCCTCGCTCTACCTGGTGCTGAAGGTCGGCCTCACCGTCAGTGCATCGATTCCCGTGGCGGTGATCGCCATCACCCTGTTCGGGATATTCAAGAAGATGGGCGGGCGCGAGTCGACCATCCTGGAAAACAGCATCACCCAGACCGCCGGTTCCGCCGGCGAGTCGCTCGCGTTTGGCCTGGGCGTGACGATGCCGGCGATTATGATCCTCGGCTTCGACCTCGAGATCTCGCGCGTGATGCTGGTTGGCGTATTGGGCGGCCTGCTCGGCATCCTGATGATGATCCCGATGCGGCGCACGATGATCGTCGATGCGCACCGCGAACTGAAATACCCGGAAGGCACGGCCTGCGCCGAAGTGCTGAAAGCGGCCGCCACCGAAACCTCGCGCGCCGCAGCCGGTGAAGTGCGCGAAGCGGGATCGGACGCGGCGCGCGCCGCCAAACGCCGCGCCGCCATCATCTTCGGCGGCTTCGGCCTCGGCCTTCTTTATAAAGTAGCCAACGTTTCGCTCAAGGGCTGGAAGGACGTCGCCAACTTCGAGTTCGGCGCGCCGCTGAAGGCCGGTTCCGCCGGCGCCGAGATTTCGCCCGAACTGGTGGGCGTCGGCTACATCATCGGCCCGCGCATCGCATTCACGATGGCGGCCGGCGGCGTGTTGTCTTATTTGCTGCTCATCCCGATGATCAAGTTCTTCGGCGAGCTGCTCACCGTGCCGGTCTCGCCGGGCACCATGCTCATCAAGGACATGTCGCCGGACGACATCCGCGACGCCTATGTGCTGTATATCGGCGCCGGCGCAGTGGCCGCGGGCGGCCTGATTTCGCTGGTGCGCTCGCTGCCCTCGATCTGGAATGGTTTGAAGGGCGGCCTGGCCGGCATGGGCAAGGGGAAGGGCACGGCGCCGGCGTCCTCGCTGCGCACCGACCAGGACATCCCGTTCAAATGGGTGGCCATCGGCTGCCTGGCGATCATCGCCATCATCACCGTCGCCACGCCGCTGCACATGAATCTGCTGGGCGCCTTGCTGATCCTGGTGTTCGGCTTTCTGTTCGCCACCGTGTCTTCGCGCCTGACCGGCGAAGTCGGTTCGTCGTCGAACCCGATCTCGGGCATGGCGGTCGCCACCTTGCTGTTCACCTGCCTGATCTTCCTCGTCATGGGCTGGACCGGCGGCCAGTATTACGTCACCGCGCTGTCGGTCGGCGCCATCGTCTGCATCGCCGCCAGCAACGCCGGCACCACTTCGCAGGATTTGAAGACCGGCTTCCTGGTGGGTTCGACGCCGCGCCTGCAGCAGTACGCGATCCTGTGCGGCGCGTTTGCCTCGGCCCTGATCCTGGGGCCGATCCTGCTGAAGCTGAACGATGCCGGCACCGTGTACGTACCGGCCGCCCAGGTTGCGCCCGGCATCACGGTCGACGCCTCGAAACTGACCGAGACCGCGCAATTGCAGGGTCCGCAGGCGGAAACCGACAGCAAGACCTACAAGGTGTGGCGCAAGACCGGCACCGTGGGCGGCCCGGAAGGCAAGTACCTGGTGGGCGACGACGGCAAGCTCGCCTACCTGGTCGACCCGGGCATCAACGGCCACCACAACACCCGTCCGGACGGCACCGAAGTGAAGAAATACGATGCGCCGAAGGCCGTGCTCATGTCCTACATCATCAAGGGCATCCTCGACCAGCAGCTGCCATGGACGCTGGTGCTGTTCGGCGTGATGATCTCCGTCGTGCTGGAGATGGCCGGCATCCAGGCGCTGGCCTTCTCGGTCGGCGTCTACCTGCCGCTGGTGTCGACCCTGCCGATTGCGATCGGCGGCGCGGTGCGCTGGGCGGCCGACCGCCGTAACAACAAGCTGCCGCAGTACGCCGAGCTGACTGCCGAGGAACGCACCGCCGCGGGCGACCGCAGTTCGGGCACCTTGCTGGCCTCCGGCTATATCGCGGGCGGCGCGCTGGCGGGCATCATCATTGCGATTACGGCCGGTGTGCTGACGAACTTCGACAGCATGATGGCGAAGTGGGCGCAAAGCTCGAACCCGTTCGTGTCGGGGCCGAATGCGGATCTGCTGTCCTTGATACCGTATGCGGCGATCGTTCTGCTGCTGTACTGGGTGGCGCGCGAGAAGGCGCAGAAGTAAGGACGCTTTGGGGTGCGAGCATAATTGGACGGGCGCCTGGCGGCGCCCGTTTTTTTTGGGTTCGGTGTCCTGCGCACCCAGTATGATCGAACAGACCCTGGGGCGGCTCCACTGTAAGGTGTGCATCTTTTGCTTCGCGATGGCCAACGCAACGGCCAATAAAAAACGGCAGCCGAAGCTGCCGTTTCCGTTGAGGCTGAAGGGCTGATTACTTCACGCCATGCATCAGCTTCTGGATCAGCGGTGCGATCAGGAACAGCAGCACGCCGCCGCCCACCAGCGACCAGAAGCCGAAGGTGTAGCCGTCCAGCGCCGAGGCAATCGACATGCCCGATTCGCCCGAAACGTGCGAGGCGAAGATGCCCGACAGGTTGTTGCCGATACCGGTCGACAGGAACCAGCCGCCCATGCCCAGGCCGACCAGGCGCACGGGAGCGAGCTTGGTGACCATCGACAGGCCGATCGGCGACAGGCACAGCTCGCCGATCGACTGGATGAAGTAGACCGTGAACAGGGTCCAGAACGGGATCTTGTTGTCCATGTCGACCAGGCTGCCCAGCGCGAACATCAGGAGACCGAAGGCGAGGCCGTTGAAGATCAGGCCGAGACCGAACTTGCGCGGGATCGACGGGTTGGCGTTGCGGCGGCCCAGCATGACCCAGATGGCGGCGATGACCGGTGCGAACAGGATGATGGCGACCGAGTTCACGCTCTGGAACCAGGCGACCGGGAAGATCCAGCCGTTCAGGTCGCGGTCGACGATCTGGTCGGCCAGGAAGGTGAACGAGCTGCCGGCCTGCTCGAAGAACATCCAGAACAGGATGTTGAAGGCGAAAATGATCATCATGGCGATGGTCTTGTCGCGCGCAACTTTACCGTTACGGATACCTTCGACCATCAGCATCGTCGCCAGGGCGAGGAACAGGACGGTCAGGATGATCTGCAGCGTACCTGCGCCGAGTTTGAGCAGGAAGTACACGCCCGGGATCACGACGATGCTGCCGATGATGACGGCGACCGAGCGGCCACGGCCTTCGGCGCCGGCTTCCGGTGCGCCGATGCCGGCGAGGGTCTTGCGGCCGATGTAGAACCACACCAGGCTGACCAGCATGCCCAGGCCCGACACGAAGAACACGACCTTGTAGGCCGGGGTGGTGCCGTCGCCCATTTCCTGCGCCAGGATCTGGGTCAGGATCGGGGCGATGAAGGCGCCCGCGTTGATACCCATGTAGAAGATGGTGAAGCCCGAATCGCGGCGGGTGTCGCCCAGCGAATAGAGTTTGCCGACCATGGTCGAGATGTTCGGCTTGAACATGCCGTTACCGACGATGATGGTGGCCAGGCCCAGCTTGAAGATGTCCGGATCGGGCAAGGTGATCATGAACAGGCCGGCCGCCATGAAGACGGCGCCGATCAGGATCGAGCGCTGGTAGCCGATGACGCGGTCGGCGATCAGGCCGCCGAAGACGGCGCCGGCATACACCAGCGCGAGGTAGGAACCGTAGGTCAGGTTGGCGTCGGCCTGGCCGACTGCCGCGCCGCCGTAGAACTGGGCGACGATGTAGAGCACGAGGGCCCAACGGATGCCGTAGAAAGCGAAGCGCTCCCAGAATTCGGTCATGAACAGCATCCACAGCGGCGCTGGGTGACCCATGATCTGTTTGAACTCTGGAATGGCAACTTCCTTGCCTGGTGTAGCAGCTGCACCGCTCATGCGGGTCCTCCTGAAATAGTGTTTTAAGAGTAACTGTTTTATTGGAATGCCGATGAGCCGGAATTTCCAGTTGGGACGCATTTTAGTAGAAATTGCTTACCACAAGAAAAATATTTGACATTGTGGTAAACACGCGCGCAGGTGGTGCGGCGCCTTGCTACCCCGCACCATTGGCGCACACAAGCGCGGGCATGGCAGCGCCAGTTGTCGTATATTGGTGAAACAGCCAGCCATATTTCCGGAAGACTTTATTTCCGGTGTAATTGAAAAGGAAGACCTGCATGAACTACGAAGTCGTCGATACTTTGATTTCCCCCGAGGGCCGGCTCGAAGTCCTGTCGAAGGCCGAAGTCGCCAAGCTGCTCGACACCAGTCAGGGCGGCCTCTACAACGTATTTCGCAAGTGCGCGCTCGCGGTCCTGAACTGCGGCAGCTCGATCGACGATGGCAAGGAATTGCTGGAGCGCTACAGCAACTTCGACATCAGCATCATCCAGCGCGAGCGCGGCATCAAGCTCGACATCCGCGGCGCGCCGTCGATGGCTTTCGTCGACGGCAAGATGATCAAGGGCATCCACGAACACCTGTTCGCGGTGCTGCGCGACATCGTCTACGTCCACTTCGAAATCACCGAAAACCCGAAATTCAACCTCGCCAAGCCGGAAGGGATCACCGACGCGGTGTTCCACATCCTGCGCAACGCGAACATCCTGCACCCCCAGCGCAACCCGAACCTGGTGGTCTGCTGGGGCGGGCACTCGATCAACCGCATCGAATACAACTATTCGAAAGAAGTCGGCTACGCGCTCGGCCTGCGCGAACTCGATATCTGCACCGGCTGCGGACCGGGCGCCATGAAGGGCCCGATGAAGGGCGCCGCCATCGGCCACGCGAAGCAGCGCCTGCACGGCGGGCGTTACCTCGGCATTTCCGAGCCTGGCATCATCGCGGCGGAATCGCCGAACCCGATCGTCAACGACCTGGTCATCATGCCGGACATCGAAAAGCGCCTGGAAGCGTTTGTCCGCACCGGCCACGGCATCGTTGTCTTCCCGGGCGGCGCCGGCACGGCCGAGGAAATCCTGTACATCCTCGGCATCCTCCTGCATCCGGACAACGCCGAGATGCCGTTCCCGCTGATTTTCACGGGTCCGGCCACCGCCCACGAATACTTCGAACAGATCGATGGCTTCATCGGGCAGACGCTCGGCGCGCGTGCCCAGGGCATGTACAAGATCATCGTCGACGACCCGGATGCGGTGGCGCGCGAGATGGCGGCCGGGATCAAGCAGGTGCGCGAATTCCGCAAGGCCAGGAGCGACGCCTATTATTTCAACTGGCTGCTCAAAATCGACCAGGAATTCCAGAAGCCGTTCAAGCCGACCCACGAAAACATGCGCAACCTGAAGCTGCACAAGAACATGGAAACGCATTTGCTGGCCGCGAACCTGCGCCGCGCGTTCTCGGGCGTCGTGGCGGGCAATGTGAAGGAAGAGGGAATCCGCGAAATCGAAAAGTTCGGCAAGTACGAAATCCACGGCGACAGCGAGATCATGGGGCCGATGGATGCTTTATTGGCCTCGTTCGTTGAACAGAGCCGCATGAAGCTGCCGGGTAAAGCTTACGTGCCTTGTTATACCATCGTTCAGTAGGGTGGCCACAAGTGCCCACCCTGCGCCACATTCGAAGCCAGGAATAAAAAACGGGGCGCCGAAGCGCCCCGTTTTCAATCGATCAAACGATCAATCCTCTTTCCGCAAATGCGGGAACAACAACACGTCCCGGATATTCGGCGAGTCCGTCAAAATCATGATCAAACGATCGATCCCGATCCCGCAGCCACCGGCCGGCGGCATGCCGTATTCCAGCGCGCGGATGTAGTCGGCGTCGTAGTACATCGCCTCTTCGTCCCCGGCATCCTTGGCCTCGACCTGCGACAGGAAACGCGCCGCCTGGTCTTCCGGATCGTTCAGCTCCGAGAAACCGTTGGCAATCTCGCGCCCCACCATGAACAGCTCGAAGCGCTCGGTAATCCCGGCACGGGTGTCCGAGGCACGTGCCAGCGGCGAGACTTCGACCGGATAGTCGATGATGTAAGTCGGCTCCCACAGCTGCGATTCCGCCGTCTCTTCGAACAGCGCCAGTTGCAGCGCGCCGAGGCCGGCGGTGGCGAACGGCTTGACGCCGAACTTCTTCAGCTCCGCCTTGATGAACTCAGGATCGTCCAGCTGCTCTGGCGTATAGCCCGGCGCGTACTTGTTGATGGCGTCGACGATGGTCAAGCGCTGGAAGGGCTTCGACAGGTCGAGCTCGCGACCGCCATACGACAGCACGGCCGTGCCTTGCGCATCCATCGCCGCCTGGCGGATGATCGCTTCGGTGAAGTCCATCAGCCAGGTGTATTCCACATAGGCCGCGTAGAACTCCATCATCGTGAATTCAGGGTTGTGACGGATCGAGACGCCTTC
>JANNNC010000020.1:0-12186 GCA_031398335.1 Massilia sp.
ACGAGCGTGGCAGCGCGAACATGCGTGCGCGCTCGGCGAACGAGGTCACGACGTCCGGTGCGGGGTCGAGGAAGATGTGGCGGTGATCGAACGCCGCGAGCACCTTCAGCTGGCGCGCCAGCAGCACGCCGTTGCCGAACACGTCGCCCGACATGTCGCCCACGCCGACCATCGTGATCGGTGTGGTGTTCATGTCATGGTCCATCTCGTAGAAGTGGCGCTTGACCGCTTCGAACGCGCCCTTGGCGGTGATGCCCATCTTCTTGTGGTCGTAGCCGTTCGAGCCGCCCGAGGCGAACGCGTCGCCCAGCCAGAAGCCGCGCTTGACGGCGATGCTGTTGGCGATGTCGGAGAAGGTTGCGGTGCCCTTGTCGGCAGCGACCACCAGGTATGGATCGTCCTGGTCGTAGCGTACGGTGTCCGCTGGCGGCACGATGTCGCCGCGCACGCGGTTGTCGGTCACTTCCAGCAGGCTGGAAATGAACAGGCGGTAGACTGCTTCGCCTTCGGCCGCGATGGTTTCACGCACGGCATCCTTCGGCATCTGCTTGCATACGAAGCCGCCCTTGGAGCCGGCCGGCACGATGACCGCGTTCTTGACCATCTGTGCCTTGACCAGGCCAAGCACTTCGGTGCGGTAGTCTTCCATGCGGTCCGACCAGCGCAGGCCGCCGCGGGCGACCGGGCCGCCGCGCAGGTGGACGCCCTCGAAGCGGCGCGAGAACACGTAGATCTCGCGGTACGGACGCGGTTCCGGCGCCAGCGACAGGCCGCTGGTGTCGAACTTGAAGATGATTTTTTCACCTACGTTCTGGAAGTAGTTGGTGCGCACGGTCGCCAGCGCCAGCTCGACCAGGGCGGCCATGATTTCTTCGGTGTCGGCATGGTTCACGCTCGACAGGCCGGCCCTCAAGGAAGCCAGTTTCGCGGTGCCGGCGTCACGCTCGGATGCGCTCAGGGCCGGATTGAAACGCTGGACGAAGCCGGTGACGAATTCTTTTACCAGGGCCGGCTGCGCGCGCAGGGTCTCGGCCATGTAGCGCACCGAGAACTTCGAGCCGAGCTGGCGCCAGTAACTGATGTAACCGCGCACCAGCTGCACTTCGCGCATCGACAAGCCGCCTTCGACCGTCAGGCCGTTCATGCGGCCGTCTTCGGCTTCGTTGTTGAACAGCGCCGTGAACAGCTCTTCGGCCACCGGCGCGATGCCGGCTTTGACCAATTTGTCGCCGCTCTCGTCGTCCACCGCCAGTGCGGTGACGTGGTGGCGCACGCCATCGGAGGTCGTCAGCGACCAGGTCTGCTCGCGGTCGACCGCGATGCCGGCGTTCGCCAGGGCCGGCAGGATGCGCGACAGCGACAGCACGTTCTCGCCCGAGTACAGGCGGATCGAGGCGTCGCGGGCGGCGTTGCCGGTGCCCGTACCAGGTTCGATGCGCACGGCGACGCGGTCGGTCTGGCCGATATTCAGCATGGCCTGCAAGTCGCGGAAGGCGACATCGGGCGCGGTCGCGGTGACGAAGGACACCGGCAAGTTGGCGCCCAGTTTGCGCAGGTTGCTGCGCTGCGTGTGGTCTTCGACGCCATTCGTCATGGTGGCGAAGCGGTCGTGCCAGCCGTCGAGCACTGCCAGCAGCGGCTGCTGGATGTCGGTTTCCAGGTCGAGCGGGTTGCGCGCGGCGTGCGCGATCAGGTAGACGCGCGCCAGCGGGCCGTCGGCCACCAGGGTCTGCACGCGCACGTCATGCGCGCCCGAGCTTTCCTTGAGGGCCTGGGCCAGGCCGGCGGCCACCGCGGCGCTGTAGCGCTCGCGCGGCAGGTAGACCAGCGTGTTCAGGTGACGGCCATACACGTCGCGGCGCGCAAAAACCTTTGGACGCGGCTGCTTGTAGAGCGAGACGACCGAGCTGCACACTTGCGCCAGCCATTCGGGATCGGCTTCCAGCGCTTCGGTACGCGGCAGGGATTCGAGGATCTCGAGGAATTTCTCAGCGCGGAAGCCTTCCTGGCGGACTCCCGCCAGGCTCAGGACTTTCGCCACGCGGCCGCGCGCGAAGGGCAGGCGCGCCAGCGGGGTCGAAGTGGCGGCGCGGGTGAACAGGCCGACGAAGCAGTGCTCGCCGAGGATGGTGCCCTGGGCGTCGGTGTTGCGCACGCCGATGAAGTCCAGCGGCTGGTCGCGGTGCAGCGTGCCTTCGACGTCGGCCTTCACGATCGACAGCGTTTCGACGCGGCCGGCCAGGGTATTGAGTTCGCCCGGGATGTTCGCCAGGCAGGTGCCGTAGACCGGGTGCGCCGTATCCTTCAGCACGCCGATGCGACTCGGGATGTCGCGCGCCAGTTCGGTCTGGCCGGGCTGGACGACATAATATGCGTAGCCGAATGGTTCAAAACCTTCGTTTTTCGCCCACTCGAGGAAGGCGGCGACTTCCTGGCCGGCCGGGGTGCCATTCGCGGCAGCGGCAGCGGCCACTTCGGTCATGCGGTCGCCCATGGCGACGGCATCGCGGTGCACGACGGCGGCGTCGCTGGCGACCATGCGGATGCGCGCGGTCAGCTTGTCGAGTTCTTCAAAGGCCAGTTCGTCGTTGAGCAGCACCAGCACGTAGGATTCGAGCGGTGCGCCCGGCTGGTTGACGGCGGTGACGGCGCCTGCCGCATCGCGCTGGACCGGCAGCACGGCGTTCATCACGCCGGCGGCCAGGGCGCGCTCCTTGCGCAGGGCCATGACGAAGGAGTCGACCAGGTAAGGCATGTCGTCGTTCAGGATCAGCAACGCCGTGGCCATGCCGCCCTTGGTATCGGTGTAGCGCAGTTGCGCGATCTGACAGCCGTCGCTGGTGCGCTTGGCAGCCTGCATGAAGCCGTCCCACAGGACAGGGGCCAGGGCGTGCGGCGCGGTACCGGCCAGATCTTCTTCATCGAGCGATCCGAGCCAGGCGCTGATCAGGGCGCGCACCTGTTCGGTCGCGCCCGCGGCTGGCTGGCTGGTCACCAGGTTCAGGGTCTGCGTACGCAGATCTTGCGGCATGTCTTTCATTGTTGCTTCTCCAAAGCGAATGTTTGCCGCCCGTGCGCGCTGCGGCTTGTGGCTTTGCGCGAACCGGCGTTTGGTGGACGGGGTTGTCCCGTCCAGGTCCTTGGCTTCCTTGTCCCGGAAGCGTGTAACTCGTTCTGTTCAATCGGTGGCGCGGCGTGCGCCGCCCTCTTCTCTACAACGCGTTCAGCCGAAATCGTACAGGCCCGGCAAGCCTAAAATCCGCTCCAGCGCTTCCAGCGCTGCCGTGCACTCGATCGCCAGCTGCGGGTCCGCCAAATCCTTCGGCTCCACCCGATCCCGGTAATGCTGCTCGACCCACGCCACCAGCTGCGCATACAGCGCCTCGGTCATGATCACGCCCTGGTGCATCGCGGCTGCCTGATCGTCGGTCAGCGCCACGCGCAAGCGCAGGCAAGCCGGCCCGCCGCCGTTGCGCATGCTCTGGCGCAGGTCGAATTCGAGCAGTTCGTCGATCGCGCCGCCGCTACCCACCAGCCCCGCCAGGTAGCCCGCCACGGCCGCGTTCTCGCGGCATTCGTGCGGCACCAGCAGCGCCATCTTGCCGTCGGGCTTGGACAGCAACTGGCTGTTGAACAGGTAACTGGCCACCGCATCGCCCACCGGCACCATGCCGCCCGCCACCCGCACCGGCACGAACTCGGCGCCCACTGCCGCCACCGAACGGCGCAGCGCGTCGATCGTCGCCGCCTCATCGGCAAACGCTTCCTCATGATAGAACAAGACGTTGCCGTTGCCGACCGCGATGACGTCGTTGTGGAACACGCCCTGGTCGATCACGTCCGGGTTCTGCGCGGCGAACACCGTGCGCGCCGGGTCGAGGCCGTGCAGGCGCGCCACGGCTTGCGAGGCTTCCAGCGTCTGCCGGGCCGGGTATTTTTTCGGGAACGGCGCCGACGGGTCGAACTCGACGCGGCCATACACGAAGAACTCGACACCGGCCGCGCCGTGGTTGGCGGCGAATCGCGTGTGGTTCGCCGCGCCTTCGTCGCCGAAGGCAGGCGTCGACGGCAGCGGATCGTGCACCACGAAATGATCGTGATTCGCAAAAATCGCGCGCAGCGTGCGCGTGGCCTGCGCGTGCTCTTCCGAGCGGTGCAGCTTGTTGTTCAGGTTGGCGGCGGTGAAGTGCACGCGGCCGTCGCGGGTGTCGGCCGAGGGACTGACGGTGGCCGCGTTGGCGGTCCACATCGGTGCGGCCGACCAGGCGCAGGACAGGATGACCGGGGCATCGCGCCAGGCTTGCGCCAGCACATCGGCATCGGTGCCCGAAAAGCCCAGGCTGCGCAGCAACCTGAAATTCGGGCGCGCCTGCGGCGGCATCACGGCTTGCGCGAAGCCACGCGCGGCCAGGTCGCGCATCTTGGCCAGGCCCTGCAGCGCGGCCAGGCGCGGGTTCGAGGCGCTGCGTACATTGCTGAACGAAGCGACGTTGCCGAACGAGAGGCCGGCGTAGTTGTGGGACGGGCCAACCAGGCCGTCGAAATTGAATTCGCGAGCGTTACGCATAAGTTAGAACACCAGTCCCGGCGACAGCTTGGCCGGCATTTCGAGTTCGGCCGTCTCGATCGAGGCGACCGGGAAGGCGCAGTAATCGGCTGCATAATACGCGCTTGGGCGATGGTTGCCCGACTTGCCGACGCCGCCGAACGGCGCCGAGCTGGCCGCGCCCGTGGTCGGACGGTTCCAGTTGACGATGCCGGCACGCGCGCGCACCGCGAAGCGCTTCCACAGCTCTTCCGACGGCGACAGCAGCGCCGCAGCCAGGCCGAATTCGGTGGCGTTCGCCGCGCGCAGCGCCTCGTCGAAGGTCTTCACGCGAATCACCTGCAGCAGCGGGCCGAACCACTCTTCGTCCGGAATGCCCTGCGCGTCGGTCACGTCGACGATGCCGGCCGTAACAAAACCCGCGTTCGGATCGAGCTGGCGCATCTGCAGCAGCACTTTTCCACCTTTATCGGCCATCCCGGCCTGCGCCTGCACCAGGCGTGCGGCGACACTGCGCGATACGACCGGTCCCATGAACGGCTGCGGCTCGGCGTTCGACGCGCCGACCTGCAGCTTGGCCGCCACTTCCACCAGGCGCTCAATGAAGGCCTGGCCCTGCGCGTTGTCCTGCACTACCAGGCGGCGCGCGCAAGTGCAGCGCTGGCCGGCCGAGATGAAGGCGGACATCACGGTGTGGTGCACGGCGGCGTCCACATCCTTGGGGTTGTCACTGAGGTCCCAGACCACGAGCGGATTATTGCCGCCCATTTCCAGCGCCAGCATCTTGCCCGGCTGGCCGCCGAACTGTTTATGCAGCGCGGCGCCGGTCTGGCTGCTGCCGGTGAACAGCACGCCGTCGATGAGCTGATTCTGGCCGAGCGCAATGCCGGTCTCGCGGCCGCCATTCACCAGGTTCAGCACGCCCTTCGGCAAGCCCGCCTGCTCCCACAGCTGCACGGTCTTGACGGCCGTGCGCGGCGCGTATTCGCTCGGCTTGAAGACGACCGTGTTCCCGGCGATCAGGGCCGGCACGATGTGCCCATTCGGCAGGTGGCCCGGGAAGTTATACGGGCCGAAGACGCCGAACACGCCATGCGGGCGGTGGCGCAGCACGGCATTGCCGTCGGCGACTTTGGCTGCGCTTTCTCCCGTGCGCGCGCCGTACGACTGGACCGAGATGTCGACTTTATTTGCCATGGTCGCCACTTCCGTGCGCGCTTCCCACAGCGGTTTGCCGACTTCTTCGGCGATGGTCAACGCCAGCGCTTCCGCGTTTTCCTTCAGCAGGTCGCGAAAGCGCGTGCACACGGCGATGCGTTCCTCTAACGGTTCCAGCGCCCAGGCTTCGAAGGCGTCGTGTGCGGCTTGCACGGCGCGGGCGACGTCGTCGCTTGTGGATTCATTGCTGCTCCAGGTCTGGCGGCCGCTGGACGGATCGATCGTGACCAGTTCCGCGCCGCTGCCGGCAATCCATTCGCCGTTGATGTAATTCGACAGGTTAACCATTGTTCTTCCTTACGTTGAGTGACAGCGTGCGCACCGGCTCGCCCGACTGGACGCGCAGCAGCGCCAGCTCCTGCGCCGAGAGCACGATTTCCGCGCCGTCGATGCTGGCCTGCGCCAGCACCATGCGGAAATCCTCGAGCCTCGTGTTCGACACCAAAAGGCATTCGGTTTCGCCTTCGGCGCGGCCTTCGACCGCCACGCGCAGCACGCTGTCGCGCACCGAACGCAGTTCTTTGACACGGCCCTGCAGCACCGGCCCGGCATCGAAAATGTCGACATAGCCCTCGTAGTGCATGCCTTCCTGCTCCAGCAGCTTGCGCGCCGGGAGCGTCGAGCGGTGCACCTGGCCGATGACTTCGCGCGCCGAATCGGGCAGGTACTCGACGTATAAGGGCTGGCGCGGCATCAGTTCGGCGATGAAGGATTTTTTACCGACTGCCGTGAGGCCGTCGACGTGGTTGAAATCCATCTTGAAGAAGTGGCGGCCCAGTCCCTCGTAGAACGGACTGGTGCCGTCTTCGGTGAGGTAACCGCGCATCTCGGCGATGATCTTCTCGGTGAACAGCTGCTGGAACTGGGCGATGAACAGGAAACGGCTTTTCGAGAGCCACTTGCCGTTGTAGCCTTTGCGGTAGTCGGGCTGCAGGAACAGCGAACACAGTTCGGTCGCACCGGTGAGATCGTTCGACAGGTACAGCGTCTCCATGCGCGTAAACACGTTCAGTTCGCGGCTGGAGTGCACCAGGGTGCCGATGCGGTAGTTATAGAACGGTTCGTTCAGCCCGACCGCGGCCTTGATGGCGCACACGCCGGCCATGCGGCCGGTCTCGGTGTCTTCCATCACGAACATGTAGTCGCGCTCTTCGGGCGGGATGGTTTCCTGGAACGAGGCCACGGCGCAGGCGACGCGGTCGCCCAGCATCTTGCGGTCCGGCTTCAGGGTGGTCATGCCGCCGCCGACTTCGCGCGCCATGTCGATCAATGGGTCGAGGTCCGTTGCAGCTATGGAGCGAATGACGAGCATGGTGCCTCTCTCAGATTCTGACGCAAATAACGGAGTCGCCCGGCGCCACACCGAGCGCCTGCTGCGCGTCAAGCGGCAGGCAGATGGCGTCGGAGGTGTCGCATGGCGCACATGCCACGGTGATGGCGCGGAAGCGCGCGGCGTTGGTCGCCACCGCGTAGGTGACGAGCTTGTCGCCCGCATCCGCTTGCGCAGGGGCTGGCAACGGCGCGACGCGGCGCTGCTGCGAGCCGCTGAACGAACGCAGCGACAGCCTGTGCGCCGCCAGGATCGGCCCGCCGTCGAAGATGTCGACATATTCGTCCGCTTCGAAGCCCTCTTGCGTCAGCAGGTCGAAGGCCAGCTGGCCGCTCGGGTGGATCTGGCCCATCGCCGCCTGGGCGTCGCCCGGCAGCAGCGGCACGTAGACCGGATAGTGCGGCATCAGCTCGACGATCATGGTGCGGTTGCGCGAACCGCCGGCGACGCGCTCGGCGTCGAGGAAATCCATCTTGAAGAATTTACGGCCCAGCGCATTCCAGAACGGCGACTCGCCGGCGGAATCGGTGACGCCGGCCAGCGGCACGAAGAAACGGTCGCCGAAGCGGTGCGGCGCCAGCACCGCGTACAGCAGGCGCGCACGCGACAGCAGGGCCGCTTCGACGCCGGCTTTGTGGTGCTCGCGCACGTGGAAACCGGCCAGCTGCGAGCAGGCCGTCAGTTCCGAGCACAGCGTCAAGGCATGCACGCTGTGGCAGATATTCAGGTCGCGCGAGACTTGCTGGATGACGTCGTTGCGAAACGCGAAATAGGTGCCGTTCGAGCCGGCCGACGCGTGCACGGCAGCGGTACCGACGACCTCGCCGCTGGCGCCGTCTTCCAGCACGAACAGGTAAGATTCCTCGCTCGGGATATCGACTTGCGCGGCGAACGAGGCGATCGAACGCTCGACGAACGCGGCGATCGTGTCGCGCGTACGCGGCAGCGTGTGCACGCCGGGCGTCATGACGGCGGCCAGGCTTTCGAGCGCGTCGATATCCGCTAGTTCTACCGGACGAACAACATACATGGGTGCTCCCTTGAAGGGTCAATGCGGGGTCAGTGCGAACGAACCCCGGCCGCGCACGAGGCGACAGGCCGGGATGATCTTGCAGGCGCCAGCCTCAGGCGGCAGCGAGGAACTCGTCGACCGCGGCGCGCAGGATGCGGTCGGCCTCAAGAATCTGCGCATCCGACACGATCAGCGCCGGCGCCATGCGGATCACGTCCGGACCGGCGATCAGGAGCATCAGGCCCATCTTCTCGGCGATCTTGGTGATGTCCTTGGCCTTGCCTTTGAAACCGTCGGCCAGCGGCAGGCCAATCAGCAGGCCCAGGCCGCGCGCCTTGCCGAACAGCTGCGGGTAATCGGCGGTGAGCTTTTCCAGGTTGCCGAAGATCGTGCTGCTCGCTTCCTTCACGCGCGCCAGGAAAGCCGGCTGGTTGATCATGCCGACCACGTTCAATGCCACGGTCGCAGCCAGTGGATTGCCGCCGTAAGTGGTGCCGTGCGAACCGACGTTGAAGTGCTGGGCGATGTCCTCGGTCGTCAGCATGGCGCCGATCGGATAGCCGTTGCCCAGGGCCTTGGCGCTGGTGAGGATGTCCGGGATGACCGGGGTGTCCATGTAGGCGTAGAAGGAACCGGTACGGCCCACGCCCGACTGCACTTCGTCGAAGATCAGCAGTGCGCCGGTGGCGTCGCAGAACTCGCGCAGCGCCGCCAGGTAGTCGGCATTGCCCGGGATGACGCCGCCCTCGCCCTGGATCGGCTCGACGATCACTGCCGCGACGTCATCCAGAATGGCAGCGCGCGCCGCCTCGATGTCGTTGTAGGGAATGTGGCTGATTTCCTGCGGCAGCGGCTCGAACCCTTCGGTGTACTTCGGCTGGCCGCCGACCGAGACGGTGAACAGCGTGCGGCCGTGGAAGGACGACAGGCACGAGATGATGCGCGATTTATGTGGACCGAATTTCGTGTGCGCGTACTTGCGGGCGAGCTTCAGGGCCGCTTCGTTCGCTTCCGCGCCCGAGTTGCAGAAGAAGGCGCGGTCGGCGAAGGTCGCCTCGACCATCGCGCTCGCCAGGCGCAGCACCGGCTCGTTGGTGTAGCCGTTACCGAGGTGCCACAGGGTGTTGATTTGTTTCGTCAGCGCGTCGACCAGCACCGGGTTGGCGTGACCGAGGCTCGAGACGGCGATGCCGGAGGTGAAGTCGAGGTAATGCTTGTCTTCCTGGTCCCACACGTCCAGACCCGAAGCGCGCACCGGCACCATCGCAGCCGGGGCGTAGGTCGGGACGAGGACTTCGTCGAAGGTCTGCCGAGTGACAGGCCGCGTTGTGACACCCGAATCAAGCTTTGCATTCATGACTTTTTCCTCATCCAATGTTGGTGACTGGCGCGCCGGGACGCGGGCGCCGAACCTGGTCATTATAGGGAGGGGGTGGGGCAAGTTCTTGCAGAAGTGCGACGGGGATTTTCATTTTTGGCCGGAGGGGAAGAGCGCATCATCGACAATTTCTTACCTTGGCATTGGTGAGGAAAGCTAAGCTTGCTATCTAAGCAACAGGTTTCGTACACTGCGTATCTAGAATGTCTGCAATCCCCCGAACCGGATTATCTTCGGTCACGTAATCGTCCAGAAGCTCAGGCAGTAGCGTGCCTTGCCTGCGATTCTCGCCCTCGATAAAGCGCTTCATTTGACACCCGTAGTGATGAGATACTGGCTCAACGTTTACTGTACCGGTTTCGTTTACATGGCCCGACGTTTTTACACAGCCTGGGCCGGAAGCAGACGCTACCGAGGGTCTGCAACCAAGCCAGAAGCGTATAGATAAATTCGTGATTGACACGACGATGTTGTACGGCGCAAGCGAAGATCTGCCCGGTCAGCTGCCAAGCAGGGCATCCTGTTACGATGTCTTCTCTACAAGGAGACGAGCCATGGACCGACTGGGCACATACCGCGGTTACGATATCGCGGTTACTCTGCACTCGAACGGAGAGCGCAAGACGCCAAAATGGCACTCCTCCATCAAGATAAGTCCTATCGGCAGGGTGGCAACAGAACCATGCTTTACCACCGAGCCATCGTTCAGCACGGTTAGCGAAGCGAGGGACCGGGCCATTCGGATCGCTAGATTTGTCATTGATGAGCGTCCAGACGCTGCGGCGCTTGGCGACAACGACATGTCAGAGCAATAGCCGAGCAAAGAGTCGGACTTTTAGGTTGCGCGCAAGTCAGGGCCGAATCTGGTCCTTCACTGGACTGTGGCGACACGCAGCTGTCCGAAACGAAAATCCTCGTCGATCACCCTGGCGTACTGCAGTGCCTCATTGGCCGAAGCCCAGTTTGGGTAAGCACACGCTGGACAACAGACGCAGGAATATCCATTTCATCCAAAAAATTTTTCGCATATTCACCGCCATATGCTTTCTCGAGCAGGATGCCAACATCTACCAGCATCTGCTGATGAGTGTTTGTGCGTAGCTCGGCTGCGTGGTTAGGTGAAAGGCTCATCGTCCAACTTTAACGCGCCCAGCAATTCGAAGCTAGGAGATCTTCACCACTATGACGTCCGCTGCGGGTCGGATCCGGTCCTTCGTGACAGTCTGCGATTTTCTGCCCTGGCCACCTGCTATGCTGAGCCCAACGGCCGGGTTCGGCCAGAAGCAGTCATTCGATAGCGTCAATGATGGACCCGCCATCAGTAGCAGGTCGATTTCGCAGAGGGATTTTGTATGGACACTTTAAGCGCGCTCGGCACAGCAGCCGCTAATCAAGACGGCGATGAGTTGCGAGATGCAGTCAACGCAGTCAAGCGCGACTTCGCGGCTGCCCCTCTATTAGCACTTATTCTCTTAGAAGATTGGCATGACTCCCATGAAGATATCGTCTTCGAGCTAGGACTGATTGGAAATCCTAGTGTAGTGGGTGCCATCGCCCGCGCCGCCACAACACAATTTCAGTCCTTGATCGAATGGGGCAACTTGCACGAGTTCCAAAGAAAATGTGCGTATGCACTAGCACGCATAGGTACAGATGAGTCACGGATTGCGCTTGAGAAAATGGTTCGCAGCGAAGACCCGTATCTGCAACAGGTAGGCCAAGAAGGCTTGGACCATTGGCCAATGCCCTACGTAGGGCAATGACTGCAATGGGTCGGGAGCGGTCCTTAGCTGGTAGACTGCGTCCGGCCAGAACCAGACGTTGCGTGTTTAAAGGATTTGACGATGGTTGAGCAATCTGCGTTTCATGAGTTGGAAAGCTACTTGTCTCGGATGCCCGCTCTTGTTTCGCCATTTGGTAGCGGCTTCGACGAGAGCGGAGGATGGTGGATAAAGTTCGGGATCGATATCGATCATCCTCTGGCTTGGGGAGTTGTACAGGAGCTTGGGCATGTCCTGAACTACCTTTCTGTTAACGAACAATTGCCAACAGTGTTCAAACCTGTCTCGCCGCCCCCCTACATGAACGGCGGTCCACGTGAGTACCTGTCTTGGGTTATTGAATGCCATGATGCTGACTTTCAACCGAGAACGACAGCCGAGTGGCTCGAAGGTAGATTGCCTCGCCCCGTAGACGATTTATCGCAGTGGACGATTGACGACTGAGCATGTCGGAATGTCCGCAATGGGTCGTTTGCAGATGTCCAGGTAGGTCAGCTTCCGGCCCAGGCTGTGTAAAAACGCTGACGCGGACGAAATACTTGACTAGCTCGACTGTTCAAAACGGCTGCAGCAGCGTCTTCGGACTGGCAGCAATGGTAAATCGACCCTTGAAAATGAGTCGCTTTCACGTTTTTACACAGCCTGGGCCAAGAGCGGTCGTTCGTAACGCGCCAAAGACGGAGCTCTGCGATCTATAATTTGTTAGAAGACACCATAAGCTATGACATTCGTGAAACGCCCACTTACACCTCAGGAATTCTCAGGTCTTGACTTCGCCTCGCTCGGCGTTGTTGAACGCCGAATTCCACCATGTGGGGGCGACTGGGCTGTAGATTCAGAACGATGCATTCTGTGTACTCAACTGATCAGTAACACTTGGGAAATGCGCGAAGGCGATTATTGGTACTTGCTTGTCGTTTC
>JANNNC010000023.1:0-21722 GCA_031398335.1 Massilia sp.
GTAAAAATCGTCCAAAAAAATAATTATTCGTGGTGCGAGGAGGGGGACTCGAACCCCCACACCATTGCTGGCGTCAGGACCTAAACCTGGTGCGTCTACCAATTTCGCCATCCTCGCGCAGGATTGCATATTGCCACATAAACAAAGGGCGCCCGAGAGTAAAACCGGCCGCCCTTGCACTCCATTGTTTAGGGGCTACAACTTCAACCCGGTATTTTACTGGATTTTCTGACACCATAGGAGTGAATTTTGCTGACGTGCGGGGCGTCGCCTGGCATGCATAAATTCCGGCGCCTTTATTCGTCGCAAACGCCGCGAGCCCTGCCTTTATAATGCCGCACCAAATAACAATACGGCTTCAACCGCCCGCCACCACCCCATGGCCGTCGACCACTACGAAAACTTCCCCGTCGCCTCCATCCTGTTGCCGCGCCGCCTGGTCCCCGCCGTCGAAGCCATCTACGCCTTCGCGCGCGGCGCCGACGACGTCGCCGACGAAGGCGACGCCACACCCGCCGAGCGCCTGGCCGCCCTCGCCGATTACGAAGCCGCCCTCGACGACATCGGCGCCGGCCGCACGCCGACGGAACCGATGTTCGCCCGGCTGGCCGTGGTCGTCGCCCAATACAAGCTGTCGCTGCAGCCCCTGCGCGACCTGTTGTCGGCCTTCCGCCAGGACGTCGTCACCACGCGCTACCCCGACTACCCCGCCCTGCTCGACTACTGCCGGCGCTCGGCCGACCCGGTCGGACGCCTGATGCTGGCCCTGTACGGGGTCGACGGCGCCCGGAATTTGCGCGACGCCGACGCCGTCTGCAGCGCCCTCCAGCTGATCAATTTCTGGCAGGACGTCGGCATCGACATCCGGAAAGGCCGGATCTACCTGCCGCAGGAGGATTTGCTGCGCTTCGGCGTCGGCGAAGCGCAGATCGCGGCCAACAGCGACACCCCGGCCTGGCGCGCCCTGATGGCCTTCGAAGTCGATCGCGCGCGCGCCCTGATGCATTCGGGCGCGCCGCTGGCCACGCGCCTGCCCGGGCGCATTGGCTGGGAACTGCGCCTGGTGATCCAGGGCGGATTGCGCATCCTCGAGCGGATCGAGACGGCCGGTTACGACGTCTACCGGCGCCGCCCGAAGCTGGGCAAGCGCGATTACCTCGTCATGGGCTGGCGCGCGTTGCGCATGTAGCAGGCGAACCCAGCAAAAAACCCGCCGAGCAGGCCCGCCGGGCACGCGCATCGGCTAAGATAGCGGATTCGCATCGCCTAACCTTGCCTTTTTTACATGTCTCCTGACGAATACTGCCAGCAAAAGACGGTCCAGAGCGGTTCCAGCTTCTATTACAGCTTCCTGTTCCTCCCACCCGAGCGCCGCCGTGCGATCACGGCCCTGTATGCCTTCTGCCGCGAGGTCGACGATACCGTCGACGACGCGACCGACGCTTCGCTGGCCCGCATCAAGCTGGCCTGGTGGCGCACCGAAGTGTCGACCATGGTCAAGGGCACGCCGACGCACCCGGTGACCCAGGCCCTGAAACCCCACCTCGACGTGTACCATCTGGAAGAGCAGCACCTGCAGGCGATCATCGACGGCATGGAGATGGACCTCGACCAGAGCCGCTACCTCGACTATCCCGGCCTGCGTACATACTGCTGGCATGTGGCGGGCGTGGTCGGCATCCTCTCGGCCAGCATCTTCGGCTTTTCCAATCCGCAGACGCTGGCCTATGCCGAAAAACTGGGCCTGGCTTTCCAGCTGACCAACATCATCCGCGACGTCGGCGAAGACGCGCGCAAGGGCCGCATCTACCTGCCGGTCAACGAGCTGCAGCAGTTCGGCGTCACGGCGCAGGACCTGCTGAGCGCGCGCCACAGCGACAAGTTCGAGGCGCTGATGCGCTTCCAGACCGAGCGTGCGCAGGCGATGTACGACGAAGCGCTCGCGCTGCTGCCGAAGGAAGACCGGCGCGCCCAGCGTCCGGGCCTGATGATGGCCGCGATCTACCGCACCTTGTTGGATGAAATCACGCGCGACAATTACCACGTGCTGAACCAGCGCATTTCCCTCACGCCGCTGCGCAAGCTCTGGCTGGCGTGGAAAACCTATGTCCGCACCTAGCAAGCTTGTGGCCGTCGTCGGCGGCGGCTGGGCCGGCTGCGCGGCGGCGGTCGAGCTGGCGCGGCGCGGCGCACAGGTCACCCTGTTCGAAGCGGCGCGCACCCTCGGCGGACGCGCGCGCGGCGTCGAGGTCCATGGCCACATGCTCGACAATGGCCAGCACATCCTGCTCGGCGCTTACAAGCAAACCCTGAATCTCTTGAAGCGCGTCGGCGTCGACCCGGCCACGGCCCTGCTGTGCCTGCCGCTGCAGATGCGCTACCCGGCGGGCAGCGGCGGCATGGACTTCGTCGCGCCGCGCCTGCCGGCGCCCTGGCACATGCTCGTCGCCCTGGCGCGCGCCAAGGGTCTCGCGCGCGAAGACAAGCTGGCCCTGGCGCGCTTTTCCACGGCCGCGCGCTGGATGGGCTGGCAGCTCGACACGGATGTCAGCGTCACCACCCTGCTCGAGCGTTTCGACCAGACGCCGCGCCTGCAACGCCTGATGTGGAATCCGCTGTGCCTGGCGGCCCTGAACACGGCGCCCGAGCGTGCCTCGGCCAACGTTTTCCTTGCCGTGCTGCGCGACAGCCTGGGCGCGAAACGCGCAGCCTCCGACATGCTGATCCCGCGCGTCGAGATGGGCGCGCTGTTTCCGCAGGCGGCGGCGCGCTATCTGGCATCGAAGGGCGGGACCGTGCACACCGGCGCCAAGGCCGACTCCTTGACGCCGGCGGGCGCCGGCTGGGAACTGGGCGCCAGCGGCTACGCGCTCGGCGGCGCCTGGCGCGGTGGTTTCGACGCGCTCGTGCTGGCCGCCCCGCCATCGCATTCGAGCGCCCTGCTCGCACCCCTGCCCGGGATGCAAGACCTGGCCGCGCAACTGGACGCTTTCGAGTACGAGCCGATCGCCACCTGCTACCTGCAATACGCACCAAGCCTGCGCCTGCCGCTGCCCTTCTGCGCCCTGCTCGACGCCCCAGGCCAGCAGCACTTCGGCCAGTTCGTGTTCGACCGCGGCCAGCTCGATTCCGGCCAGGCCGGCTTGCTGGCAGTCGTGGTCAGTGCCGCCGGCGCCGCTGCCGCGCTCGAGCAGGATACGCTGGCGCGCGCCATCGCCGCGCAGCTCGATGCCGCCTTCCCCGCCCTCAATCTGGGAACGCCGCAGTGGCAGCGCGTGATCACCGAAAAACGCGCCACCTTTGCGTGCACCCCGGGCCTGGCGCGTCCAGCCAACGCTACGAGCCTGCCCGGCCTCGTGCTGGCAGGCGATTACACGGCCGGGGACTACCCTGCCACCCTGGAGTCGGCCGTGCGCAGCGGCCAGGCGGCGGCCTCGATCATCCTGCGTGGAGACGCTTCAAGCGCGAAAAACGGCAGCCCGTCGCACGCCGCTGGCAAGTCCACATCCGAATCCGTACAGTAGCACCATCGGATAATCGGAAAGCCCTGCCTCATGAACACCCGACTCGGATTGCGCACGCTGCTCGTGCTGGTGCTGGTGGCTGCCAGCACCGTGGTGCTGGTCGCGCCCGAACTCTTCGGCGCACGCAGCAACGTCACGGCGCCGGCATTCAAGTCGATGCTCGCCCTCGGGCACGCCTGACGTGGGAAAGCTCGACTACCTCGACGCGCTCAAACGCGCCATGCCCGGTCTCGCGCCTGAACTGCAGGCCAAGACCCTGGCATGGTACGAGCAGCGCTTCGTCGACGGCATGGCCGCGGGCCGGCCTGAAGAAGACATCGCACGCGAACTCGACGACCCGAAAAAAGTCGCCCTGACCCTGCGCGCCAACACCCACATGGATGCGTTTGCCGCGCAAAAGAACCCGGCCAACCTGGTGCGCATGCTGGTCTCGGTCATGGGCCTGTTGATCTTCAACCTGTTCATGGTGATCCCGGCGGCCGTCTTCGGTTCGCTCCTCGCCGCGCTTTACGTCGGCGCGTTCGCCTCCTATGTCGGCGGCATCGCAATTACCGCCAGCGGCCTGGCCGGCGCCAACGAACTGGTGCTCGACGGTCCTTTTCGCCACGTCATTGAGGGTAATGGCGACGAGGGCAGCCGCACCCGTGTCTCGATCGGCGAGACCGGCATCGAAGTGAGCCAGGACAAAGCGCCCGAGGCTGAGGCGGACAGCGGCCGCGAGGGCGAAGAAGCGTCCGGCTCGCGCGTCGTGCGCGGCGCCGGGCGCGTGGCCGGCAGCGGCATCCGCATCTCGACCGACATGGATGAAGACTCGCGCGCCACCCAGACCGTGCTGGGCCTGGCCATGGTGCTGGGCGGGATCGTGCTGTTCCTGGTGTCGATCGTCGTCACCCGCTATGCGGCGCTGGGCGTGAAGCGCTACCTGCAAATGAACATGTCGCTGCTGCGCGGCAGCTGAAGGAGTGGCGATGCGTTCTTTAATCCGGGTCGGCACGGGCCTGCTGCTCCTCGCGTTCGTGCTCATCGGCCTGACCTGGGGCGTGCTGCGCGCCCAGGGCGGCACCGCGCGCATGGACGCCCGCATCGTCGGCGAGGAAACGCGCCCGGTGACGCGCCAGGTGCGCGCGGTCGAACTCTCCGGGCCGATTGACCTGACCCTGCGCTACGGCGCCCAGCCGGCGCTGGTGGTGCGCGGCGAACAGCGCCTGCTGGCCAATATCGAAACCAGCCAGGAAGGGCGCGTCCTGCACATCGGCACCCGCGGTATCGTGCTGCGCCACCGCCAGCCGATCGAGGTCGAGCTGACTTTACCGGCGCTGGAGCGGGTCGGCGTCGACGGCAGCGGCGACACCCGCGTCAACGGCTTCTCGGGCGAGATGATCGAGGTAGAGCTGAACGGCTCGGGCAGCGTCGACTTCAACGGCCGCTACCGCCAGGCGAAAGCCATCGTGCACGGCACCGGCACCCTGACGCTGGACGCCGGCAACGGCGACAGCGTCGAGGCCGCGCTGACCGGATCGGGCACGATCACGCTGGCGGGCGCCGCGCGCAGCTTCCAGGCTGCGTCCAACGGCTCCGGCACGCTCGACGCCCAGCGCCTGCGCGCCGAGACCGCGAAGGTGCGCCAGGCCGGCTCGGGCAACGCCAGCGTGACCGCGAATGCAAGCATTGCCGCGGCGGTCAGCGGCAGCGGCGACGTCGACGTGTATGGCAAGCCGCCCCAGCGCAGCATCAGCCGCACCGGCAGCGGCGACGTCCACTTCGATCACTGAGCCGTCAAGCACTCCAGTACGCCCCGTGCCGCAGCCCGCCCGCTGGCAAAGCAGGCCGTCAGCAGGTAGCCGCCGGTGGGCGCTTCCCAGTCGATCATCTCGCCCGCCACGAACACCCCCGGCACGGCGCGCAGCATGCCGTTCGCGTCCACCGCTTCGAAACGCACGCCGCCGGCGCTGCTGATGGCCTCGTCGATCGGGCGCGGGCGTTTCAGTTTCACGGGCAGCGCCTTGATCGCCGTTGCCAGCGTCTCTTCATCCATGTAAGCCGCCTGCGACAGGCATTCGCGCAGCAGTCCCGCCTTCACGCCCTTGATGCCGAGCCGGCTTTGCAGGTGGCTCGACAGGGAACGCGCGCCGCGCGGGCGCATGACCTCGGCCCGCACGCGCCCGGCGTCGTGGTCGGGTGCGAGGTCGAGCCAGATGGTCGTTTCGCCGCCCGCCGCGACCTGGTCGCGCAGCAGGCTCGACAAGGCGTACACCAGGCTGCCTTCGACGCCGCTGGCGGTCACCACGAACTGGCCCTGGCGCCGCGCGCGCTCGCCGGCGCGGTCTTCGTATTCGATGGCCACCGTGGCCAGGGGCGCACCGGCATGCTTGTCGGCGAAGTGCGGCGACCAGTCGACGTCGAAGCCGCAGTTGGCAGGCAGCAGGGGCGCCACGTCCACGCGGCGCGCCTCCAGCAGCGGCACCCAGGCGCCGTCCGAGCCGAGCCGCGCCCAGCTCGCGCCGCCAAGCGCCAGCACGACAGCCTCGGCCTGTTCCTGCTTCTCGCCGTCCGGCGTGGCAAAGCGCAGCGCATCTCCCTCCCAGCCCAGCCAGCGGTGGCGCATGTGGAAGCGCACCCCGTTTTCCCGCAGCCGGTGCAGCCAGGCGCGCAACAGGGGCGCCGCCTTCATGTCGGTCGGGAAGACCCGGCCCGAGGTGCCGACGAAGGTGTCGATGCCGAGGCCATGGATCCAGGCGCGCACGTCGTCCGGCGAAAAACCAGCCAGCCAGGCCGCGACCTCCCTGCTGCGCGCGCCGTAGCGGCCCACGAAGTCGGCATACTGCTCGGAATGGGTGATGTTCATCCCGCCCTTGCCGGCCAGCAGGAACTTGCGCGCGACCGAGGGCATGCCGTCGTACACATCGACCTGGGCGCCGCCGGCCGCCAGCACTTCGGCGGCCATCAGGCCGGCGGGACCGCCGCCGATGACGGCGACGCGACGGGACTTATTTGGGGAATTCGACATGCTGGAGACGGTGGAATGCGGGAGGCGCATTGTAGTCCAGATCGCCTTTCGACAGGAAAATGTAAAGGGCCCTTGACATCCGATGTTCAGGCGCCTACGATGTAAAGCATACTTTACATGAAGGAGCGCACCGTGCACGAAAAACGCCTCGGAAAAATTTATCTGCGCGAGCTGTTTGCCGCCCTCGCCCTGTACACGATCCTGCTGGTGGCGGCGATCAAGCTGGGTAGGCCGATGGCACCCGGCGCGCTGCGCACCGCCATCCTGGTCAGCCCGATGATCGGCTTCGGCGCCGCCCTCTGGGCCATCACCCGCCACTTGCAACGCGTTGACGAGTACGTGCGCAAGTACTTGCTCGAAAGCGTCTCGCTCGGCGCGGCGATCACGGCCGGTTTGAGCTTCACCTACGGTTTCCTCGAGACGGCTGGCTTCCCGAGGCTGTCGATGTTCACGGTCTGGTGCGTGCTGTGCCTGTCCGTCGTCGCGGTGCTGCTCGTGCGAAAACTGTCAGAGCGATGAAGAACACCATCCGCGCGCTGCGGGCCGAACGCGGCTGGAGCCAGGCGCACCTGGCCGAGCTGCTCGACGTCTCGCGCCAGACCGTGATCGCCATCGAGACCGGGCGCTATGACCCGAGCCTGCCGCTTGCCTTTGCCATATCGACACTGTTTGCCCTATCGATCGAATCGATCTTCCACCCTGACCAGGAGCCTGCATGAACATCGTCTTGAACC
Organism: Massilia sp.; assembly: GCA_031398335.1. Classification (GTDB taxonomy): domain Bacteria; phylum Pseudomonadota; class Gammaproteobacteria; order Burkholderiales; family Burkholderiaceae_D; genus Telluria. The sequence goes on from JANNNC010000023.1 coordinate 7,266, forward strand.
GCACAGCCGTCTTGTTCGCACTATTATTGGCCGGCGCCACCCCGGCCTTCGCGCAGGAAGCAGCGCCGCAGCCAAACCGCTTCGCCGTATCGATCGCCCCCGCCGAGCGTTTCGAGATCCAGGGCATGCTGGTCGAGCGCCATGGCGCCACGGGCCGGCCGATGATCCTGATCCCGGGCCTGGCGAGCGGCGGCTGGGTGTGGCAGGAAACCGTGCGCGCGTTTTCGAAGGACCATACCGTGTACGTCGTGACCCTGCCCGGCTTCGACGGCCGCCTGGCGGCCGGCGGCAATCCGTTCGAGGCGGCGCAAGCGGCGCTCAAGGAGCTGGTCGCCTCGCGCCGCCTGGTCAAACCGGTGCTGGTCGGGCACAGCATCGGCGGCACCCTGGCGATCGCGCTGGCAGCAAGCCTGCCGGACCGGATCGGCGGCGCGGTCGCCATCGACGGCCTGCCCGTATTTCCGCGCACCGAAGGCATGCAGCCGGAACAGCGCGCCGCCATGGCGGACAACATGCGCCAGCGGATGGCGTCGCTCACGCCGCCCGCCTTCGCGGCCCAGCAGCGCCAATACATGCGCACCATCGGCGTGACCGACATCGGCAAGGCCGACGACCTGGCCCTGCTGACCGCGCGCAGCGACCTGCAAGCGGTGGCCGCATACATGGGCGCGGTGCTGGCGCTCGACCTGCGGCCAAGCTTGCCGGACATCCGCAGCCCGCTGCTGCTGATGGTGCCTTCCTACGGGCCGGACGACGCGTCGATGGGCATATCCGCCGCCGACAAGGTGGCGTATTATCGGGAACTGATGACCGGCACGCCGAGGCTGGAAATCGCACGAATCGACAACGCGCGCCACTTCGCCATGCTGGACCAGCCGCAGGCGGTGCACGACGCGTTGCGCCAGTTCCTGAAAACGCTCTGAGGAGACCGCCATGCCACCGCTTCGCCACTGGATCATGCAATACCTGTTCGCCGTCGTCTCGATGTTCGCCCTGCTCATCGGGGTCAATCTGCTGCAGGGCGAGCCGATCGAGCGTGCCTGGCCGTCGGCCCTGGCATGGGCCGCGGTGGCCTCGGCGATCTTCATCGGCACCCGTTACCGCAACATGAAGCGGGTCACCGACGGCGTGCCCGGCAAGAAATAAGCGGCTCCGGGCGTGTGATCGGCGCACCCGGCGCCCGCGCCAGCAGCGATCGAATCGCCGCTGCGCGTCAAGCTTGTTTCAGGAGACCGAGCGTATGCCGGGCGATCATCAGCTCCTCGTTCGCAGGCACCACCCATACCGACACCGCGCTCGCCGGCGCGCTGATGCGAACGATGCCCGTCCCCGGAGCGGCATTCGCCTCCTGGTCGAGCTGCACGCCCAGCCAGCCTGCGTCGCGGCACACCGCCGCACGCAAGGCGGCGCTGTTTTCGCCGATACCGCCGGAGAACACCAGGGCGTCGAGGCCGCCGAGCGCGGCTGCCATCGACCCCAGCTCGCGTCCGATCCTGTACACCATCAGGTCGATCGCCAGCCTGGCGCGTGGCGCGCTGCTTGCCTCCAGCTCGCGCATGTCGGCCGAGATGCCGGACACCCCCAGCAAGCCGGACTTCAGGTAAAGCAGGTCCTGGACCGCGCGCACATCCATCCCGAGCTGATCGATCAGGTACAGCACCACGCCCGGATCGACCGCCCCGCAGCGGGTCCCCATCGGCAAGCCGTCGACGGCGGTGAATCCCATCGAGCTGGCGACACTGCGCCCCCCATCCATCGCGCACATGCTGGCGCCATTGCCGAGGTGCGCCGCCACGACCCTGGCGCCGGCAAGCGCTGGATCCGCCCCTGGCAGGCGGCTGGCAATGTATTCGTAGGACAGGCCGTGGAAGCCGTACCGGCGGATACCACGGTCGGTGATATCGGGCGGCAGTGCAAAGGCTTGCGCCAGGGCCGGCTGCGAGCGGTGGAACGCAGTGTCGAAGCAGGCAACCTGCAACACGCCCGGCGCCATCCGCATCGCGGCGCGGACCGCAGCCAGGTTGTGCGGCAGATGCAAAGGTGCCAGCGGCATCAGTGTTTCCAGCTTGGCCAGCACCGCCTCGTCCAGGCGAACCGGCCCGCTATACAGGGAGCCGCCGTGCACGATGCGATGCCCGACCGCGCGCAAGCCCGGCCCGCCGCTCCTGGCAGCGAGGAAGGCGAGCAAGGCCGACATTCCCGCCGCGTGGTCGAGCGCCTCCGGCCAGGACTGTTCGTGCAGGGGGCAACGCCGCGCATCCTCCACCAGGAAACGTGTAGGCCCGCTGAACAGGTTCTCGACGCGCCCCTTGAGCAGCAATTCGGCCGTCCCGCTCCCGAACAGGGAAAACTTGATGCTCGACGAGCCCGTATTCAGGACCAGGATGTGGTCGAGGGACGCCATGGCCTCAGGCGCCAGGCAGGCGTTCGCCCGCCAGCTTCCGATGCGCGACCAGTACCGCGACCGCGCACGACGCAAGCCGGGCGGCCACCGAATCGGACCGGCTTGCGAGGATGATCGGCACCCGGGCCCCTAGCACGATACCGGCCGCGCCCGCCCCGGCCATGAAGCTCAGGCTTTTCGCCAACATGTTGCCTGCCTCGAGGTCAGGTGTGACCAGCACGTTCGCCCGGCCGGCGACGGGCGACACCAGGTTCTTGATGGCAGCCGCTTCAGGGTCGATGGCATTGTCCATCGCCAGCGGCCCGTCGAGCAGGGCGCCCGTGATCTGCCCGCGGTCGGCCATCTTGCACAAGGCCGCGGCGTCGAGCGTGGCCTGCATCCTGGGATTGACCGTCTCCACCGCTGCCAGGATGGCAACCCGCACTTCCGCGAAGTCCAGCACATGGGCCAGGTCGATCGCGTTTTGCACGATGTCGACTTTGTCGGCAAGGGTCGGAATGATATTCACCGCCGCATCGGTGATGATCAGCGGTTCGTCGCGCCCCGGCACCTCCATCACGAAGCAATGGCTTAGCCGCCTCGCGGTGCGCAGCCCGGTAACGCTGTCGACCACGGCTCCCATCAGCTCATCCGTATGCAGGCTACCCTTCATGAGTGCCTCCGCCTGCCCTGCCCTGACCAGTTCGACCCCACGCGCGGCCGAAGCGTGACTGTGCGGCGTATCGATCAACTCGAGCTGGCCGATATCGAGCTTGGCTTCGTCGGCGGCGCGCAGGATGCGGGAGCGGGGACCGACCAGGATGGGAACGATGAGTCCAATCTTGAAGGCGTCCAGCGCAGCTTCAAGGGACGACCGGTCGCAGGGGTGCGCCACGGCGACGCGCACGGGCCCAACGCGGCGTGCCGCGTCGATGAGCCGGTCGAACAGCGGATGCGGATTGGTCATTGATACTCCAAAGGGTATGAATGGCGAGGGTAACAGTAATCCTGGTACAAGCGTCGTCATGGACGAACGAAGTGCGGGCCCGCGCGCGCCGGCGTCGGGTCCCCTGAGTTATTCACGGTGCATTTGTTAAGAAAGCAAGATACTGCTTGACAAGTATTTTTGAAGGAATATTCTTACAAATACCAAAAGGTAATAGCGAACGATGCAGGTCTGAAGGCAGGCACGATTCGCCCGGTAGTGAAGTTTTAGAGCACCTAACAAAATCTTCAGAGCAAGGCGCGTCGACGAAGACAGTACGACTGTACGGCAAGGCGCTGCAACGCAGCGATGAAGGTTTTGTTAGGTGCTCTTCTCATCTTGGAGGATGAATATGTCGTGTAAGACAGGGCCGATCTCGGCTCGTAGAACCCTGCTGGGCGCGATCGCGTCCAGCCCCCTGTGGCTCGGCAGTGCCTGGGCCGCATCGCAGTCGATGAAAATCTCGCACCAGTTCCCCGGCGGCAGCATCATGGAAGGCGACTTCCGCGACCGCCTGTGCCGCATGTTCGCGGCCAACGTCGAAAAACGTACCCGCGGCAGCCTGAAGTTCTCGATTTACCCGAATGCCTCGCTGATGGCCCCGAACGCCCAGTTCGGCGCACTGCGCAAGGGCGGCCTCGACCTGGCCCTGGTGCCGCTGTCCTACGCCGCCAGTGAAGCGCCCGAAGCCAATATCGGCCTGATGCCCGGCCTGGTGACGTCCTACGCCCAGGGCTATGGCTGGAAGAACGCCGAGGTGGGCAAGGAACTGACGCGCATCCTGGCCGACCAGGGCCTGGTCGTGATCAGCTGGATCTGGCAGGCCGGCGGCGTCGCTTCGCGCGGCGCCCCGATCGTCGCTCCCGAAGACGCGCGCGGCCTGAAGTTGCGCGGCGGCTCGCGCGAAATGGACCTGATCCTGCAGAAGGCGGGCGCGAGCATCGTCAACCTGCCCTCGAACGAGATCCATGCCGCCATGAAGAGCGGCGCGCTGGACGCCGCCTTTACATCCTCGACGTCGCTCATGTCCTTCCGCCTGCATGAGGTGTCGCGTTCGCTCACCACCGCGCGCAGCGGCGGTTACTGGTACATGCTCGAGCCGCTCCTGATGTCGAAGACCGTGTTCGACCGCCTGCCCAAGGACCAGCAGGCTGCCATCATGGCGGTGGGCGCCGACCTCGAAAAATTCGCGCTGCGCATGGCCCAGGCCGACGATGCGGCGGTGGCCACTGCCTATGCCCGCGCCGGCGCGCGCGTAGTCGACATGGATGGGGAAACCCTGAAAAAATGGCAGGAGATGGCCCGCACCACGGCCTGGGCCGACTTCGGTGGCCGCAGCGAAAGCTGCGCAAAGCTGCTGGCGCTGGCGGAAAAGTCGATCGCTGCGATGTAATGCAGGGTGGGCACTTCATCCGTGCCCGCCCTACGGGAAATCGCGCGCTCCTGCCGCCGGGGCGAAATCTACCCGCCGGTGACCGGCGGGAAGAACGCCACTTCCCCGCCCTCTTTCACCTCGGTCTCCGGCCCGCACATGACGTGATCGAACGCCATGCGCAGCGCCCGATCCTGGCCGAGTGCCGTGCTCCAGGCGCCGCCGCGTGCGATCAGGTGCTCGCGCACGGCGCCCACCGTGGTGACGTTGTCAGGAAGGTCGATGCGTTCGCTGGCGAGGCCGAGGGCTTCGCGCACGGACGCGAAAAATCGCAGTTCGATGTGCATGGGGTCAGTGCTGTAGTTCGGCGAACGGGATAAAGCGCACGATATCGCCTTCGTTGATGAGGCGTCCGGGCGGGTTGTCGATCAGGCCATCGCCCCAGACGGTCGAGGTCAGCACGCCGGAACCCTGGTTCGGGAACAGGTCGAGGCCGCCGCCGGCATTCACGCGCGCGCGCAGGAATTCGTTGCGGCGGTCCGCTTTCGGCAAGCTGAAATCGGCGCGCAGCATCCAGGCGCGCGGCTCCACCGATCCGGTGACGCCCTGCAGGCGCAGCAGGAAAGGCCGCACGAACAGGAGGAAGGTGATGAAGCTCGACACCGGATTGCCGGGCAGGCCCAGAAAGAAAGCGCTGCCGCCGTCCCGTCGCACTTCGCCGAAAGCCAGCGGTTTGCCCGGCTTGACGGCGATCTGCCACATGTTCAGCTGGCCTTCCGCTTCCACCGCCGGCTTGATGTGGTCTTCCTCGCCGACCGAAACGCCGCCCGAGGTGATGATCAGGTCGTTCTCACGCGCCGCCTCGCGCAGCGTGGCGCGCGTGGCCTCGAGCGTATCGGGCACGATGCCGAGATCGGTGATGACGCAGCCAAAATTTTCCAGCAGCGCGCGCAGCGTGAAACGGTTCGAATTGTAGATGGCGCCCGGCGCCAGCACGCCGCCCGGCGCTTCGCCCGGCATCGTCAGTTCGTCGCCGGTGAAAAAGACCGCCACGCGCAAGCGGCGGCGCAGCGGCAGGATGGCCAGACCCACGGAGGCCGCCAGTCCCAGCTCCTGGCTGCGCAGGCGCGTGCCCGCCGCCAGGATAGTGGCGCCGGCTTCGATGTCCTCGCCGGTACGGCGGATCCATTCGCCGCTTCGCGGCGTGTGGCGGATCGTCACCATGTCGCCGAGCAGCTCGCACTGCTCCTGCATCACGACCGCGTCCGCCCCTGCCGGGATCATCGCCCCGGTGAAGATGCGCGCCGCCGTGCCGGGCTCCAGGGCGTGGCCCACATGGCCGGCCGGGATGCGCTGGGCCACGCGCAGCATCGCGCCCCCATTCACGCAGTCGGCCGTGCGCACCGCATAGCCGTCCATCGAGGTGTTGTCGGCCGAAGGCACGGCAATCGTCGAAGCCTGGTCCTCGGCCAGCACGCGGCCATTCGCTTCCAGCGTCGATACCTGTTCGATGCCGGCGACGGGACGCGCCGCGGCGAGCAAGGTGTCGAGCGCTTCGCGCACCGACAGCAGCGGGCGCGGCGCCGGTTTCTCAACGGTCGTCATCGTCACAGTCCCGTGTGCGCGGCGATGAAGGTCTTCATCTCGTCGACGTTCGCACGCATGACGACGAATTTCTGCGCCAGCGTTTCGATGTCCTCGAAGCCGGCCGGGCGTTCCGCGTCCGTCCCCAGCGCTTCGAGGATGGTCGCGTTGAATTTCGCGGCCAGCGCGGTTTCCAGCACGATCATCGGCACGCCGGGCGCCAGGTGTTCGCGCGCGACCTTGATGCCGTCGGCGGTATGGGTGTCGATCACGATGCCGTAATCGTCGGCCACCATGCGGATGGTGTCGAGCCGGTCTTCATGGGTCGATTTGCCGGAGACGAAACCGTAGTCGCGCACGCGCTTGAATTCGTCGCCATCCGCGCCCGGAGCGCCGGACAGGTCGAAGCCGCCGTGGGTATCGACTTTGCGGAACAGCGCGTGGGTGCGTTCGCTGTCGCGTCCCACCAGGTCGAAGACGAAGCGCTCGAAGTTCGAGGCTTTCGAGATGTCCATCGACGGGCTGCTGGTGTGCAGCGTCTCGCTGGCCTTGCGCACCCGGTAGCGGCCGGTGCGGAAGAATTCGTCGAGGACGTCGTTTTCGTTGGTCGCCACCACCAGCTTGTCGATCGGCAGGCCCATCATGCGGGCGATGTGGCCGGCGCAGACATTGCCGAAGTTCCCCGACGGGACGGTGAACGACACTTTCTGGGTGTTGTTGGTGGTGGCCGCCAGATAGCCGCGGAAGTAATACACCACTTGCGCCACCACGCGCGCCCAGTTGATCGAATTGACGGTGCCGATCTTCTGGCGCGCCTTGAACGACAGGTCGTTCGAGACCGCTTTGACGAGGTCCTGGCAATCGTCGAACACGCCTTCGACGGCGATATTGAAAATGTTCGGGTCCTGCAGGCTGAACATCTGGGCGGTCTGGAAGGGGCTCATCTTCCCGGCGGGCGAGAGCATGAACACGCGCACGCCGCGCTTGCCGCGCATCGCGTATTCCGCGGCGCTGCCGGTGTCGCCCGAGGTCGCCCCAAAAATATTGAGCTCATCCTCGTTCTTGGCCAGCGCGTATTCGAACAGGTTGCCCAGCAACTGCATCGCCATGTCCTTGAAGGCCAGGGTCGGGCCGTTCGACAGCGCCTGCAGGATCAGTTTGCCGCCATGCCCGTCTTCGAGCGTGCGCAGCGGGGTGATGTCCTGCGCCGGCTCGCCGGCGCGCGCGTTGCGGTAGACTTCAGGCGTATAGGTCTTGCTGGTCAGCGCCTTGAGGTCGGCGTCGGGAATGTCGGTCGCAAATTTGCGCAGGATGGCGTGCGCCAGCTCGGCGTACGACAGCGAGCGCCAGGCGCCCAGTTCCTCGCTCGTGACCTGCGGGTACTCGGCCGGCATGAACAGCCCGCCATCGGGGGCCAGGCCGCCGAGCAGGATGGTGGAGAAGGTTTCGGGATTGCGGGAAGCGGACGCGCTCGTTGCGCGGGTAGACACGTATTGCATGTTTTGGATGATCCGGTTGGGCTCGCGATGATGCTTTTATTATAGTGCGAGCGCCGGATTCCTGTCTGCGGACGAGTGGGGAAGGGTTTTTTGCATAGGATCTTGCCGGTTGCGCCGCGACGCATATGATGCGGGCGCGTTGGCTCGCGAGCCCACGCCAGCTTACTGCGGACGCGTTGTGCGATGGTTTGGCAGTGAAGTGCCCACCCTGCATCAACACGCCGCGTGGTTCACCGTCACCACGTGAATCGCCAGCCCGCCGAGCGAGGTCTCTTTATACTTCACCTGCATGTCCGCCCCCGTCTGGCGCATCGTCTCGATGACGTTGTCCAGGCTGACGAAGTGGGTGCCGTCGCCCTTCAGCGCCAGCGAGGCGGCGGTGATGGCCTTGATCGCGCCCATGCCGTTGCGCTCGATGCAGGGGATCTGCACCAGGCCGCCGATCGGGTCGCAGGTCATGCCGAGATGGTGTTCGATGCCGATTTCGGCCGCGTTCTCGATGCGTTCGTTCGAGCCGCCGAGCGCCGCCACCAGGCCCGCCGCCGCCATCGCGCAGGCCACGCCGACTTCGCCCTGGCAGCCTACTTCCGCACCCGAGATCGAGGCGTTCTTTTTGCACAGCATCCCGATCGCGGCCGATGTCAGCAGGAAGTCGCGGATGCCTTTGACGGCGTCCGTCGGCCGGCAGTCTTCGGCGTAGTAGCGCACGACGGCGGGAATGATGCCGGCCGCGCCGTTGGTCGGCGCCGTGACGACGCGCCCGCCGGCGGCGTTTTCCTCGTTCACCGCCATCGCATACAGCGTCACCTGATGGGTCGAATCGTGCGGCAGTTCGTTGACGCGCTTGCCTTCGACGCAGTGCGCCTGCTTCCACAGGCTGGCCGCGCGCCGCTTGACGTTCAGGCCGCCGGGCAGCTGGCCGCCGGTCGCCAGGCCATGGTCGATACAGTCGCGCATCACGCCCCAGATCCGGTCCAGGCCCGCGTCCAGGTGCGCCTCGCTCATGCGCACCAGCTCATTCGCGCGCAGCATGTGCGGGATCGACAGGCCGTGCTCGCGGCCCTGGGCCAGCAGCTCGGCCATGGTCGCGAACGGGAACGGCACCTGCACGCTCGCCGGCTCGGCAGGACGCTGGGCTTCGCCGGCCGCCGTGATGAAGCCGCCGCCGACCGAATAGAAAACGCGCTCGATGACGCTGCCGTCAAGCAGTTGCAGCACAAAGCGCATGCCGTTCGGGTGCTCGGGCAGGCTCGATTGCTTGTGCCAGACGAGGCCCGTTCGCATCGCGAACGGCACTTCCTTCGTGCCCAGCAGGCGCAGCACGCCATCGAGTTCGGCTTCGGCCAGCTTGTCGTCGACCGTATCCGGGTCGATGTCCTGCGGCGTCTCGCCCATCAGGCCGAGGATGACGGCCTTGTCGGTCGCGTGGCCGACGCCGGTCAGCGCGAGCGACCCGTACAAATGGGCTTCGACGCCGACCGCGTTATCGAGCGGGCCGCACTCGCGCAGGAAGCGGCGCGCCGCCACCATCGGGCCCACCGTATGCGAGCTCGATGGCCCGATACCGATCTTGAAAAGATCGAAAACACTCATGTCCATGAACTGTGTCTCACTGTTTTATTTTTTATAGCTACAGATTCAGGCCGTCGCGCCGATGTCGATGTTCTCGAGCATGCTGGTCACCATCTCCTCGATGCCGACCCGGGACTTCCAGCCCCAGTCGCTCGTGGCACGGCTGTCGTCCAGGCTCTGCGGCCATGTATCGGCGATCGCCTGGCGGCTGTCCGGTTTGTAGGCGATGTCGAAGGCAGGCACGGCGCGCCCGATGGCGACGGCCAGTTCGCGCGGGTTGAACGAGACGCCGGCCACGTTGTACGAGGAGCGGATCGCGACTTTCTCGCTCGGCGCGTCCATCAGTTCGATCGTGGCGCGGATCGCGTCCGGCATGTAGATCATCGGCAGCGTGGTCTCCGGGCCGAGGAAGCATTCGTAGGTCTCGCCCTTCAGTGCCGCATGGAAGATCGCGATCGCGTAGTCGGTGGTGCCGCCGCCCGGAGGCGACTTGAAGCTGATGATGCCCGGATACCGGATGCTGCGCACGTCCACGCCGTATTTCGTGTGGTAGTACTCGCACAGGCGCTCGCCGGCCAGTTTGCTGATGCCGTAGATCGTGGTCGGGTCCATCACCGTGTACTGCGGCGTGTCCTGTGCCGGGGTGTTCGGACCGAAGGCGGCGATCGAGGACGGCCAGAAGACCTTCAGCGGCTTGCCTGCCTCCAGGCGTTCGCGCGCCACTTCCAGGATATTCAACAGGCCATCCATGTTCAGGGTCCAGGCTTTCAGCGGCGCCTTTTCGCCGGTGGCCGACAGCAGCGCGGCCAGCTGGTAGACCTGGGTCACACCCTCTCCCTCGACCAGCGACATCAGGCGGTCCTTGTCCAGCACGTCGAGCTGGGCGTAGCGCGCAGCGCCGTAGACGTTGTGGGTGCCGATGTCGGTGGCGAGGACGTTGGCGGCGCCGTGTAGTTCTGCCAGTGCCGAGACCAGCTCGCTGCCGATCTGGCCGTTGGCGCCGATGATGAGGATGCGTTCCATGTGTGTTCCTAAAATCCGGTACTGCTTAGTTATTGATGCGAATTATTCTTGATGAGACCGAGTTCGCGGCCGGCCTGCTCGAAGGCGGCCAGCACGGTGTCGAGCTGCGCGCGGGTGTGCGCCGCCGACAGCTGGACGCGCACCCGCGCCTGCCCCATCGGCACCACCGGATAGAAGAAGCCCGACAGCAGCACGCCCAGCTCGAACATGCGCGCGGCGAATTTCTGCGCCACCGGCGCGTCGAACAGCATCACCGGCACCACCGGGTGGGTGCCCGGCTTGATGGTGAAGCCGATGCGCTCGATCTCCTTGCGGAAGTAGGCGGTGTTTTCGTGCAGGCGGTCGCGCAGCTCGGTCGACTTCGAGATCCGGTCCAGCACCGACAGCGAGGCGCCGGCGATCATCGGCGCCAGGGTGTTCGAGAACAGATAGGGACGCGACTTCTGGCGCAGCGTCTCGATGACTTCCTTGCGGCCCGAAGTGAAGCCGCCCATCGCGCCGCCCAGGGCTTTGCCGCGGGTGCCGGTGAGGATGTCGATCTTGCCCATGACGCCGCAGTGCTCGTGCGTGCCGCGCCCGGTCGCGCCCATGAAACCCGAAGCGTGCGATTCGTCGATCATGGTCAGGGCGCCGTATTGTTCGGCCAGTGCCACGATCTTGTCGAGCTGGGCGATGGTGCCGTCCATCGAGAAGGCGCCGTCGGTGACGATGAGCTTATGGCGCTTGCCCGCATCCGTGGCTGCCTGCAGCTGCTTTTCGAGGTCGGCCATGTCGTTGTTGGCGTAGCGGTAGCGCGCAGCCTTGCACAGGCGGATGCCGTCGATGATCGAGGCGTGGTTCAGCGCGTCCGAGATGATGGCGTCGTTTTCGTCGAACAGCGGCTCGAACACGCCTCCATTCGCATCGAATGCAGCCGCGTACAGGATCGTGTCTTCGGTACCGAGGAATTCGGAGAGTTTGCGCTCGAGTTCCTTGTGCACGGTTTGCGTACCACAGATGAAGCGCACCGACGACAGGCCATAGCCGAATTTGTGGAGGGCTTCCTCGGCCGCTTTTTGCGTGTCGAGGTCGCCCGACAGGCCGAGGTAATTGTTGGCGCACATATTGATCAGTGTACGGCCGTCTTCCGACTGCACCTCGGCGCCCTGGCGCGAAGCGAGCACGCGCTCGGGCTTGAACAGGCCCTGCTCGCGCAGGGTGGACAGATTCTGCTGCAGGCCGCTGTAAAACGCGTCAGTCGCTTGCTCGCTCATGGGATTACCTCGTCGTTGAAGCCGGCTTGACCGGCGGTTGGACTATGCTGTACCGTTGCCTGGCGCTATACTTGTTTCGTAGAGCGCCGCAATTTCGGTATCTCGAACTGAAATTCAATATAATGAATATTACGCCCACCTGTTGAACTTGGCAAGCTGCGGCGCTCACCCAATACTAGAGCTGGCTCTCCCGATGAAAACCCTGGTTACGACCAACAACGCCCCGCCCGAAGTCGGCGCCACCCTGCAGCGCCTGCGCCTGGCCCGTGGCCTGACGCTCGAAGACCTGTCGCGCATTGCCGGCGTGTCGAAATCGATGCTGTCGCAAATCGAGCGCGAAAAGGCGAATCCTACCATCGCCATCACCTGGCGTCTCGCCAATGCACTGGGCGTACAGATCGGCGAGCTGCTGGCGTCGGAAACGCGCGACGTCGAGGCGATCCGGGTGCTGGACGCGCACGAAACGCCGACCCTGCCCGGGCATCACGCCGGCTACGTGCTGCGCATCCTCGGGCCGATGGAACTGGCCGGCCAGTACGAATGGTATGAGCTGACCCTGGCGCCCGGCGGCGCCCTGACCTCGCAGGCGCACGACCCCGGCACCAAGGAACACCTGACGGTGCTCAACGGTGCGCTGGAAGTCGAAGTCGGCCTGGAAAAGCGCAAGGTCAAGGCCGGCGGCACGGCGCGTTATTTGGCGGACCAGGACCACGTGCTGCGCAACGTCGGCAAGACCGAGGCGAAGGCGCTGCTGGTGGTGGTGCACCGCTGAGCAAGCGCTGGGCGTTCTCAACTCAGCAACATTCACTTTAAATTTATTTTGTCAGGACTGCATCCAAATCCAGCCTGGCCACGTAGTAAGGGAATCAACAGCGCCAATCCGTTGATCCTTTATCGCACAACGTGTGCCAACTATTTCCAGGATGCAGACCATGAACAACCACCTTTTTCCGAAGCTGATCCTTGCCACGTCCATTGCCCTGGCCCTGAGCGCCTGCGGCGGGGACGACAACGATGACATGGCCATCCCGCCCGTGGCGCCCGTGCCGGCGCCGCTGCCGCCGGCAATGACGGCGGGCGACGTGTTCGCACTCACCGTCAGCAACAAGCTGATCTCGTTCAACCGCGACGCCCCGGCCACCATCCGCACCAACGTGGCCATTACCGGACTGCAGGGCGGCGAAACCCTGCTCGGCATCGATTTCCGCCCGAGCGACGGTCTCCTGTACGCGGTCGGCAGCAGCGGCCGCATCTACACGATCGACACCGGCAGCGGCGCCGCCACCACCAAATCGACGCTGGCGGCGGATGCCGCCGACACCACCCTGCCCTTCACGGCGCTGGCCGGCACCGACTACGGCGTCGACTTCAATCCGGCGGCCGACCGCCTGCGCGTGGTCGGCAATACCGGCCAGAGCCTGCGCATCAACGTTGACAGCGGCGCCACCACGACCGACGGTGCGATCAATGGCGGCGCGGCGAACGCCGTCACCGCCTCGGCCTACACGAACTCGTTTGCCGGCACCGCCAGCACGACGCTGTATGCGCTCGACACCACGAACGACACCCTGTACGTGCAGAACCCGCCGAACAACGGCACCCTGAGCCTGCCGGTGGCGCTGGGCGTGGACGCGGGCACGGCCAACGGCATGGACATCGATGCGCGCACCAACATGGCTTACGCCGTGCTCAGCGTCGGCGGCGCACGCACCCTGTACACGATCAACCTGGCCGCAAGCGCCAACCCGGCCACGTCCGTCGGCGCGCTGGGCGTGACCGAGGACATCCGCGGCATCGCCCTGCGCACGCCAGGCGCACCCATCGCCTACGGCCTGGCCGACGACGGCCGCCTGCACGCCTTCAAGCCGGCCACCCCGAACACCATCGATGCCAGCGTCGCCGTCACCGGCTTGACCAGCGGCGAAACCCTGCTCGGCATCGACTTCCGCCCGAAAGACGGCCTGCTGTACGGGATCACCTCGGGCGCGCGCATCGTCACCATCGACCCGGCCACGGGCGCGGCCACCGTCAAGGCGACGCTGGCGGCGGACGCGGCCGACGCCACGGCGCCGTATGCGGCCATTGCCGGCACCGCATTTGCGGTCGACTTCAACCCGGTGGCCGACCGCCTGCGCGTGATCGGCGACAGCGGCCAGAACCTGCGCATCAACGTCGACACCGGCGCCACCACCACCGACGGCGCCATCAACCGCACAGGCGCCACCGCCTTCGTCAGCGCCGCGGCCTACACCAACAGCTACGCCGGCACCACGGCCACCACGCTCTACGACATCGACAACACGAGCGCCAGCCTGGCGCTGCAAAACCCGCCGAACGACGGCACCCTGGCCCTGGTCGGCCCGCTGGGCGTGATGGTCATGGGCGACGCCGGCATGGACATCGCGGGCGGCGCGAATGGGCTGGTGCTGGCGGCCTTGCGCACGAGCGCGGGCGGGCCGTCGTCGCTGTACCGGGTCGATCTTGCCACCGGCGCGGCGACCATGGTCAACGGCGCCGCGAACCCGGCTGCGTCGGCGATCGGGAATGGGCAGATCGGGCTGCGCGATATCGCGATTCTGATCAAGTAAAAGGAAGGCAAGCGCTGATGTGAGTTGCGAACCGTTGCGTACCGTAGCGTGGGCTCGAGTGAAGTGACCCCACAAAGTTGGACAGTTAAGTCTACGCTGCTGCCAAGTGCTGAGTCCTGAATTGTACAGGGCTCAGCCCGTTTAATCTGAGCTTGATGCGGTCGTGATTGTAGTAGTGGATATAGTCGACAATGCCGG